>JBBROU010000003.1:0-88263 GCA_038229055.1 Bryobacterales bacterium | reverse complement strand
GCCGCTACGTAAAGTCGCTTCACTTCCGCAACTCTCCCAACAACGTCTCCACATCACTGGGACGAATATAAAAATGTGGTGACACACGCACCCATCCTTGCCGTGGGGCCGCCGCAATCCCGGCATCCTTCAACCGGCGCACGATCAGATGACTTTCAACGCCGACTTGCCGAAATGCCACGATGCCCGCGCCGTTCGCCGGCGTTCGCTCCGGCCCCAACGTTTCGAACCCGAGCTCGCGAACTCCCTCGTAAATCTGATCCGCGCGCGCCTGGACCGCGGGAGCCATCTCGGCAACGCCCACCCGCAGCAGCAATTCAATCGACGCGCGCAGCCCATAGCAACCGACCGTATTCAGCGTCCCGCACTCATACCTCCCCGCGTCCGCGCGCAAGCTCATGTCACGCGAAGCGTAGTCGTTGAAGTGCGCCACATTCGTCCACCCGAACTCAACGGGCTCAATCTCGTCCTGCACGCCCTGGCGCACGAAAAGCACGCCACACCCTTCCGGGCCGAGCATCCACTTATGTCCATCGGCCGCAAGCGCATCGATGCGCGCCCGCTTCACGTCGATCGGAAACACGCCCATACCCTGGATCGCATCGAGGAAATAGAAGCACCTATGCCGCGTGCAGATTTCGCCGATGGCATTGATGTCGACCCGGTATCCGCTCAAATACTGCACGTAGCTAATCGCCAACAACCTCGCGCCGCGGCAGGCCTCGTCGATGCGCTGCAAGTCGTCGAACACCGAAAGCCAACGGATTTCCACACCCTGCGATTCCAACCGCTTCCACGGATAAATATTCGCCGGAAACTCTTCCTTAAACGCAACTACTACGTCGCCGGCTTTCCACTTCATTCCGATGGCGATGGTTGCGATCCCCTCGGAGGTATTCTTCACGAGCGCAATCTCGCGCGGCGAAGCGTTGATCAGGTGCGCCGTCGCGGTGCGCACGCCCTCATAGGTCGCGAGCCACTGGTCATAGTGCAGGCTGCCGAATTGCGCCGCGTCATCACTGAGATGTTTCATCGCATCGGCCGCATCGCGCGAGAGCGGCGCCACCGCCGCATGGTTTAGATAAATCAGTTTTTCGCGCACCGGAAAGTGGTCCGCATAACGCTCCCAAATCTCTTCCATCCCTATGACTATAGCGGCCCCCGCAAACCTGCTCGCTCTACAATGAAAGACGTGAGTGACCTACGCTGGCATCCGTTCTTGCGCGAGTGGGTTGGTGTCGCGGCCAACCGTCAAAATCGTCCTCAGCTTCCCAAGAACTGGTGCCCCTTTTGCCCCGGATCGGGAAACGTGCCCGACCAGTACGATGTCTTAATTTACCCCAATGATTTCGCCGCGC
Organism: Bryobacterales bacterium; assembly: GCA_038229055.1. Classification (GTDB taxonomy): domain Bacteria; phylum Acidobacteriota; class Terriglobia; order Bryobacterales; family Bryobacteraceae; genus JANYJA01. Next base: position 86,905 of record JBBROU010000003.1, on the reverse strand, counting down.
TCAGCGCGGAAAACCGGCCATTCGATCCCTCGGAAGCGCACCTATACGGCAGTACCGGCGCGCGCGGCTCGTGCGACGTCGTGCTCTATCATTCGGATCACAACCTGGCGCCATCGCAGATGAGCGCTCACCGCTGGCGCCAAGTGGTCGATCTGTGGACGAGCCGCAGCATCGAACTCGCCGCCAATCCCGATGTTGTTCAGGTTTTCATTTTTGAGAACACCGGTGAAGCAATTGGCGTCACCATGCCGCATCCCCACGGCCAAATTTACGCGTTCCCGTTCATTCCCCCGCTTATTCAACGCGAACTCGATGCCGCTTCAGCTGAAGCCGACTGTCTCTATTGCAAGGTGCTGCATGAAGAGATCGCCCAAGCCAAACGCCTCGTCTGCGATAACTCCAGCTTCGTCGCCTTCGTGCCGTTCTGGGCGCGCTGGCCAACCGAAGTGCAGTTGTACGCTCGCCGCCACGTCGCCTCGCTTGCCGATCTCACGGATGCCGAGAAGACCGACCTCGCCAACATCATCAAGCAAATCCGCGTGAAGTACGACCATCTCTACGGCTTCCCGATGCCGCTGATGATGCTGGTCCGGCAAGCCCCGGTGCGCGGGACCCACGAATATTTTCACTTTCACGTCGCGTTCTTCCCCATCCAGCGAAGCGCTACGAAAATCAAATTCCTTGCCGGTATCGAGAGCGGCGCAGGCACATTTCTGAATGACACGGTTGCCGAAGACCGTGCCGAAGAACTCCGGAACACGGAACCTCGCTGATCGCGATTTTTGCTATAGAATACCTGTCCAGAGGTATTCAAAATTGAGGAACATCTTACTTGCCGCCCTATTTGCCGCGGGGACGCTGGCGGCGCAGCACACACCCATCATCGACGCATCCACGCCCGAGGGGCAGGCGCTTCAGAAGATCGGCCAGGAAGCCGACGATGCCAAGAAGACGCCGCTGCTGGAAGAGTTCGTCACCACCTATCCCGCGAGCCCATCGATCGGTTGGGTCTATGAGCAGCTTCAGCCCGCGTACGTCAAAGCCGGCAAGTTCGACGAGGCCCTCAGCCTTGGCGACAAACTGCTTGCACTCAATGGCGACGACACCGAAGCTGCCCTTCAGAACCTGAAGGCCGCGGAAGGCAAGAAGGACCTGGCGCTGGTACTGAAGTGGTCCGACCGCACCGATCAGAACGCAAAGAAAGCTCTCGCCGCTCCGGAGCCCAAAGATGCCGACGAACTGGATAACTGGAAAAAACATCAGGAGTATGCCAAGCAGGTTGCCCAGTACACCGAATATTCGTTGTTTGCGGCGGCGCTGCAGTCTACCGATCCCAAGAAGAAGCTCGAGTTGGTGAACGCGCTTCGCACTCGCAATGGGAAGAGTCAGTATCTGCCGCAGATGGCGCAGCAAGAGTTCCTCGCTTACCGCCAGATGGGTGACAATGCCAAGGCGGTGGCGCTCGCCGAGAACATCCTGGCCACCGATCAGACGAATGAAGATATGCTGCTGGTGGTTACCGACAGTTACATGCAGAAGAAGATCAATGCCGATAAGGTGCTGACGTACTCCACCAAGATGGTCGACGTGATGTCTGCCAAGCCCAAGCCTGAAGGCGTCAGCGATGCGGATTGGGACAAGCGCAAGAACCTCATCATCGGGCTCGGCCACCAGTGGAGCGGGAAGACTTACATGGATCAGAATAAGTTCGCCCAAGCCGATAAGGAGCTGCGCCTGGCTCTGCCCATGATTTCCGGCGACAATAATCTGAAGGGCGAAACCACGTTCCTACTCGGCTTAGCTAACTACAAGATGAAGAAAATTCCGGAGGCCATCCGGTTCAATCAGATGTGCGCCGCAATTCGCAGCCCGTACCAAGCCCAGGCCGAGAAGAACATCAAAGCGATGCAGTCCGGAAAGTAAGTAAGTAGTGAGTGCGATCGAGGTTCGAGTCCTGAGCGCGGCGGAAGGCCGTCGGCATTGCAGCGCACTCGCCGCCGTGCTCGCCGACTGTGTCGCGGCCGGCGCATCAGTCAGCTTCATGGCGCCGTTCTCGAAAGCCGATGCGGAGCGCTTCTTCGAGTCCGTCTGCAATCACGTCGAAGCGGGCGAACGCTTCTTGCTCGCGGCATTTCTCGATTCGGAACTGGTCGGAACTGTCCAACTGCTTAAGGCGACGCCCCCGAATCAGCCTCATCGAGCGGACGTCGCGAAGCTGCTGGTTTCGCCGTCCGTCCGCGGTCAGGGAGTCGGCAGCCGTCTGATGGAGCATCTCGAAAAGGCCGCTCGCGGCGCCGGAAAGAGTCTGCTCGTGCTGGACACTGTTACGGGCAGTGTTGCTGAAAGGCTATACGCGCGACTCGGCTGGATTCGAATCGGCGTGATCCCCAATTACGCGCTGTTCCCCGACGGCTCCTGGTGCGACACCACCGTGTTTTACAAGGCGATCTGATTAGCCAGCGGTCCGCAGGTCCGCGGCATGGTATCGCCGGAATGCGTCTACCCCTTCTTTGGTCATATAGCGGGCCAGGAGCACCGGATCGGTTTCACGAACGTCCACCATCAACAGTCCGTCCAGGGTGTTCGAGAACTGATGGTCGACGTTGAACCCGAGCAGCTTCCCGCCCATCTTCATATACTGCTTTAACAGAATCGGCACGCCCTTTCCATCGATCTCCATATCCGCAATGGGAGCCGACAGCGCGTCCAGATCGGGCAACACCGTACTCAGCTCGAACCGTTCCCATTCCCGGATGACGCCGCCTCTAAAGGGGCGGCGAGGTTTTATAAGTTGAGAAAGTTGCCTGTCCTGACTGCCTTGAAAGTAATTCACAACTAACTGCCGTGACGCGTGGGTATATTCGTTGCTGATGCTCACGGCGCCGAACACAATTGGATGATCCGGATGGCGGCCGATATAGGTCGTCAATCCCTTCCAAAGCAGAAACAGCGGCGCATATTTCTTCTGATACTCGGGCCGGATGAACGAGCGGCCCAATTCCAGCGCGGGGCCGATACTCTGGAAAAAACGCGCGTCATAGTGAAACAGAGTGCTCGTATACAGGCCCTTGACTCCCGAGCACGGGAGGATCTTGCTGGTATCGCCGATTCGGTACGCACCTACCAACTCGCTCTTGCGCTGATTCCAGAGAAGCAGATGTTCATAGTGCGCGTCGAACACATCCAAATCGAATGCGCGCCCTGTGCCTTCGCCGGCATCCCGGAAAGTGATCTCGCGAAGCCGCCCGAGTTCCCGCATGAGGAGTGGGATCTGCGCGGCCGCGGCGATGTAGACCGCGAACTCTTCACCTTCGTGAAGGAGTTGCGCGGCGGGCAGGGCATCGATCTCCACGCGCATTTTGCCAACTGGCTGTGCCGCAACAAGCGGCTCCGGCGATTTTTGAACCCGCGTCGCTTCTTTTGCCCGATGGGTCAGAAGGTATGTCCGCCACCGTAAGTAACGGGTTGCTTCCGCGTCGCTGCGAATGGCGCAGATTGTCTTCGCCGCGATGGCCGTGCCCACTCGAACCTCCATCGTTTTGCCGGCTTTGTTCAGCAATTCCTGTGGAAGACACAGTGTCCGGAGCCGTGGATGCAGCATCCCGATGACCTGAAACGAAATTCCGTTCGCTCCCTTGAAGAAGAGCGGCAGCGCCGAGGCATTCGTAATGCGAATCAGCCGCGTGATGGTCTCGCTCCACTTCGGATCGGAAATCCCGCCATTGCGAAAAGTCCAATGCGAAACCTCACCCGCCGGAAACACCGCCAACATGCCGCCTTGTTTCAGCCACGCCACGGCCTGCTTCAAGGCCCGGCGATTCATTGTGCCCGAACTCTTCTGTTGAAAGGGATCGACGAATATGCAGCGATCCCGCAGCTCCGATATTTCAGCCAGCAGGTAATTCGTCATGATTTTGACGTCCGGACGAACTCGCGCCAAAAGGGTCCCGAGGATCGCTCCTTCGATCAATCCGAACGGGTGATTGGCCATCACGATGACCGGGCCCGCCGTCGGGATGCGCGCCAAATCCGCATCCGCGACCGTGTAGCTCACTGCCATCGCCCGCAGCAGGTTCTCCATGATGGAGCAGTCCGCCGGGAGTTTGATTTTCCCGTACAACTCGCGCAGCGCATCCACTGCGAGCAGTTTTTGCATCAGCGGATTTCCCGCGGTCCCCGCCGTGTGCTGCCGATTCAGAAATGCAAGCGACAACCCTCCCGCATTGGGAGCTTCAACAGTTTGCATGTACCTTAGATACCGCGTGCGCCTTACAACTCAATGAACGCGCCGTTACCCTCGCATGAATCGACTAGAGAACACCGACTGGGCTGGCACCTAGCGGAATCGCCAAAAATATCTGGCAGCCCACAAAAGGCACAGGCAGAAAACTCCAGTACCCAAAGGCACGAACCAGGTTTGGAAATTCCAGCCAAGTTCCACCTCGGCCAGGCCAGCCGTAGCGGGATCGAGCCAAATTATGCTGCGTGCCGACCGCATATTCGCGTGCAAGCGGGGCTCCTCGCCCAGGCAGGAACGATTGGTTAGCCCACGCAAATCGATCCGAGAAACCGTTCCAATATCGCAGCTTAAGACTAATATTTCCATAAGCGTTGGCCGGCATCGGATTAACGTCTATCTCTTCGACCGTCGCGATTACCTTCGGCCAGGAGCTGTTCGCCCTTACTTGTCTCGCTGCGAAAATTGCGGTGAACATACCGAATGCACAGGCCGAAAAAGCCAAGAGAACGCTTAATATTCGCGGTATGAGAATCTCGGTACGCTCCCCCCATGCTAAGAAAGGAACTCTTTGCGTGCTCCGCGTCTTTGCGTGCCCGCCGTTGGGGTCCGCTACTTCTTATGCGCGGCTACTTCGTAAACGAAAATCGAGTGGACGCGCCCGTCCGCTTCAAGCTTTTCAATCACCGCCGGATGCCAGCCGCGGATCTCGAAATCGTGCGACACCACGCGCGAACCCGGTTTGAGATATTTCTCCAACTCCGGCCTGAGCCGCTCATTCGAACTCGTCAGCAGATAGAGCGTAACCACGTCGGCGGGGCTCAGATCTGTGTGCAGCGCATTGCCGTGCACGATCGTGACGCGATCTTCCAAGCCCATGTTGCGAATACGCGCCGAAGTCTTTTCGTAAATGTCGCGCGATAGCTCGATGCCCACGGCCCGAGCCTGAAACTTCTGCGCAGCGGTAATGACAATGCGGCCGTCACCGCAGCCCAGATCGTAGACCATCTCGCCCGGCTTGAGATGCGCGGCTTCGAGCATCCGCTCCACCACGAGTTGGGGAGTCGGAATATTCGGAGCAAGATTATCCGGATGTTTGAACTGCTGCCCAAATGCGATGCCGGCAAAAGTCAGGAAAAGAGAAATATAGACGCGCATGAATCACTGGGAAGAGGACGGCGAAGTGCTTCTTCCCACTCTTAATCTTACAATACGAGCCATGATCTCGGACCAGGCGACCCAAAGATCGCGCGGTCGCGAGATGGTGTACTCGTACCCTTTCAGGTGCTTCACGGCGTTTCCGATTGCATCCCGCCAAGGGTTGCTCTGCGGATTCAGATTGTAGTTCATGTAGAACACAGGGTATGTGATGGAGCCAATTTCCTTCAGCGATTCCTGGGGCACCGCTTCATCGATCATCACTTTCGGACCCGCGAAGATCATGGCATCGGGATGGTCGTTGGCCATCTCCTTGGTGATGAGGTTGGTGAGAAACTCGGTATCGCCGTGCTTCTGCTCGAGGGTTTTCAGATTCACCGTTCCCAAACTTAGAGAATTCAGCGAATCACCAAGGGCGGGGAAGTTGATTTGTTCGGACTGGTCCTGCCGGTAGATTACGCGCTGTTCCTGCATGTTGAAGGCGACCACCGAAAACTTGCAGATGCGCGGCTCGCGCGAGATGTTCCGCAGAATTGAAATCAGCGCGTTCATGTCGAGCGGCTGCAGCGTCGCCGAAGAAAATTTTTGCGGCGCAAAGTTGATCATCACTTTTACGTTCAACGGCCCGCTGGCCTGGTCCCGCGTCACGGGCGGCTCGTCTTTAAAGGGCTCCTGGTCGGACGCGTCCACCGTGAAAGCCGGAATCGATAGCTTCACCAGCTTGTCCTTGGGCGGCAGCGCGGCTTCGGTCTCCCAATTGAATGCGCACACCCGTTCACCGCGGTCACGCATCAGCCAATCCACTTCATACTTGCCTTCGCCGACATCGAAGCCGCCCTGCAAGTAAGCGTCACCGGGGGCGTTCTCGTCGATCTTTGGAACATTGACGCGCTGCGAAAAATACACGGGCTCGTCAGAATGCCCCTCGGGCGCAACGCGGAAAATCATAGTGAGCAGATCGCTCGATCCGGCCAGATCCTTCAACGGGACGGCAACTTCATAACCGGCATGAAATCGGAGATCGAAACCGAGCGAAGCTTTGATCGGCGTCACCGTACACGGAAGATCCTTTCGGTTCTCGTGAGCGGCCAGAATGGCGGAATCCGAAGCGAAGACGCGGACCGGCACACCGGGGCCGGAGGATTGCATGAGTGTCTGCGCGGGCGATTGCGGAACGGCAGTCAAGGAAATAGCGAGGAAGAGAAACGGCCGGGCTGGGCGGACAAACTTTTCCAAGCGCATCGTCACACCAATAGCATCTGGGTACCCATTGTGCCATAGCGCGTCGCGACAATGGAATATTCCTTAGTTTTTGAGGTTAACTTTCGCGGAACCTTAAATTCACGCCAGTATGGTGTACCGGCACGCGTGGTTTTGCGCGAAAGATTTACTTCAGTGGCGAGAGCCGGATCGAGCCGTTTGTAAATTGTTCGTTACTCTACTGCTTGCGCACGGTGCATCGAATCGCGGTGAGGCGAGTGGAAACCGCTGCGACTTTGGTGTCCACCATCCCGTGGCCGCGAAGTTCTTCGAGGACCACCGATTCTCGCAAGTCCTGGGCGGGCCCCTTGGGATAAACGATCCATAACGGAATTCCCGCGTTTAGCTCGGTGACGCAGTCGGAGAAGACCAGTTGCAGTTCACGATGAGTGTTTACGCGAGCCACGATCAATTGGATTGATTTGCCGCCCGCTTCGATGCCGCCCTTCAGCGCTTGCCGGAGCTCATCGTCGTCGATTTTGCCGACTACATGGAGGCGCACACCATCGGCGATGCCGAGTTTCTTTGCCAAGGTGGGAGGCGGGGTGGCGATCGCGGCAGCCCACCGTTCCGCCGCGGCAGCTCCCAGAGTTAGAACGACGGCATCGTTGCCCACTCGAAACGTCAACCGATCGCCCTTGGCCGCGATATCCTTCAGGTCCGCAACGCTCGTGCGGCGACGAATCGGGCCCCGAACGATCAGTTCGCCACCCTCGAGCAGAACCTTGGCGTCGGCACTCTCCGACCCCCACTGACACCGGCACAAAGCTTCGCGACCCATTTTGCGGATCTTACAACACTTTTACGAATTGCGAACGACTGCCGAAGCAGCTTTTCCTATCATCGGGTCAAGAGGTGCCATTGCCATGTTCTCTTCTGTGATCTTTTCGATCGTCTTAATTCTCGTGACCTGTCTCGTGATCGGTTGGGGGCTCTATTACACGATCTCTTGCTTTCGCAAGTATTCGCGAAGGCTCCAGAAATAATGCCGCCGCCCCTTTTACTGAAGCGGCAGGCTCCCCTGGCCGTTTGAGCCGTCCTCCGGCACATCTTCCGATTCCGGAATCACGCATGCCCCGGCGACGTGGTCGCCTTCGTCCATGCGCACCAGCCGCACACCTTGCGTCGAACGCCCGGTCTGCCGGATTTCGCCCGATTCGATGCGGATCATCTTGCCGTCCTTGGTGACGATCATCAGATCCGAATCGTCCCGCACCGAAAGGATCGCTACCACGTCGCCGATGCGGTTGTTCGTCTTCATGTTGATGACGCCCTTGCCGCCGCGGTGAATCAGCCGGTAGTCCTTCAACGGCGTCCGCTTGCCGTAACCGTTCTCGGAAATCGAGAGAATCAGCCCCGGCTCTTCCACCACTTCGGCACCCACCAGGTAATCGCCTTCGGCCAAATCCATCGCGCGAACCCCGCGCGCCGGACGGCCCATCGGGCGCACCTGGCCCTCTTCGAACTTGATTGCCTGGCCCTCATGCGAGCCCAGGAAGATCAGATTTTTGCCGTTGGTCAGTCGCGCCGCAATCAACTCGTCGCCTTCATCGATCCCGACCGCAATGATGCCCCTCGCGAGAGGATTGTTGAATTCGGTGAGCTCGCACTTCTTGATGACGCCGAACTTCGTCACCATCACGATGAAGCGATCCGGCACGAAGTCCTGCACCGCTAAAAACGCCTTCACGGTTTCGTCCGGCTGCAGATTGATCAGGTTCGAAATATTCTTTCCCTTGCCGGTAGTGGTGGCGTCGGGAATTTCGTAGATTTTGAGCCAGTAGACGCGGCCCATGTTGGTGAAGATCAGCAGATACGCATGCGTCGAGGCGACCAGGAAGTACTCGACGAAATCTTCATTGCGAGTACCCATGCCGATACGGCCCTTGCCGCCGCGGATCTGTCGCCGATACGTATCTACAGAGGTGCGCTTGAGATAGCCGCCGTGCGTCACCGTAACGGCCACGTCCTCCACGGCTACCAAGTCTTCGAGCCGGATCTCACCCTGATCTTCAATGATTTTGGTACGGCGCTCGTTGCCGTAATCCTTCTGGACTTCCTTCAGTTCCTTGATGATTAGATCGCGTAAGACTTTCTCGGAACCGAGAATCTCCAGGTACTCAGAGATGCGGCGCTGAATGTCCACCAACTCGTCCAGAATCTTCTGGCGCTCCATGCCCGTCAGGCGTTGGAGCTGCATTTCGATGATCGCTTGCGCCTGTTTGTCGCTGAACGCGAACGCGGTTGACAGCGCCTCGCGCGCCTCTTTCGGCGAACCGGAGGCGCGGATCAGCCGGATCACTTCATCCAGATGATCGAGAGCGATCTGGAAACCGAGAAGGATATGCTCGCGATCGCGCGCTTTGCGCAGTTCGTAGTCGGTGCGGCGCCGCACCACGTCAACGCGGTGCTCGATGAAATACTTAATCGTGGAGATGATCCCGAGCTCGCGCGGCTGCCCATTACAAATGGAGAGGTTGATAATGCCGAAGCTGATCTGAAGCTGGGTGTTCTTATAGAGGTTGTTGAGAATCACCTCCGCCTGCTCGCCGCGCTTCAATTCGTACACGATGCGCAGGCCGTCGCGATCGCTCTCGTCGCGAATCTCGGAAATGCCCTCGATCTTCTTCTCGTTGACCAAAGACGCGGTGTGCTCGATCAAGCGCGCCTTATTCACCTGGTAAGGGATTTCGGTAACCACGATGCGCTCGCGATCCTTGCCCATCGGTTCCACGGTCGCTTTGGCGCGAATCTTTAGCGAGCCGCGGCCGCGAACATAGGCGTCCAGAATGCCTTGGCGCCCCAGAATGTATCCGCCGGTCGGAAAGTCCGGACCGGGCACCAGCTCCAGAATACGCTCGAGCGGGGTGTCCGGCTTGCGGATGATCTCGATGGTCGCGTCGATGATTTCGGTCAGATTGTGCGGCGGAATATTCGTCGCCATGCCGACCGCAATCCCCGAGGACCCATTAATCAGCAGATTCGGAACGCGCGCGGGGAGCACTTCCGGCTCCTGCTCGCTATCGTCATAGTTCGGCCGGAAATCGACAGTTTCCTTATCGACATCCTGCAGCATCGCCGTCGCGATCCAGGAGAGGCGCGCTTCGGTATACCGCTCCGCCGCCGGCGGGTCGCCATCCACCGAGCCGAAGTTTCCCTGACCATCGACCAGTGGATACCGCATATTGAACGGCTGCGCCATGCGGACCAAGGCGTCATAGATCGGCGCGTTTCCGTGCGGGTGATATTTGCCCATCACGTCGCCGGTGATCTTGGCGCATTTGCGCGTGGGCCTGTTAGGGGCAAGACCCAGCTCATGCATGCCCCACAAAATGCGCCGGTGCACGGGTTTGAGGCCATCGCGAACGTCGGGAAGCGCGCGGCCCACGATCACGCTCATCGAGTAATCGAGATACGACCGGCGCATCTCGTCTTCGATGTTGATGGGAATGATGTTCTTGTTATCTCCCCCGCCATCGCCGCCGCCTGGAAGCGGCAGTTGCGGGGGCGCGGGTGGTCCTTGCGGAGGATTTTCCTGGTCAGCCATGGGATTGGGTAAGTATCAATTTTAACATGATGTTAGGATTGATTCCGTCGACCACGTCGTAGTCCAGTGGAAGCCGCGGTTGTCGATGCCGGAATGATCATGAACATCGAAACGAGAGACTTCGCGGGGCGGACTTCGGTTCTGCTGCTTTTACTTGGGCTCGCTTCAGGGCTGGTGTCCGCGTCCCCGCAGGCCCAGCCCGCGGCTGCCCCGTCCCGAAGCGTGCAGCCGGTTCTCAACCTCAAAGCCCTGGCGGAACCCCTGCAAGACCTGACTGCGGAAGAAAGAAATTCCGTCGATGCAGCCTACCGGCTGATTCGGCAGAAGAAGCATCTCCTGGCCTTAACATCCTTAACCAGTCTCACCGAAACCAATCCCAAAAATTCGGCGATACGGGTTCTGCGAGCCTATGTCCTGTTGGAACTGGGAAATATCACCGGATCGTTGAACGACGCGAGTTTTGCCGAAGAGTCCGGGGGACGTTCGGCGTACCGGTGTTGGTTCCTCGCCCAAGTGGCTTACCTGGCTGGAGACAAGCCGCTCTGCCGTCGCGAGATCGGCCACATCAGCCACAATCCAACTTATGGGCCGAAGGCTGAAAAGCTCGGCCGCAAATTGGACGGCGCGAAATGAACGCAGCGCCGAACGGCTGCGGAGCGCGGCGCAAAAGGAAGCGGAGGCATTCGCGGCCGACGTCGAAGACTCGGAGTCATTCTGCCGGCCTATTAAAATCAAAGCTAAACAGCACGAGCCGGTAGTGTTTTCAAGCTATGGGTTTTTGCGCGGTGGCTCAATATACTTACGTCACTGTGACAAAGTCTTTAGGGTGTTTCCTGCTGTTGTTTTGTGCTGCGCTGCTTCCGGCTCAAAGTAATTTAGCCACGCTGAACGGCAGCGTTTTCGATCCGCATTCGAAGGTTCTACCCGGCGTCGCCGTTCAGGTACGCAGCGTTGAGACCGGAGCGTTGCGCACCGCGTTTACCGACGCAAGCGGCTTCTACGAGGTCTCCAGTCTTTCTCCCGGTGAGTACAAGATTGAAGTTCTCGCTTCTGGATTCGCGGTGAGCACGCGCACGGCTCGCATGGAAGTCGGCCAGCGCATGCGTGCCGATTTCGGTCTCGAATTGGGCGAAGCGAAATCCTCCATCGAGGTTGTGGCCCGCGCGGAGATGCTGAAGACGGACGACGTCAGCCTGGGCGAGGTGGTTGAGACCAAGTCCATCCGCGAGCTTCCGCTCAACGGTCGCATGCTGCTCGATCTGGCTTTGACCGTGCCCGGCTCGCACATGTCGCACGGCGCGCAGACTGGCGATATGAATCCGCTCTACTGGCGTCCTGGGCAGAGTTCGGCGATCAGCATCGGCGGCAGCCGCCCCAACGCAAATTACTTTCTGATCGATGGCGCGACGAACACCGACCCGACATTCAACACGCAGAACATCAGTCTTTCGCCCGACGCGGTGCGCGAGTTTCAAGTGCAGACGGGCAGCTATGCGGCCGAGCTCGGTGGCGCGGGCGGCGGCCAGATAAATATCGTCACGCGCGGCGGCACGTCGCAATATCACGGCTCGGCTTACGAATTCCTGCGCAACGGCGCGATGGACGCTCGCTCATTCAACGAAATGCCGGGCGGCAATTTCCTGGTTCAGAACAACTTCGGTGGCGCTTTTGGCGGCACGTTCCCGGGCAAGAAGACTTTCTTCTTCGCCAACTACGAAGGCCTCCGCAAAGTGAAGGCGATGACCATGACCGATACCGTGCCCACGGCGGACGAAGTCAACGGCGATTTCAGCATGGCGGGCGTCAACGTCTACAACCCGTTTAGCGCGCACAAGAACCCGGCGTTCGACCCCAGCAAGCCGGTGAGCCGCGCAAATCCGCAGATCATCCGTGACCAGTTCCCGAATAACCAAATTCCCGTAAGCCTGCTGAGTCCGGTTGCCACGACAATGCTTTCCAAATACGTTCCGCGGCCTTCGATGTCGATGGGCGGAATGCCAGGTATGACGATGATGGGGCAGCCCACCGTCGTCGGATCGGGCGCGGACGCAAACAACTATCTCGACCAGCGCAACGAGCGCCACTTCGCCGACCAGGGCACTCTGCGCGTGGATCGCGTCTTCAATCGCGGCGACAGCCTGATGGCTCGCTATTCGGTGAGTTCTGAGAACGGATTCATGCCGCAAAACCTGCCCGGCTTTGGAGCGTTCCATGACAATCTTTCGCAGAACGCGCTTATCTCGTGGAACCGGATCTTCACGCCGTCGCTGGTGAACACGGCTTCCATTGCGTATTCGCGGCTCAGCATGCATCGCTCTTCGCAAAACAACGAATCGAACGACATTGTTTCGCAGCTTGGCATCGAGGGCGTTGGCTTCGGCGGCAAGGGCGCATACGGCGCGCCCTGGTTTAACGTGCAGGGCTATTCGGGAATTGGCGACACCTTCGCCGCGACGCCGATGCACGCGTGGGACACCATTCTCGAAGGCCGCGATACGCTCGCCTGGCAAAAGGGCCGGCACAGCCTGAAGGTTGGCGGCAGTTACCGCTGGTACATCTGGCCCATGTGGGGTTTTTTCCAGAATCGCGGTTATTACCAGTTCACTAACGGGTTCACCACCCGGACCGCGACCAATGACGGTACCGGTTCGGCGCTCGCGAGTTTCCTGCTCGGGCTGCCGGCCGTCCGTCAGCGTCAAGCGGGTGTGCCCAGCATGGATCTTCGCCAGTGGTATGCGGATTCCTTCGTCCAAGACACGTGGCGCATCACGGCGCGCACCACCCTCGATTTCGGGCTGCGCTATGAGTTCATGAGCCCGCTGAGCGACGTCAAACGGCAGTGGAGCAATCTGCTGGTGCAGGACGGCAAGCTGACTGCCTTCGTCGGCGGGCAGCAAGGGATGCCGAAAGGCCTGCTCTATCCCAAAAAATTAGATTTCGCGCCGCGCTTGGGAATTGCGCATCAGGTTCCCAACGCGGGGCTGGTGTTTCGCGCGGCTTATGGCATCTTCTATACACCGGTCGACATGAACACGTGGTGCAATCAGTTGCACAATGTCCCGCTGGTGTTTCCGGAAACCAACCAGAGTGATAACTACGTTCCGTCCATCAAAGGCTTCAACTTCGGTGCGCCGGTTCTCGGCAAGACGGTGGTCAGCTTCGCGTCCTTTGACCCGCACGCGCCCGCACAGTACGTTCAGCAGTGGAGCGCATCCATCCAGAAAAGCCTCGGCAAAGAAACCACGCTTGAGATGGCTTATCAAGGCGCGCGCGGCCTGCACTTGCAGCGCGCTCACCTGATCAACAACGCGCTGCCGGGCGCGGGCCTCATTCAACCCCGCCGCCCGTATCACACGGCCAGCTTTCTGCCGGGCACGGTCTTTCCGGCCGGCATCAACGTCCTGAGCAGCACCTTCCCGGTGAGCAGCGTCAATTACCTGGAGAACACCGCGCGGAGCTGGTATGACGCAGGCTACATCAATCTGCGTCGCCGTTACTCGGCCGGGTTGAGCCTGCTAGCCAACTATACTTTCGCGAAGAATCTGAGCAATGCGCCCGACTTTCGTTCGCCCATGTTCGAATCGTCGATTCCGCAAAACAACAACGATCTGAACGCGGAGAAGGGCCTGTCCTGCGATGTTCGCCACCGCGTCTCCATCAGCGCCGTGTATGAATTGAAGTCGGTGAATCGCTGGAATTGGTCGCGGCAGGCCACGCGCAACTGGCGCACTTCGGCGGTCTACCAGGCGCAGAGCGGTTTCCCGCTCACAATTTCGGTGTTCGGCGATACGGCCAATGCCGGCACGCTCCTCGGAGAGAATCCCATCCGCGCCAACTATACCGGGCAGCCCATTTTCGGACCCGGCACTCGCAACGCGCAGACATGGTTCAATCCGGCTGCCTTCGCCGCGCCCCCGGCGTACACGTTCGGCAATGTCGGACGGAATACGGTTTACGGGCCGGGCATGCAGACGCTCGATATCTCGCTGGTCCGCGAGTTCGCTGTGACTGAGACCGCGCGCTTTCAGGTTCGCGGCGAGTTCTTCAACGCCTTGAACACGGTGAATCTGGGGACGCCCAATCGCTTCGTGAATACGCCGCAATTCGGCAGCATCACCGAGGCTTCCACGCCGGGCCGTGAGATCCAGGTGAGCGCGCGCTTCTCCTTCTAAGTAGGTGGCGCCGTAATAGGTTTGTAGTATTGTCCCAACAGCGGCATTTGGCTAACATTCGGATGCCGCTAACCCGTCTAAGATGACACAAGAAACACGCCAGCGCTGGTTACAGATACTCCTTTTTTTACTGTTACTGAATACTGCGTATCTGACAGCGCTACCCTCTCCCACAGTTTTGTACATGGCGAATGTGCTGCTGCACCTGGGCCTTGGCCTGGTGCTCACAGTGGCCGCGATCTTTATGGTCAGGCGTATCCCGGCGCTCGGTTCTTTCCTGCTCGCGGCGGCGGTTGGCGTCTATCTGGCGATTACGGGAAACACCTCCGATAAGCGCTGGATATTGTGGCTGCACATCGGACTCGGCTTGTTCACTGTCCTGGCATTGATTCCTTTTGTTCGCCGGCAGAGCCGCACGGTGCGGCGCGGTTTCGCCATTGCGCTCGGGTTGCTGGTGTTTCTGCCGGTCTCCGCAGCCGTGTACAAAAGATTGTTTCCGAATCCGGATGACCGCATCCGCAATCCCCTGACGGTCCCGACCAGCATGCAGGAAGAGGGCGGCGGTCCCAAATCGCCGTTCTTCCCCTCATCGTCGAAGACCAACGTCGGCGGGACAATCCCATCTAACTTCTTCATGGATTCGAAGGCTTGCGGGCAGTGTCACGCCGACATTTATAAGCAGTGGAATAGCTCGACCCATCACTTCGCGTCATTCAACAATCAGTTCTATCGCAAGGCCATCGAGTACATGCAGGACACTCAGCACTCGACGCAGCCCAGTAAGTGGTGCGCCGGATGCCACGACCATGCCGTGTTTTTCAATGGCCGCTGGGAGCAGCCGATCAAAGATCAGATCGATACGCCGGAAGCGCAGAACGGCCTCGGATGCATGTCCTGCCACTCCATTGTGCATGTGGATAGCTCCATGGGTAATGGCGGATTCACTATGGCTTATCCGCCGCTGCACGAATTGGCGTCGAGCAAGAACAAATACATGCTGGCGGTCAATCACTTTTTGACTTACTTGAACCCGGAACCGCACCGCCAAAGTTTCATGAAGCCCTTCATGCGCAAAGACGCGTCTGAATTCTGTGCGACTTGCCACAAAGTGCATCTGGATATTCCCGTCAATAATTACCGCTGGTTTCGCGGCTTTAACGATTACGACAACTGGCAGGCCAGCGGCTTCGGGGAAGGCGCGCGGTCTTTCTACTATCCGCCAAAGAGTATGAACTGCTCCGGCTGCCACATGCCGATGGTGCCTTCGAACGATCCCGGCAATCACGACGGCCAAATACATTCGCACCGTTTTCCAGCGGCTAACATGGCTGTCGCGATGGTTAACAACGACCGGGAACAGATGGACGCGATCCGTAAGTTTCTGACGTCCGGCTTCATGTCCGTGGATATTTTCGCGGTCTCTCCGATTACAGAGCACAAGAGCGATGCCAAGATGGTGCGGCGCGCGGGCGGCGATACCGCGCAACTCATGTCCGGCATGGCGGTTGGCGAAGAGGCTGAGCAGTCCGGAACTGCCGTGATCCGCGAAGTGGGCCAGATCGCAGCGCCTATTAACCACGCCGGCGCAGTCCTGAAGCCCGGTGAAACGGCGCGCGTCGACGTGGTGGTTCGCACCCGCAAGATCGGGCATTTCTTTCCAGGCGGCACCGTGGATTCCTTCGATGTCTGGCTGGAGCTTCAAGGGCATGATTCGACCGGCAAGACCGTCTTCTGGAGTGGCAAGGTGGAAGACAACGGCAAAGGCGCCGTGGAACCGGGCGCGCATTTCTATCGTGCGTACCAGCTCGATGGCGACGGCAACCCCATCAATAAGCGCAATGCCTGGCAGGCGCGGAGTGTGCTCTATGTCCGGCTGATTCAGCCCGGCGCGGCGGACGTGGCCCACTTCCGCGTGAAGATTCCGAAGGATGCCCAAGGCCCCATCACGTTCCAAGCGCGACTGAACTATCGGAAATTCTCGCGTTACTACACCCAGTTCGCCTTCGCCGGAAAGCCGAAGCCCGGGCAGGACGCGTCGCTGATCGACGTCAATCACAACAGCGCCGAGTATTCCTTCGACGCCGCCAATATCCCGAAAAATGTTTCCGGTCAAATCAAAGACCATATCCCGGATCTGCCAATCATCACCATCGCCGGGGCGGAGCAGAAGATCCCGCTGGGCGAGCCTGTCTGGAGGCCCGTGGTGCAGAAAGCCGATCGGGAGCGGTGGAATGACTGGGGCATCGGGTTGCTGCTGCAAGGCGATCTGAAGGGTGCCGAGTACGCTTTCCGCCGCGTCACCGAAGCCGAACCGGGCTATGCCGACGGATGGATCAACGTGGCGCGCGCGCTGATTCAGGAAGGTGAAACCGAGGCCGCTCGCCCATTTATCGACAAGGCGCTTTCCATTGACAACAGCCTTGGCCGCGCATGGTTTTTCAAGGCCATGATCCAAAAGACCGAAGGCGACTACGATGGCGCATTGTCTTCGCTTCGCACCGTCGAATCCAAGTCTCCGCGAGATCGCGTGGTGCTGAATCAGATGGCCCGGCTGCTGTTCTTGAAGCGCGACTATTCCGGCGCGCTTGCGGCGGCGCAAAAAGTTTGCCTAGTGGATCCTGAAGATCTCCAGATGCACTACACCATGATGCTCAGCTACCGCGGCCTTGGGGATAACGAGAAAGCGTCGCGCGAAGAGAAGCTCTTCCGCCGCTTCAAAGCCGAAGAATCGGCGCAATCTATCACCGCCAAGCGCCGCATGTTCAGCCCGGAAGACAACAACGAACGCCAACAGATTCACGATCACGAGAGCTTCCAATGAAACCGGTTTTACTCATCTTGACCGCGGGCTTGTTGCTCTATGGCACGCACGTATTCGCCACGCTGCCCGAATCCTCCGTGCATTTCACCGACGCTACTGAGCATGCGGGCATTCACTTCACGCATCACAATGGCAAGTTCGGCAAGAAGTACCTGCCCGAAACGATGGGTTCCGGGTGCGCCTTCTTCGATGCCGATGGCGACGGTTGGCCCGACATCCTGCTGATCAACAGCAAGGATTGGACGCCGAGCGGCAAGCACTATTACTCGGCCTTGTATCA
Source organism: Bryobacterales bacterium (assembly GCA_038229055.1). Taxonomy (GTDB): domain Bacteria; phylum Acidobacteriota; class Terriglobia; order Bryobacterales; family Bryobacteraceae; genus JANYJA01. The sequence continues at coordinate 69,430 of JBBROU010000003.1, read as the reverse complement.
CAACAATCACAACGGCACATTCACCGACATTACGCGCGGCAGCGGCCTCGACGTCGAGATGTACGCGCTCGGGGTGGCTATCGCCGATTACGACAATGACGGCAAGCCCGATGTCTACGTGACCGCGCTTGAAGGCGACCGTCTCTTTCACAACGAGGGAAACGGCAAGTTCCGCGACGTGACGGCGGCATCGGGAATCCGTAACGCCAGTTTCGGCACCAGCGCGGCGTGGCTCGATTACGATCGCGACGGCAAGGCCGATCTGTTCGTCGCCAATTACATACAGTGGACTCCCAAGGCCGATCTTTGGTGCTCGCTCGACGGGCAGACCAAATCATATTGCACGCCCGAGAGTTCTAAAGGCAGCCCCGCCAAGCTCTATCACAACCTCGGTAACGGCAAGTTTGAAGATGTGAGCGTGAAGGCGGGCATCGCCGACCCGACCAGCAAGAGCATGGGCGTGACCGTCCTCGACTACAACAATGACGGCTGGCCGGATCTGTTCGTCAGCAACGACACGCAGCCCAACAAGCTCTACCGCAACAACAAGAACGGCACGTTCACCGAAGAAGGCGTCCAGGCCGGCGTGGCCTTCGGTGAGGACGGCGTCGCGCGCGGGGCGATGGGAGTCGATTGGGCCGATTACGACCGCTCCGGACGTCCGCACCTGCTTGTCGGGAATTTCTCGAACCAGATGCTCGGGCTGTATCACAACGAAGGCACCGGACTTTTTGTGGATGAAGCACCTAGCTCGACGGTGGGCCGCGCCAGCCAGTTGAGTCTAACTTTCGGAGCGTTTTTCTTCGATTACGATCTGGACGGCTACCCGGATATTCTGGCGGCCAACGGGCATACCGAGGTCGAGATTGGACGTATCCAGCCAAAGGTGCAGTATCGTGAACCGCCGCTGCTCTTCCACAATCTCGGAGGCCGGAAGTTCGAGAACGCTTCCAATGCCGTGGGTACCGATTTCTCGCGCCCCATCGTGGCGCGCGGTGCGGCGTATGCGGATTTCGATCGAGACGGCGACCTGGACGTGCTGTTCACCACGAGCAATGGACCGGCGGTGCTCTACCGCAATGACGGCGGCAACAAGAACCACTGGCTTCAATTCCGGCTATCCGGAACCAAGAGCAACCGTAGCGCGCTCGGCGCGGTCGTGCGCATCGAAAGCGCCGGCGGCAAGCAATGGAGCATGGTCCGCAGCGGCGGTAGCTACTGTTCGCAGAGCGACTTGGCGCTCACCTTCGGGCTCGGCCACGACACCAACGTCAACCTGGTTCAGATTGAATGGCCCAGCGGTGCCCGGCAGAAATTCTCGAATGTGGCCGCGAATCAATTCCTCAACATCGATGAAGCGCGCGGGATCTTAAAATAGTGGGCACTGGCTGAAATCCACCAGCGCGGTGGAGAGCGGCCAAAATAGCCGGGGGAAAACTTCGTCCGGGCGACGTATTTTCAACTACTTACATTTGGTGTCATCATGGCCCGTTACGTGCATTTCAGGGGTTGCAATGACACCTCATCTCGCTTTGCCCGTTCGGAAGATTGGTACCCCGTTATCTCTCCTGGTGTTGTTTGCCGGGGCAAGTTGTCTGATGGCTCAGGATCAACCTGCCGCGCCTGCTGATCCGCAAGAACAGAACGCACCTAACCGAGGTTGGCGCCGCGCGGACGACCCGCCCCCGGGCCAGGCACAAGCGCAAGCGGAGCCAGATGCGGCGCAACGCAGCGTTCCGCGCGATGAGTATGGGCAGCCGGTCGACAGCGGGTCGCGTGATGAGGGCCGCTACGATCCGCGGGACGACCGTCGCAATGACGGCCGGGATGATCGCCGCTACGACGATGGCCGGCGCGATCGGCGGGATGACGGCCGCTATGACCCTCGTGACGATCGACGGGACGCGCAGCCGGCCTACGGGCCGGTTCCTGCGCAACTGACGGTACGGCCCGGAACCTATATAACCGTTCGCATCAACCAGCCGCTCTCGACGGCTCACAACCAACCGGGCGATGCTTTCTCGGCGAGTCTGGCTCGTCCGCTGGTGGTTGATGGTATCGTCGTCGCGCAGCGCGGCGAAATGATCGGCGGCCATGTAGTGGAATCGCAGCGTGCGGGCAGGGTACAGGGAACCTCCCGGATGGTGATTCAGCTCACCGACCTGACGCTGGTCGATGGCCAGCAGGTACCGATCCGGACGCAGCTCATCAATCGGTCGGGACCGACCTCCGTCGGCAGTGACGCTGGCGCGATTGCCGGAACAACGGCTGTCAGCGCTGCTATCGGCGCAGGCGCGGATTACGGCCGCGGAGCCGCGATCGGGGCGGGCGCGGGAGCGGCGGCGGGCCTTATCGGCGTGCTTCTCACGCGGGGTCACGATACCCACATCACTCCCGAATCGGTACTCACCTTCAAGATTGAAACGCCGGTTACCATCAGCACCGAGCGCGGCGCACAGGCCTTCCGATATGTGGAATCCGAAGATTACGACCGTGTATATCAAACCGAGCCGCGTCCGCTGGCGGGGCGTCCTGGCTGCGGCCCGTACGGTTGCGGACCGCCGCCCCGGCCTTATTATGGATATCCTAACTTCGGACCCAGGATTTCGTTTTTCTACGGATCGCGTTTCGGTTATTCGAGACACGGTTACCGTCGCGGTTTTGGCTTGTAATTCGAATTTACGACTATGAAAGGAAAACCCATGCGCAACCTGATTTTCTTACTCGCACTTACTGTTTCAGCAACGACCTGCTTCGGTCAAAGACGCGGCGGCTATTCCGGGAGTAGGCATGGAAGCTACTCCAGCGGCGGTGGTTACCGGAGCGGCTCTTACAGCAACTCCTATCGCGGGGGTTATTCGTCCGGACGCAGCTATGGAAGCTACAATCGTGGATATAGCGGCGGGTACAACCGTGCCTATGACGGCGGATATCGGGGCTACGATCGCGGATACCGCGGCTATGACCACGATCGCTATCGCGGTTATGGCCGCTACCGCAATAGCTTCAGTTTCGGTATCGGGCTAGGGTTCTCCGACTACGGTTGGGGCGGATATCCAAATTACTCGACTGGTTATTATCCATACTACTCGAGTTATGATGATCCCTACTATCCGGCCTACGAGCCGTACAATGACCCCTACTACTATCCGCCGGCTTACTACGCTCCACGTCCAGTGATCACTTTCGGCTGGCGCCACTTCGGCCGCCGTTGGTAAGTACAATTCCGGGGTAGACGCGGCGATTTTCGCCTGCCCCGGATTAAATTGAATCAGTCGTACACGAAGTGCAAGACGGTTTTTAAGTCTTCCCAGGCTTCACGCTTCGCACTCGCGTTGTAAGCGCGAAGCAGATAAGATGGATGATAAGTCACCATCAGCGGCAAGTCGCGCCACTTGTGCCATTTTCCGCGAAGCTTCGTCACTCCGTCGCGCCCTCCCACCAGTGCCTTTGCCGCGGTCGATCCTAGCGCGCAGATAGCCTTCGGTTTCAATGCTGCCAACTGGCGGTAGAGAAACTGCCCGCAGATCTCCATCTCATCGGCTTCCGGAGTGCGATTTTCCGGCGGCCGGCATTTCACTACATTGCAGATATAAACGTCTTCACGCAGCAGGGAAATCCCTTCCTTCTTTGCGGTGCCTTCGATCATCTGGGTCAACAGTTGACCCGCGCGACCGACGAAGGGGATACCCTGGGCGTCTTCATCCGCGCCCGGCCCCTCGCCGACAAACACGAGGCGCGCCTGCGGATTTCCCACGCCAAAGACGATCTTGTTCCGTGCCTGATGCAGGCGGCAGCGCTTGCAGTCGCCGATGTCTTCCAGGATGCGCAGCAGTGAATCGCCTTCCGGTTCGAGCGACGGAAGAATGATCTCGGGCACCGCCATAGCCGGGTCGCGCCTGTAAATCTGCTTGACCCCGAGATCCCGATAAAACTCGAGGCGCTTGCGAACCGCGTCAGCGTCCATTCACCGCCGTCCGCGCCAATCGCAGTTTGAGCACTTGATCGAGAATTCTGCCGGCCACCTGCCGCTTCGAAGCCTTCGGAATTTCGATGAACTCGCCGCCGCGAAGGGACAACAGTACCTCGTTGTCGTCAGACTCGAACCCGGTATCTTCCAGGCCAACCAAATTCGCGACCAGCATGTCGCAGTTCTTCGCTTCCAGCTTCCGCGCTGCTTCCTGACGCAGGTTCTCGGTTTCAGCGGCGAAGCCAATCAGCAGGCGATCGCCCTTTTTAAGTCCAAGCTCGGCCAGGATATCGGGTGTCGGGTCAAGTTCCAGAGACATGCGTGCCGCCGTTTTCTTAATCTTCCGCGCCGGCACTTCCTTTAATCGAAAATCGGACACCGCCGCGCACTTCACGACGATGCTCGCGGCCTCGAGCTCCTCGAAAACGCGGTCATGCATCTCCTGTGCCGTTTGAATGGACACGCGCCTCACGCCTTGTGGCTGCGCCAGACTGACGGGCCCGGAAATCAGCACAACCTCGGCCCCTCGCGCCGCCGCGGCTTCCGCAATGGCGTAACCCATCTTGCCGCTCGATCGATTGGAGATGTAGCGCACCGGGTCGATGGGCTCGCGCGTGGGGCCGGCTGTGATCAATATGGTTTCGCCTTCCAGATCGCGCGAAGTACCCGCCGCAGCTTCCACAACAGCATCGGCGATCCGCGTAATCTCCGCCAGGCGCCCGGGACCGGTGGTGCCACAGGCAAGGAATCCTTGTTCCGGCTCCACAATCCGGTGCCCGCGCGCGCGCAGAATCTCCAGATTGGCCTGCGTGGCCGGGTGCGCCCACATCTTATCGTTCATAGCGGGAGCAAGAACCACCGGACCCGTGAACGCGAGGTAAAGAGTCGAAAGAAAATCGTCCGCGATGCCGTGGGCCATCTTGGCGAGCACGTTTGCGGTGGCCGGAGCGACCACCAGCACTTCATTATCCTGCGCCACGGCAATGTGCTCCACGGCGCTCGAAAGCGTCGCTTCCGGGTTCTCTGAGGAGAACATATCCGTGATCGCCTTCTGCTGCGTGAGCGTGGCGAAAGTCAGCGGACGTACGAACTCCTGCGCGCCCGCGGTTAAGACTGCCTGGACCCGGCAGTAGCGTTGAATCAGAACCCGCGCCAGTTCCGCCGCTTTATAAGCCGCGATTCCGCCGCCGACCCCGAGTATCACGTTCATTGCCGCGCCTCGTGTCTACGCCGGTTCCGGCAGCGGCACTTCGTCACCGGGAAGGCCGGGGATCTCGTATTTCACCAGCCCACGGCGAACTTCTTCCACGGCGATCATGGTGCTTTTCTTGGCCGATGTCGGCAGAAAAGGCCGCGCGCCGCCCTGCAATTGCCGCGCTCGCTTGGCCGCCACAATAATGAACCTGTACGTGCTCTGTTCCGGATCGTCCGGCAGCGTGCAATGGGAATTGTTCTTCGGTCCCGCCATAATTTCCAATTACCTCAAGCTTTCTTTCACTTCAAACGTATCCAGAATTGGCCGGATACTCTCTTCGATTCTGATCCTGCGCGCCCGCTCCGCCTGCACAATGGCCGACAGCGTCTGCGCCGACCGTTCCAAATTGTCGTTGATCACCACGTAATCGTAGTTCTCGTAGTTCCGGATCTCACGCGCGGCATCGGCTAAACGCCGTTCAATCACTGCTTCCCGGTCCTCGCCCCGTGCCCGCAACCGCTGCTCCAGCACCTGACGGGAAGGCGCGAGCACAAAGACGGTTACGGCTTCCGGGAGTTTCCTCTTCAATTGTCCCGCACCTTGCACGTCTATGTCGAGGACCAGATCCTTGCCCTCCGCCCGGGCCCGCTCGAGCACCCCGGTGTGCGTGCCGTAATAGTTGCCGAAAACGTCGGCATATTCCAGAAATTCGCCGTTTTTGATGCGCGCTTCAAAGTCCTGGCTGGTCGTAAAGTGGTAGTCGCGGCCCTCGCACTCCGCCCCGCGCGGCAGGCGCGTGGTGAATGACACCGAAAACGTCAGGCCAGGAACCGTCGCCAAGAGCTTCGATACCAGGGTCGACTTGCCCGATCCTGAAGGCGCCGAGATAATGAAGACCGCGCTCACTTTTGCTTTCTCATTTATCCTTTGTCTCTGAGCTTATTCAATATTGAGCGACTGCTCACGGATTTTGTCGATTTCGGCTTTAGCCGCAAGGGCCAGGTCGGTAATGGTCAGCCCCAGCTCGCCGAGGCCCCCGGTCTTTGAGAGGATAGTGTTCGATTCCCGGTTCATCTCCTGCAGCAGGAAATCGAGCTTTTTCCCTTTTTCTCCGGCAGCTTGCAGCAGATCCTCGAGCGCACCCGCATGGGTTCGAAGACGAACAAGCTCCTCGCTGATGTCGCTCCGGTCCGCCAGCAGCGCCGCTTCCTGAGCTAGCCGTTGCGGCTCAATCCCGGCGCCACGCAGCAACTCACCCAGGCGCTCTTTCAGCCGTTTGTGGAAGACTTTGGTGGCTTGCGAACGGATTTTCTCCATCTTCTCGGCAAGATCGCGAATGCTCGCGGTGCGTTCCGCCAGTTCGCTCGCGATGGCCTCGCCCTCGCGGTCGCGAAATTCGTTTATCGCGGCAAGCGCATCGTCGACCGCGGCCATCAGCGCCTGCCCGGTTTCAGGTCCCGCGCTGACGTTCGCCGCGGAGCCCTGAAACATGCCGGGGATTCGGAATGCCACGTTCAGATCGGGCTTGCTGTCGATCTCAAAACGGGCGGCCGCGGATTCGAAAGCCGCCAGCCACGCGGCGAGCATATCGAGGTTCACCGCTCGCTCGGCGGATTGTTCGCCGTTCAGAGCGACATGCACTTGCACATGTCCGCGGCTCATCTGGCCTTTGATCGCACCGCGGATGCTATTCTCGAATTCGTCCAACTCGGGCGGCATGTGGAAGTGCAAATCGAGACCCCGATGATTCACGCTTTTCAGGCTGACGACGACCTCGCCCCCCGGTATGGGTTTGCGAACGCGCGCGAATCCCGTCATGCTGCGGGCCACACTCAAAGGTCCACCGCCGCGACCATAAATTGCAACTCGTGCAGCCGTTGGTAAATGCCGCCGCCGCTCACTAAATCCTCATGCGTGCCGACTTCCGATATGCGTCCGCGATCGAGCACCACAATCTTATCGGCGCGCCGGATGGTCGATATGCGATGCGCGATGACGATGACGGTTCGTTGCGCCATCAGATTTGCCAGGGCCTTCTGGACCAGCATTTCCGACTCGGTGTCGAGGTGCGAAGTCGCCTCGTCCAAAATCAGAATCGGAGCGTTCTTCAGCAAGGCGCGTGCGATGGCCAGCCGCTGCTTCTGCCCGCCGCTCAGCTTCACGCCGCGCTCGCCGATCAGCGTCTCGTACCCATTTGGCATGCGCTCGATGAACTCGTCCGCCAGCGCTGCACGCGCGGCTTCGCGAATCTTCTCGCGGCTAACGTCGCGCCCATAGGCAATGTTGTTCGTCACGGTGTCGTTGAATAGAAACGTCTCTTGCGCGACGATCCCGATCTTCTGTCGCAATGACCGCAGCGCCAGATCCCGGACGTCGCGCCCATCAATTGTCACGGCTCCCGAACTGGCGTCCTGAAAGCGCGGGACCAAGTTGGCGAGCGACGTCTTGCCCGCGCCACTCGGTCCCACCAGCGCCACCACTTCCCCGGCCCTCACTTCCAAATTCACGTCGAGCAGCGCGGGCGCACTCGCGCTGCCGGGATACGTGAAGCTGACGTTTTCGAAGCGAATCGCCTGTGTGAACTTCTCCAGCTTCACCGCCTTCGGCTTGTCGCGGATCATCTCCGGCGCGTCCAGATATTCGAAGACCTTCTGTGAGGCGCCGATGGCCTGCTCGAAAATGTTGTGGATGCCCGTGAGCCGCTTTACCGGCTCATAGAGCATGAGGAGCGCCACCACGAAGCTCATGAATTCGCCCGCGGTCATGTTGCCCGTGCGAATGCTGGTGCGCGCATAAGTGAGCAGCGCGACAATAGTCAGCGCGCCGCATAACTCGATCATGGGGGAAGCCAGCGCCTGCTGCAGTGCGTACCGCAGATTGGTCTTCAACAGCCGCGTTCCCGCCATTCGGAAGCGCTGGTATTCATACTCTTCGGTGCCGAATGCCTTGACGACGTTGTGGCCCGAAATGGTCTCCTGCAGGATCTCGTTCAGCTCCCCGACATGCTCCTGAGTGCGCCGGCTGGTGCGCCGGATCCGCCGCCCGATGCGCGCCGTCGGCACCAGAACGAAGGGCAGCACCGTCACGCTAACGAGCGCGAGTTTCCAATCCTTATGCATCAGTACAAACAGCAGGCCCATGACTACAAACACTTGGCGCAGCGCGTCCACCAGCATGGTTGAGATTGCGACCTGAATCTTGTCGATATCGTTCATCACCGACGACATCAGCCGCCCGGTGGAGTTCGCCTCGAAGAATTGCGCGCTCTGCCGCAGCACCTTCTCAAACACCTGATCGCGCAGGTCGGTAATGGCTGAAAATCCCGCCAGGCTGATCAGATAGTTCGCCAAATAATCGCACGCGCCCTTCACTAAGAACACGAGCACGATGGCGAACGCGACCATCGTCCAGATGTTATGAATGCCCGGCGGCACAATCTGGTTGAGATACACCGTGTGATTGAAAACCGGAATCGTGAACAGTTCGACCGGCGTATTCGGCGCCGCCGGATTCAACACACGGTCGATGATGGGCTTAATCAGGAGCGCGATCGAAGCATGCGCCGCCCCCACCGCTGCCATCAGGAAAACCGAAATCAGCAGCAGCGGCCAGTACCGCTTAGAGTAGGCCAGAAGCCGCAGTTGGAAGCTCACGCGTGGACTCGCATTCGTTCCAGAACCTGCTCCGGGGTGACTGCCGAGATCGGATTTCCTGTTAGCACTTCAGCGGTAGTTCGCCATGGCGCCCATACGACCGGGTCGGAGTTCCCGAAGATCACCACCACCGGCAACCCGAACGCCGCCGCCATATGCGCCGGTCCCGAATCGTTTCCGACGAACATCGCCGCATCTCGCACCAGATGCTTGATCTGTTCGAGTGGCGCATTTTGCACCACCGGAAATTCCTGGAACGCCGAAAGGTCTTCCCCTGGCCCCCCGATGAACACCGGTTGCAGATCCTTCAAATCTCGAGCGACTTTCAAAAACGAAGCCGCCGGCCAAGTCTTGTCGGGTTGCGACGCTGCCGGGTGCAGCACCGCGTAGGCATCAGGCCGCGCCCGCTTCACATTATTTACAAAAAGCCGCGCGCGCGGAATTTCGCGACGCTCCGCGCCCAGGTAAAACATAGCCGACGCAACGTGCTCCGCCGTATGCACCTTGCGCGCGACTCTGAGAATCTGTTGTGCCGTCGGGATCTTAACGTTATACACGAATGGAAAACGAAAGTTGGCAAAGCCCGCGCGCCACCTTGCTCCGGAGAACGCCGTCAGCTTGGCACTTCGCGCGCCGCCGTGAAGGTTGATGCAGAGATCGGGTTTGAATGCGCGCACCTCGCTGACCGATGGCTGCAGTATTTCGTCGATCGCTGGATTGGGCACAAAGATGTCGTGGAATCGGGTTTCAACGACCACGCTTATTCGCAAGTCAGGCCGCGCGTCTTTCAATATCTGAATCGCCGGGGTAGTGAGGACGCAATCGCCAAGGGACCGCAGCCGCACGATGCAAACGCGCGCGCCGGATTCTAAATTATCCAGTAAGCTCACTGCGCCTCATCCCGTTACCGCCTGCGCGCAATTTCTGAGCCGCGACTGTAAAGGAGCGTTCCCACTTTCACTCGTCAATTGTGGCTTCATCGATCAACATCACCGGAATCTCATCCCGAATCGGATACAGCCGGTGACACTGTACGCACCGCAACCCGCTGCCATCCGGCTTTAGATCCAGCTTCGACCGGCACGCCGGACACACCAAAATTTCAAGCAACTCCGCGCTGATCGCCATAGGGAAATTTGATTTTAGCAAGTCGGGCTTGCGTAAAGAATTTAGCGCCACATCCCCAGTACCGCGTTCACCATCACCGCGCCCATGCCAATCGGAATCATATACTTCCATCCGATGTTCATCAACTGGTCATAACGAAAACGCGGAAACGTGCCTCGGAACCAGATCATCAGATAGATGATCAGCGCGATCTTAAACAGAAACCAGAAGACCGGCGCGAACCAGTTAGTTAGCGCCGGAATCAGAAACAACCCGCCGAACCCGACCAATCCCGCTGCAATTACGCCCATCAAAATCCGGTGAGGACGATACGGCAGCTTCGGAATCAGCACAAAGCTGCTAGCGCCCGACCCTGCGAAGATCAGGGCGGGGAACAGCGCGTCGAAGAACCATCCGAGCACCGCAACGCTCGGAAACGGTCGCAGCCACCCGCCCCAGAAGAGAGTTACACCAACAGCCGACGCGACAAACAAATTGGCGTACTCCGATAGCATGAAGAAGCCCCACCGGATGCCGCTATATTCCGTGTGATATCCGCCCGTGAGTTCCGATTCCGCTTCGGGTAGATCGAACGGGATGCGATTCGTCTCCGCGGTCGCCGAGATCAGGAACACCACGAACGGCACGATCATGAAGCCGAAGTTCTCGAAGACAAACCACACGCCGCGCTGCTGCTGGGCGTGGACAATGCCCTGCATACTTAAGGTTCCGGCGACCATCAGCGCCGATAGCAGCGCAAACGTGAGCGCCACCTCGTAACTTACAAGCTGCGCCGCGCTTCGCAGTGATCCCAACAGCGAATAGTGGCTGTTCGACGACCATCCCCCGAGAATGATACCGAGAATCCCGACGGCGGAGACGGCAGAAATCACAAGGATGCCGACGTTCACATCACTGACAAAAATGCGCGCGCTGAACGGCAGCACCGCGAATGCCGTCAGTGCCGTAAAGGTCGAGATGATCGGTGCAATCCAGAAGATCAGATGGTCGGAATCTTCCGGAATAATGTCTTCCTTCAAGATGAGTTTCAACGCGTCTGCCAGTGGCTGCAGCAGGCCGTGCGGACCGACGCGCATCGGCCCAAGCCGTACCTGAAAATCGGCGAGGACTTTGCGTTCAATCAGAACTAGATATCCCGCGACTAATGGAAACACAGCGCAGACCACCAGCGTCGTCAAGATGGGTATGAACAACGGATGTTGAATTACCGCGTTCATGGCGCACCCATTAGACTGTTCTGCGCCACCTTCAAGAACGGTTCCGGATAGATGCCGATCCCGAGCGTCAGCGCAGCCGTCACTCCCAGCGCCAGCCGCAATCCGAAACTGGTCTCCGGCGCCGGGTTTTCCGCGTCGCTTGCGAACATGAAGCGCACAATGCGGAAGTAATAATACAGCGCGACCGCGATATATAAGGTCGCGATTACCGCGAGCGTGTAGTGACCGGTTTGAATGAGCGCGAGAAAGATGTAGTATTTGCCCCAGAATCCCGCGGTCGGCGGCAAGCCCGCGAGAGACAACAGGAATAAAAGCATCAGCATGGCCAGCCACGGTTTGCGTTTCGCCAGTCCGCCGAGGTCCGCAATGTCTTCGCCGTCGCTCATGGTCAGCACCACCAGAAAAGCGCCGGTAGTCATCGCGGTGTAGACCAGAAGGTAAACCGAGATCCCCTGAATTCCAGTGTCGTTTCCGGCCACTAAGCCCAGCAGGATGTAACCCGCGTGCGCGATGGAACTGTAGGCCAGCAGCCTCTTGATGTTGTTTTGGCTGATCGCCGCGAGGTTACCAAGTGTCATGGTCGCGACCGCTACCACGGCAAGAATTGGCGACCAGATCGTGCGCGCCGATTCCAGCGGCCCCAAAAATAATCGCAGCAGCAGCGCGAATGCCGCGGTCTTCGAAGCCACGGCAAGGTAGGCCGTCACCGTGGTCGGCGCACCTTCGTACGCATCCGGTGCCCACATGTGAAACGGCACCGCGGATATCTTGAATAGCGCACCCGCGGCCGTGGTTGCGATCGCGAGGAACAGCACGGGGTCGTGAGGTCCGCGCGCGGATACCGCCGTCGCAATGTCGCTGAGCCGCGTGGACCCCGAGATGCCATACAACACCGAAAATCCGTATGCCAGAATGCCGCTCGAAAACGCGCCCAGCAGCAGATATTTCATAGCCGCCTCATTAGAACGCTTCTCGCGGCGCAGAAATCCGACCATCACGTAGAAGCTGAGAGCCATCAATTCCAGGCCGATGAAAAGTGTGACCAGATCCGTTCCCGCCGCCAGGAAGAACATGCCGCATTGCGCGAACAACATCAGCGCGTAATACTCAGCTTGCGGCGTTTTCTTTCGATCCAGATACCCCAGTGAAACCAGCGCGACCAGCGCGGACGTGCCCAGGAACAACCAATTGAAGAAGAGCGCGAAGCGGTCGATGGTCAGCGCGCCTCCGAACGCGATTAGATCGCCCACGCCCGAATTCACATAGGCTTGTTGCCGCCACAAAGCCGCGCCGCAGAATGCCAAGCCGAGCAGCGTACAAGCCAGTAGCGCCGGCCGGCGCAATCCGCTGAAAACAAAATCGAGCAACAGCACCGCGCACCCGAACAGTGCGAGCAGGATCGCCGGCAGCAAAACGAAGTTGTCGGTCGCGCTGTAATACGACATCTTATCTATGCACGCGTGCCACGATCTCGGCGACAGGCTTGGCAAGAATATCGAAGTACGGCTTGGGATAGATGCCGATCCAAAACGTCCAAGCGATCAGCGGCAGCAGCACCGCGCCTTCGCGCCACGATAGATCAGGTAACACCCGATTCTCGTCGTGCGTGATCTTGCCCAGCATCGTGCGCTGATACAGCCACAGCAGGTACGCCGCCGCCAGCACTACTCCGAAGACGGCCCACACTGCCCAGGTCCGGTTTGCCTGAAACGCGCCTTGCAGAATCGTGAACTCGCCGACGAATCCACTGAGCAGCGGCAATCCAGCCGATGCGAACATAGCAATCGCGAAAGCGACGGCGAATTTCGGCATCACTTGCGCGAGACCTCCGAAGTGGCTGATCTCGCGCGTGTGCCGCCGCTCGTAGATCATTCCAACCAGTAGGAAGAGCAGTCCCGTCGAGATGCCATGGCTCACCTGTTGGATCATGCTGCCCGCGAGGCCGTTCGCATTCAGCGTAAAGATTCCGAGAGTGCAGAATCCCATGTGGCTCACTGATGAATACGCGATCAGCTTCTTCCAATCCGGCTGCACCAGGCTCACCAGCGCGCCGTAAAGAATCGCTATGATCGAGAGCACCGCGATAATCTGGACGACCACGCGATCCGCCGACGCCGCGGGCAGAAGCGGGAGCGAGAAGCGCATAAACCCGTACGTTCCCATCTTCAACATCACGCTGGCCAAGATTACGGAGCCGCCTGTTGGCGCCTCCACGTGCGCATCCGGAAGCCATGTATGAAGCGGGAACATGGGTACTTTCACCGCGAATCCGACGAACAGTGCCCAGAAGATCCACTGCTGTGTGGCCAGCGGCATGTTCAGTTTCATCAGATCCGAAATCTCGAATGAATTGAACCCGAACTGCTGAAAATGGAGGTAGTAGAGCGCCAGCAATCCGAGCAGCATCAGCACTGACCCGACCAGCGTAAATAAGAAAAACTTAATCGCCGCATACAGCCGGCGAGGCCCCCCCCACAGCCCGATGATGAAATACATGGGGATGAGTACAAGTTCCCAAAAAACGTAAAACAGAAACGCGTCGAGCGAGATAAATACTCCGATCACTCCTACCTGCAGCAGCAGGAACATCGCGTAATAGCCCTTCTCGCGACTTTGCACCGATTGCCAAGAGCACAGCACCGCAATAAATCCGATGATGGTGGAGAGCATCACCAGCAGTAGGCTGATTCCATCGATACCGAGCGCGTAATGCACGCCGAGCGACGGGATCCAATCCGCGCGCTCCACGAATTGAAATCCGCTGGCCGACGCGTTGAACCGGAACACCAGGGGAAGCGAAACCAGAAACCCGGCGAAGGCCGCCATATTGGCCCAGATACGCAGGAGAGCCGAATTGCCCGATGGAATGAGAAGCAACACCAGCAGCCCCGCCAAAGGCGTGAACAGCACAATGCTGAGTAAGTGGTCCGTCATCGGCTAAACACGTAGACGCTGAACAGCGCCACCATTCCCATCGCGAAAATCAGCGCATACGATTGAAGATGACCGTTCTGTAGCAAGCGCGCGGGATAACTCAGAAGTTTTACGAAGTAAGCGCCCAGGGTGATCGCGCCATCCACCACCCACTCGTCCCACCAGACGGAAACGCGTCCGGAAAGCCGTGTCAACCAAGCTGTCCCATTAACGCCGCCATCGACCACCCCGCTGTCAAAGTGGCTTAGCAGGCGGCCGCCGCCTTTGGCCAGTCCACTCACAAACAAGCGCTCATAAAATTCGTCGACATACCATTTGTTGAGTAAGATTCCGTGCAGCGGCTTGAGCGATTGCTCGAACGATGCCGGCATCGCGGGCCGGTGGTGATAGAAATATCGCGCCAGCGTAACGCCGATTAATGCCACAGCCGCCGACGCCCCCATCAACACCCATTCCATGGGTGTTCCCGCAGGCGCGTGAGCCGCTTGGTGAAACACCGGCGCAATCCATAACGGAAATGCCCGAAAAACTGCCGGGGTGTACCACTGCTCCGGCACGCCGATCCACCCCGCAAGAGCGCTCCCGGCGGCGAGCGCGATCAGCGGCACGCGCATTGTCCAGGGCCCTTCATGCGCACTCGCGTGCCGCGCGCGTTCGCCGTAGAACGCCAGGTGCATTAGCCGCCACATATAAAAGGCGGTGAGACCCGCCGTCGTCAAGCCCACCACATACAAAGCCGTCGATCCGGATCGGAACGCTTCGGCGAGGATCGCGTCTTTCGAGAAGAATCCCGCCAGTCCTGGAATTCCGGAGATCGCCACGGCCGCAATGAACATGGTCGCGTGCGTCACCGGAAGCGCCTTTTTCAATCCGCCCATATGCCGCAGATCCTGCTCGCCGTCGAGCGCGTGAATCACCGAACCCGCGCCCAGAAACAGCAGCGCTTTGAAGAATGCGTGAGTGAACAAATGGAAGATCGCGACCCACCACGCGCCCGTCCCCAGCGCCAGGAACATGTAGCCAAGCTGGCTGATAGTCGAGTACGCGAGCACTTTCTTAATGTCGTTTTGCACCAAGGCGATGGTCGCCGCGAAGATCGCGGTGAACGCGCCCACGGCGGCCACCACGGCCGACGCGTCAGGCGAAAGACTGAAAATCGCGCTCGAACGCGAGATCAGATAAACGCCCGCAGTCACCATGGTCGCCGCGTGAATCAATGCCGAAACCGGGGTCGGCCCTTCCATCGCGTCGGGTAGCCACACATGCAACGGCACCTGCGCCGATTTCCCAGCCGCACCCGCGAACAGCAACAGCGCCAACAGCGTCATCGACGCCCCTCCCGCCGGTGCCTTGGCGACTTCGGCAAAACGGATCGTCCCGAAAGCGGCGAAGGTCGTCAAGATAGCCAGCAGCAGACCCGCGTCGCCGACGCGATTCACAATGAACGCCTTCATCCCGGCCGCTGCCGCCGCGTGCTTCCGGTAGAAGAATCCGATCAGCAGATAGCTGCACAGACCCACGCCCTCCCAGCCTGCGAACAGCAGCGCGTAGTTGTTCGCCATGACGAGCAACAGCATGAAGAAGACGAACAGATTGAGGCAGCCGAAGTAACGCGCATAACCGCCTTCATGCGCCATGTACCCGACCGAATACAAGTGGATCAAAAATCCGATCCCCGTAATGATCAGGATCATCACGGCGCTCAGCGGGTCCAGATAGATGCCCCATTCCGCGCCGATCGACGGCAGCCACGGCGCGAAGATGACTTGATGCGCGCGCGCAGCTTCCTTGGCGAGAGCAGCCACGGCCGACACCGACGCGATAAACGAGAGCAGCACCGTTCCCGGGCAAAGCACGCTCACGAGCGCTTTCCCTCGGCCTGGCGCAAATGTCGCCAGCAACAGCGCTACCGCGGCTCCGATCAACGGGAATAGCGGGATCAGCCACAACGAATCGAGCGCGCTTACCACTTCAGCAAGTCCACTTCGTCGGCCAAGATCGTTTCCTTGTTTCGAAACAGCGCGATCAGAATTCCGAGCCCCACGGCTGCTTCAGCTACCGCATCCGCGATGATGAACATCGCAAAAATTTGTCCCCGCACGTTCTGCGCGTTGCTCGAAAACGCGACCAGATTGATATTCACGGCGTTCAGGATCAGCTCGATCGACATCAGCACCACCACGATGCTGCGCCGCGTGAGCACTCCCGCAACGCCGATCAACAATAGCGCCGCACTTAGCGCCAGATAGTGGCCTGTAGTTATGGGGCCCATCTACACTTCTCTCCGAGCCATCAACACCGAGCCCACCACCGCGACGAGCAGCAGCACGGACACGATTTCGAACGGGACGAGGTATTCGGAAAACAGCATGCGCGCAATGTCTTCGGTGTTGCCCGCGCTTAATGGTGCGCGCTCGGGCCCGGTGGCAAATGTCCAAGCCCCGGCTCCCGATCGCACGAAGTAGACCGCTTCCGCGCCGATCACTGCGATGCACGCGAGCGCCGCAATCCACTGCCGGTTGAACTGCCGCTCACGCGCCGCCGTGTCCAGATTCACCAGCATAATCACGAACAGAAACAGCACCATCACGCCGCCCACGTAGACGATGATTTGCACGGCGAAGAGGAATTCTGCCCGCTGCAGCAGGAAAATTCCCGCCACCCCCGCTAGCGACAAAATCAGGCTGATGGCGCAATGCACGCTGTTGCGCAGGGTGACCGTCAGCAGAGCGCCACCGAGCACCAGCGCCGCAAAGGCATAAAAGAAGAAAACGTCCAACACTAGATTATCTATGAGTTCGAACTCAACTTGCGTACTCGCGAGGCAGCGGACCTTCTTCGAGCATCTGCCGGTCCCAGATCTGGCCTTCGCGCGTGTAGCTGGCCATCTCGAAATCCTGCGTCAGCTCGAGCGCATCCACCGGGCAGGCGTCCTCGCACAGCCCGCAAAACATGCAGCGCGAAAGGTCGTAGGTGAACTGAATCAGTTCCTTATGCCGCGTCTGCTCGTTGCGTTCGCTGATCACCACGATTAGATTCTCGGGACAGGCCAGGGCACACAAGTTGCAGGAGATACAGAGAGTCTCCCCATTTTCCGGATGGATATTCAACCGGGGCGCCCCCCTGTATCGCTCCGCCACCCGCGGCCGCTCCGCCGGGTACTGCTCAGTGTAGATCAGGGCCGGTTTCTGGTTCCGGAAGGTCACCAGCAATCCGCGCCAGAGATCGACCAGCAGGAATCGTTTCAACCATTCAATCATCTATAAGCCGTATACAAAACTTAGATTAGCGCAACCGATTTTGGCTTCACGGTTTTGTGATATTCCGCGCTACAATCGTGAGCGGTAATGGGCTGTTCGTCGAACGGGTCTTGTTTTTTGAATTATTTTGCTTTGGTGAGTTATCTTCCCGAGGAGCTTTCTGTCTTCCTGGATAACCTGCGTCTTGAGCTTTCGCCGGACTGCAACCCGCATGCTCACGTGACCTTGTTGCCACCGCGGCCAGTCAAGGCCGAGCCCGAGCGGGCCGCCGCGGAAATTCGCCACGCCGTAACCGATTTCGCGGCTTTCGACGTGACGCTTGGCGAGGTTGAGATCTTCGACAACTCGAATGTCATCTACATCAGCATTGCTCAAGGCGCGCATTGCCTGCGCGATTTGTACCGCGCGCTGAATCAAAAATGCGTTCGTTATCAGGAGCCGTTTCAGTACCACCCCCACATCACGCTCGCGCAGCATCTGGACGAGCACGAGGTGCCCGAAGCGTTAGAAAAAGCCAAGCGCCGGTGGGCCAGCTACACAGGGCCGCGGACGTTTCGCGTCGACACCTTAGCGCTGGTTCAAAATCAGGGCGATGACCATTGGGTCGATCTGGCCGATTTTCCGTTGCCCGTGCCGAGTCTGCATTAATTCACCAGCGAACATCTGCGGCCTTCGCGAGTTTCGTTGCGAGGCCCGGCTTCAAGGGCGTATTTCCGTGTACGGGCACTGTCAGAGTGTTTCTCTCGCCGACTTTGGCATAGATGAAGGGACTTCCACGTAAGCGTTTGAGCATTCAGCCGGATTCCTTCAGTTTCCTGCAGAAATCGCGACCCGAGATGGGCCTTAAACCGCTAGTTCCATTATCTGGAAGCTCGAATCGGGCACCTTGCCCTCTTCGTGGAGAACTTCCAGGTTCAACTCAATTGCTTCACGAAGATTTGTCAGTAATTCTTCTACAGACTCCCCCTGCGAGTAGCACCCTGCCAGTGCAGGAACCTCGCCCCAATAGCCGCCCTCCGGTTCGTGGTGGATGATTACCATGAACTTGCTCATGTTCCGATCATAACGTGACGCTCTATCGATCTCGCGCACCCGGTTGCTTGACACGGACCTATTCCGGTCCGAGCCTCTCCTGTGTGGTCGCCGCCTAACTATGCCGCGACCATCGCTTCCCTGACGGTCGTGGCATTGCTGGCCGGATACATTCCCGGGCGCCGCGCCTCCCGCATCAATCCGATCGAGGCTCTGCGCAGCAATTGAGAAGTTCCGCTACCGCGCCCCTTCGAGCGCCATCACCGCATAGGCCGTCGCCGCATCGCTCATGAACTTCCCGATATCGGTCGCGAGATCGCGCTGCTTGTTAAGCGAGTAAGCCAGCCAGCGCCCTTCCACCGCGTCCTGATTCTGATTGAGCCACGCACGCGCGCGTCTCAGGTCGGGCCCATCCCGCACGTTCTCCATTTGCCGCGCCGCTAAAACGACTAGCCCTGTAGCATAGGCGTCGCTCTTCGTTTCGAGTGGTGTGCCGTCATTTCGCTTCCAGTTGCCGACGAATCCCGTTAGACTGAAACCGCCATCGGCCTGCTGTTTGGCAAGCGCTTCATCCACGATGCTCTTCTGCTCTTCCGCGGTTAGCACTCCCGTCAATTTCGAGGATGCCCACAGCAGCACCACGCGATCCAGCAAGGTTTGCGCACCGCGCTTCCTTCTCAGATAGTCGCGCAGCCGGCCAAGCTCCACCTGAATCTCGAGGCGCGATTGATAGCGATCGGGCGCAATCCCAACGGCAAGAGCGGCTAACGTTGCACCGTAGTATTGCGAGTCGCCTTCCCACGGCGAATTGTGGAACTGCAGCCACGCCCACGAGCCGCGATCATCGCCCGACTGCAACTGCTGGCCCCACATATTGTCCAGCGCCAGCTTTGTATCCGCGCTCAACTTGCCGCCGGAGGACGCATCATGAAACGCCAAAATCAGCGAATTCAGAATCGACTCCGTGCCGCGCGATTCAGCCGTCTTCGGCACCCCGCGTGTTGCGTCCGGATAGAACGGTTCCGCCTCGTTCCAGATCCGAACCCGCTTCGTCACGTTGTCTAGAAGCTTGCGCTCCGGAACCGAATCGGCCTGCTCCCCAAGGCTCATCCGCAGCGCCGGACGCGCCATGGCATACGGAACCGCGGTGTGGCATGAGACGCAAAACGTCTGATGATCCCTAACCGCGCCCTTCCAATTTATCCACCACGACGCTCGGCCATCCAGGTAGGCCGCCGCGGATTTCTCGCTCCAGTGCGCGTCCGCTGCCGCCGCCGCAGGCGCGAACAGAACAACCAGCAGCGCACACTTTGTGCGATATCCGCGCATGTTCTTGAGCGTACCAAATATCGCTAAACTTCTACCCATGCTCCTCTGCGCCGTGCGCGATTGCCACCTGCCCTTGGTGCGCGATGGACGCCGCCTGCTCTGCGCGCGCGGACATTCGTTCGATGTCGCACGCAGCGGCTACATCAATCTGCTGCAGCCGCAGGAGCGCCGCTCGAAACACCCGGGCGACAGTGTAGCTGCCGTGGCCTCACGCCGCGCGCTGCATGATCGGTGCTTGACGGCGCCCTTGCTGCAAGCGATCGAAGAGTTCGTTGCGTTCTCGCCCGGCGACATCGTGCTGGATGCCGGATGCGGCGATGGCTTCTACCTCGGCTCCCTCGCGCGCCGTACCGGTTTCGCCGGGCATGGCATCGACATTTCTATTCCCGCGGTGGATGCCGCCGCGCGCCGGTACCCCGAATGCGAGTGGATCGTCGCCAATGCCGACCGCTTCGTGCCGTACGTCGACCGCGCCTTCTCAGTCGTCATGTCGATCACCGCGCGTATGAACCCCGCCGAGTTTCACCGTGTGCTGCGGCCGCATGGGCGTCTCCTTGTGGGGCTACCTGCGCCCGACGATCTCGTGGAACTGCGCGGCATCGGCCGCGATCGCGTGGCGCGAACGGTCGAAGCCTTCGCCAGCGATTTCAAGTTGCGCGATCAACGCCGCGCCACCGCCACCGCCGACCTCGACGCGGCCGCCGTGAGCGATGTTCTGCTCTCCATTTACCGCCCCATGCGCTCGCACGCGCCGGCCGCCATGCGCGTTACGTTCAGTCTTGATCTTCTGCTGTTCGATCGCGTGTGATCCCGGCCGCGCGACGCCCGGCCTCTTCGAGAACGCGGCGTTGTTCTTCATTGGGCAGCGACGCCGCAATTTGCAACACGCGCCGGAGCGTTCCCGCATCGTCGCCACGCACGGCCAATACAGCCGAGAGCAGGCGGGCACGCAGTTCATCGGAATGCAGCGAAGTCGCCACTTCGAAGAATCTTTTCGGAAGCGGGCGCTTCGACGCCTGTGCCGCGCGCCGCAAAACGTCGGTCTTGATTTCTTCCGACTGCAACGTGTCCACGGACCGCAGCCATCGCGGCAGCCACACGTCGGGCGGCGTTGCGCGCTCCATCCAGTCGGTCAGCAATTTGCCGCGGTCGTCCTCCGAGTTGATGCTGTCGATGAATCCCAGCACTTGCCCGTCGAGACCGCGATTGACATAGCGTTCGCGCACACTGTTAAAGAAATCTCGCTTCTCTTCGTCCGAATCCATCTGACGCGCGGTCTTCAAAACGCGCTGCAACTGTTCCGTGTTGAGGTCAGCCTGTTTCAGCAGTTCTTCCAAGTTCGCGCGTTTCACGCTGCCGCCGCGGATCGCACGGATGTCGTCCAACGCTCCGTCCACTCCCTTTTCTTCGACGATGCGCGCCAAATGCCCCGGAATGTTGTTTCCTTGCTCGCGCACCCACTGCGGCAGCACCGTTGCCAGAAAATGCCGCGCCTCGGTATCAAAAGGTCTCGGCGTCACACCCGAGAAATAGCGGCGCTCGATGCCGCCTTCATCGTCTGCTTCAAATTCCACTCGCTGCGTTCGCCAATCGCGCGATTGCTCCACCACCAACATTGCGCCCGGGGACATGCTCCTCACGTCCTGGTCGTCGCGCGAGAAGTCAACGTCGCCCCGCATCTTTACCGCGAATCGATTCGTGCCGTCGCTCTCCACCCAGGTGTTTGAAAATCTCTCGATGCCGAATAGGCGGCGAAACTGCGCGCCTTGCGAGACAGCGAGCATCAAGATCACACCGGCGGAAATCAGCAGCGGCCCCGAGATCGATGACATCCGATTCCCAGTCTTGTCCAGCAGCATTTCGAGCCGCGCGAAAATCTGCGTACGCTTTCCGGCTCCCGTGGCCAGCAGCGGCACCGGTCCCGAGGAACCGAGTTCAGCCAGGCGCGCGAGAGAACGCGCGTACCGCCGGGCATCTCCCGACTGCTCCACCACCCAGTCGTCGCACGCCGATTCGCGCTCGCGCTCGATCTGCCGGCCAATGAAATGGACCGCCGGCTGGAAACAAAAGACCGCCCGGATTACCCGCTCGCCCAGCGCCATCCAGTCGTCTTTGCGATGCAGGTGGGCCGACTCGTGAAGCACAACATGCTGTATTTCCTCGGGCGTCAGGCTTTCTATAAGCGTTCGCGGCAGCAGAATTGCCGGACATAGATAGCCGACCGCCACCGGCATACCGATGCTGTCGGACACGCGCAAGACAACAGGGCGCGAGTGCTGGAACGGCATCTCCATTTCTAGTATCTGACCGTGGCGCTTCAGTCTCCGCACCGCAATGTAACCGAGCGTCAACCTCAGCAATTGAAAAAAGGCCAGCCCGATCGAAAGGACAAGCAGGATCTCCGGTCCATGTTCGTCAGAGATCATAACGGTCGGTTGTTCCACGCGCGGCAGAGGCGCTTCCGGTGCCGCCGCCATCGACCGGGCAGGTGGTGTCGCAACCACGCTCGCACGATGAGTCTCTTGAAAAAGCACTTCGTGGCTTAGCGTCAGTGGAACGCGTTGCAGCGCCGGCAAAAGCACTACGACCACGAGCGTCACCTGCCAAATCGCCGCTTTCGTCGCCGCGTTCACGCGCCGCAGTTCTCGTAAAACAACCCACATCATCATCGTCAGGACGATTCCTTGCCACCAGCCGTTCAGTACGGCCTCGAAGAACGTTTTCATTTTTCCGCCTCCGCGATCACCTGCCGCAGCCGCCGCAGCTCACCAGCGTCCAATTTTTCATTCTTCAGAATGTTGAGAACCAGTTGCTCCGCGGAATTTTCATAAAACCAGCTCAACAGCAGCCGGAGCGCGTTTCGCTGCGCCTGCTCTCGCGGCACACGCGGAACATAAAGAAACGCCCGGCCGTCTTTTTTGTGCTTCACATATCCCTTCTCTTCCAGAATGCGAAGCGTTGTGAGCACTGTGCTGTAAGCCGGCGCCGGGTCTTGGGGCAGGGAATCGAGAACATCGTTCACGGTCCCCCCTCCACGCGTCCAAAGGACGTTCATCAGCTTCAACTCGGCTTCGGTAAGCGAACGGGATTTTGTGCGGGCCATAAACTCTTAAAGAATTAATAGCATCTCGGGCCCAGTTCGTCAACTAAAGAATTAATAATTACTAAAAGGCGTGAAACGTCTCGGTGGCCCGGAAAATGCAACTCTCGGCGACTATATGACAGATCATTCCGGCGGAGCGGCGGCACTGGTCATCACAGGCATAGGATGCCGGTACTCACCCCGGAAAACCTCTCCGAATAGTTCGAGAATTTCGGCGTGAATCGTTCCGTTGTCCACCAGTAAGTTCTGGCTGCGGACGCGGTGAGGCTTGCCGCGCATGTCGGAATAACTGCCGCCGGCTTCAGCCACCAGCAGTCTTCCCGCGGCCAAGTCCCAAGGCTGCAAGCCGAATTCCCAGAACGCATCCAACCGTCCGCAAGCCACCCAAGCCAGATCGATCGCCGCCGCTCCGCACCGCCGCACACCATGGGTCGCCATCGCGAGCTGATGATAGAAATGAATGTTGACGTTCTGGTGACGGCGCCGGCTGGGGAAACCGGTAGACACGAGCGAGTCCTGAAGCCGCATCACCTTCGAAACGTGAATCGGCCTGCCGTTCAGCTGCGCTCCGCCGCCGCGCTCCGTCGCGAATAGCTCCTGGCGGCATGGATCGAAAATCACGCCCGCGATCATCTCGCCCTCCTGCTCCAACGCCAGCGTGACGTTGAATACGGGAAACCCGTGCGCGAAATTCGTTGTGCCATCGAGCGGGTCAACGTACCAACGAAACTCCGACGCCCCTTCGTGACCGCCGCCCTCCTCAGCCACGATTCCGTGGGATGGATAGAGCTTCGTCAGTCTCTCGACTATCAGCTTTTCCGATGCGCGGTCCGCGGCCGTAACCAGGTCGAAATCACCCTTCAATTCGAATCCGACATTCCGCCCGGCGTAATCGGCGAGCAGCGCCCCGGCCTCTCGCGCAATGTCGATGGCGTTTTCCAGATAAGTTGGCATTCGTCGCTTTAGGGCTCTTCAATCAGGTACTTAATATCGTGCTTGAAGACAAACAAATTCGGCTCACCGGTACGTGTGATGCGGATGAACCGCGCGTCGTAATATTCCACAATGCCCCGGACGGTCTCGTTGTCGCCCAGCTTGATGCTCACCGGCGTCTGGTGTTCGATCAGACGCTTCAGGTACTTCACTTCTTCAAACGTTTGCTCCGGCGCGCGCGTCCCCGATTTTCCGCTGTGTGACACTATGGCTCCTGAAGATTGCTGTTGGCAGCGTTCCTTTTTCGTGGTTCGGTCTTTGGCGGGACCGTGGTTTTCGGCGCAGTGTTGCGCGGCCTAACGGTAATTCGGCTGCCGTCCGCGCCATAATCCTGCTCAGCCTCACCATAATATCCGTTGCGCGCCAGAATCTGCAATTGTGGCGGCTTCACCCGAATCTCCAGATGGTGAAAACGGTTCTTCGTCAGCGGAACGTCTTTCGGATAATATGCCAGCAGATACTGCGTCCGTAGCTCGCGCAGGATGTCCGAGAACGCCGCGTCGAGCGCCGGTCCTAAGGTCGGAAGGAAGACGCGTCCGCCGGTGAACTTCGAAATTGTGGTCAACGCATTCTCGCCGCCGATGTTGCGCCCCGCGTCATTGGTGATCGGCACCACGAGCAAAGGATAAATAACCGCGTCCGCCAGTTGCGCGGCTTCGAGCGCGGCATGAAAATCTTTGCTGCTGGTTGTATCTCCGCCGTCCGTGACAATGATCATCACGTGCCGGCCTTCACGCTCCCGCAGCTCGCCCGCAGCCAAATACACCGCGTCATAAAGCGATGTGCCGGCGCTTCCGCGCAACATTCGCAGCGAGCGGTCGAGCGACGATGCATTGCGCGTGAAATGATTCTGCTTCACCACCTGGTAGTTGAAGCTAAAGAGCGCCACCGAATCGTTCGGATTGCCTTCGTTGAACAGCGCGCGCAGGAAACGCGTGACCGAATCCACTTCGAATTTCAAATCCTTCGCCGTCGATCCACTGTTATCCACCAGCAGCGCGACCGAGAGAGGCTGCTCGGTCCGCCGCTCGAACACCGCAATCTGTTGCGGCGCGTCGTTATCCAGAATTGTGAAATCTTTCTTTTCAAGCGAACTCACCAGCGCGCCCGATTGATCCTTGACGGTGACCAGCAGGGGCACCATGCGCACATCGACGCGCAAAATCGGATCGTCCTGGGCCATCAATAGCGCGGCCGCCGCTGCCGTCATGACTACGATCGTGCGGCTAAAGCGCGCGTGGCGCATCGTGATCCCATTCCCCATCCACCCAAACCTCGCCATCGGCGAAATACTCTTTCTTCCAGATAGGCACCAGCCGTTTCAGCCGGTTGATGCCTTCGAGCGCCGCCTCGAACGCCGGCTTGCGGTGCGGCGCGGTCACAATCACAGCCACACTCGCCTCGCCGATCTGCATCCGTCCCAACCTGTGCACCAGCGCAATCCGCCCGATCGGGCAGTCTCGAGCGATCTCATTGCCAATAGCCGCCATGGTCTTCACGGCCATCGCCTCGTATCCCTCGTAGTCGAGAAACCGCGTCTCTCGCCCGCGGGTGTTGTTGCGCACGATGCCTTCGAAAACAACGACCGCGCCATCTTCGCCGCGCTGCAGACGCTTCACAAGTGCTCGCGTATCGATCAATTCCCGCGTCAGCGCGAAGAAGTGCCCTTCCGGTTCGCTGATCGCGTTTAAATACGGACCGATCCCGCCGCTCACCGGCGGCAGGAATGCCACCTCGTCACCATCGTTCAGTGCCGTCGCCAGCGCAGAGAACTCTTGGTTGCGGGCCATCACGATACTTCCCGCCATGCCGCGCAACTTCGGAAACCGGGCCGCATAGTGCTCGAAGACAGTCCCGACCGAGGCGTCGTCCGGCACTAGAAGCGAGTCTTCTGCATTTCCGGTAAATTCCTTTAACATGCCGAAAAATAAGACCTTAACTCGCATTATTTGAAGCAAGTCTAGCAGACGCTCAGCCGCCCGAAGCGGTTTCAACGCTATAATCCATCGTGACTTCAGCCCCGACGCGGATCCGCGTCCGCTACGCCGAAACCGATCAGATGGGCATCGTCTACCATGCCAATTACCTGGTTTGGATGGAAGTCGCGCGCGTCGACTTTTGCCGCTCCCTAGGATTCGTTTACAAAAACATGGAAGCGCATGACGGCGTCCTTCTAGCCGTGGTCGAGGCCAACTGCCGCTATCTTAGCCCGGCGCGCTTCGATGATGAGATCACGGTGCGGACGTCGCTGCTCGAAGCCAACACCCGGCTCGTCCGTTTCGGTTACGAACTGGAGATGGCGGCGGACGGACGCAAAGTCGCTCGCGGCGAAACCAAGCATCTCTTCCTAGGGCGCGACCTCCGGCCTGTACGCCTCCCTGAGAAGTACCGCGCGATGTTTGGCCTTGAAGCGTTAGCGGCGCATTAGCGACGCATTAGCAACAGCACAATCACAATCAGAATCACCAGCCCAAATCCGCCAGGCCACAAAAACCAGCCTCCGCGGCTGCTGTATCCGCCCACCACGATGCATGCCGGCTGCGTCGCCGCCAAAGTGATTGCTATCAAACCAAGCCGTTTCATCCCTGCCCCTCTATTACCGTATCCACACCAGCACGTTCTTGCGCAGGGTACAGCGGGAAACGCTGAGAACTTCGTATCGCGGCGCACACTACTTTGCTTCGAGAGAAATCGCATGTCCTGGGACCATGTTGTGGCGTCTGTTTTGGCACCCCTTGCGATTTGGGTGCTGCTTAACGGCGTGGATGACTGCGTTCTCGATGCGGCGTGCGCCTATCAGTGGCTCTGCGCCCGGCTATCGAAAGATGCTGAGGCCGCCTTTCCCGACGCATCCGAGTTAGCCGGAGTACCGGAGAGGCGCATGGCTATCTTCGTGGCCTCATGGCACGAACATTCCGTTCTACAGCGGATGGTCGAGCGAAACATGGGTTCGCAGGAGTACAGTAACTTCGATTTTTTTCTCGGCGTTTATCCCAACGACACCCGCACGATCGCGGCCGCCAAAGAAGCCAAGCGCCTTTTTCCCGATAAAGTCCATATCGCTACCTGTCCCCACGAGGGGCCGACGTCCAAAGCCGATTGCCTCAACTGGATTTACCAACGGATGCTTCTTTTCGAGGAAGAAAATGGCGCACGGTTCGAGATGGTGCTCACACATGATGCCGAAGATCTGGTTCATCCGGAGGCACTCCGCTGGATCAACTACTACGCCCAGTGGCACGACATGGTGCAAATTCCCGTGCTCGCGCTGCCAACTCCCTGGCACGCGCTCACGCACGGGGTGTACTGCGACGAATTTGCCGAATTTCAATTTAAGGACATGCCGGCGCGGCAGTTTCTCGGAGGCTTCATCCCTTCCAACGGCGTTGGAACGGGCTTCTCCCGCGCATCCCTGGACCGGCTTGCCGCCGCGCACGAGAATCGTGTGTTCGAGCCGAGTTGCCTCACCGAAGATTACGAAAACGGGTACCGGCTGCACCGTCTCGGCTGTGCGCAAAAATTTATGCCGATTCACCGGCACAACGGTTCGGTTGTTGCTACACGCGAATATTTTCCGCAGAAATTCCGTCTTGCGGTCAAACAGCGCACCCGCTGGGTGACTGGAATCGCGTTGCAATCCTGGGAGTTTCATGGCGTGAGTGACACACTGGCCCAGGCCTATTGGTTCTGGCGCGACCGGAAAAGCATAATCGGTAACCTGGTTACGCCCTTCACGAACGTGCTCTTTCTTTACGGAACGATCACGTGGGCCTGGAGCCTTGAAAGACATACCTCGTGGGGACTCGCGCAAGCTGCGCACAATCCTTTTCTGATCCACGCCATGTTCTTGTCTATGGCCCTGCAAGCATTCCATGTCTCCGTCCGCGCCTGGTGCTCCGGACGTATTTATGGCTGGAAGTTCGCATGCGCCGTGCCACTTCGAGTCATCTGGGGGAACTGGATTAATTTTTTCGCGACAGCATCCGCGCTGTACCGATACTCGAACGCTAAAGTGCGCCGCCAGCCGCTGCGATGGCTGAAGACGACACATTCTTACCCGAACCGCGCCGCCCTGGTCGAAAAACGTCTGAAGCTCGGCGAGATTCTCGTCGGCTCGCAGTATGTTACCGCTGCTCAGCTCGAAGAAGCGATGCGAACCAAGCCGGCGGGCGCTCTACTTGGCGAACACCTGCTCAATCTGGGAATGGTCACGGACGAAGAGCTATACGAAGCATTGAGCCTTGAGCAGGACATCCCTTACGGTAAGCCCGAACGATCCATAGTCTCGGTGCCGATCACCCGCTCTTTCCCCGTCGCCGTAGCCCGCAAGTGGCAAGTGCTTCCGTTCCGCGTCGTCGCCGGGGAGCTCTATGTGGCCAGTTCCACCTCGCCCCACCACACCATGTGCGCCGAGCTGAAGACCTACAGCTCTCTCGAACTCCGTTTCCAGCTGGTTACCCCGCGCGAGTTCCAGGAACTCGCGATCGAGTACCTGCCTTAGTCCGCTTTTCGGAAAAGCGCCGGTGGTAGCCAAACTCTTCCGCTCCGGCCACTTTGATCTGCTTGAAATCCTCATGCAATGGATTCAACATGACGTTGAACTCGCCCCTCGCCACTGCCGACGGAACCCACAAGAGAGCGTCCTTGCCGCGGGTCACGAAACTGTTCCCGATCCGCTCCAGTTCCGCCGGCGGCGGCGCGTTTTTCCAATCTGAAGGTAAAGATGTAACGTCGATTCGCTGCGCGGTCAAGCTGTCGGGAATCTCAATGGAGACGACCATAAGGTTCTTCGGTGGATCCTCCGAGTCGATGTGGACAAAGTATTCCACCATCGCCAGCGAAAAATATTGGGCCGCATAAACCACCCGCGTCCCAGCGCTTGACCACCGGCCGCCGCAACGAAACGATCCCTCTCCGTCCAGAGGATTCGCGGCGTATGCTTTTCTTAGGATTCGATAAACACGGCTCAACTGACCCCGCCGTACGCGATTCGGCCGAGCACGTTCTCGATGCTGCGCGCGCCGACTTCCGTGTCCAGCACCTCTAGCGGTATGATTCCGCCCAGAGCCCGATTCGAACGCTTTAGCCAGCGCACCGCCTGGTCGCGATCGCCGATATATTGCTCGGCCAGCGCCATCGTGCGGGCCAGTCTGTACAGCAAGTCGGATTCGTGCGCGCTCAAGCGGCT
The DNA here is from genome assembly GCA_038229055.1 of Bryobacterales bacterium. Lineage (GTDB taxonomy): Bacteria > Acidobacteriota > Terriglobia > Bryobacterales > Bryobacteraceae > JANYJA01. Next base: position 40,428 of record JBBROU010000003.1, on the reverse strand, counting down.
TCCTTTTCGGCGCTGCAAGCTGCGGGGCGATAGGTTCAAACTGCTGGCCAGTTCATCGAGAGTTAGATCGACTGCGCGCATCACTGCGGCGATGACTCCAGCCGGGAACCCATTCCGAATTGCATCCCTCAGATCTTCCGGCGATCGGAGGCCAGTACCCAGCACAGCTTCGCCTCCCAACTCCTCGGAAAGAGTTTCAAGTTCTTCTACCAACATGTCGTCCAGCATAACGCCATTTGTCACTCAACACAACTATCCCACTTTGAGCGGCCTCAATACGCTAATGGGATCCAGCGTCGCCACCTTCCAATGTTTCCCTATCTTCCGCAGGTCGGTTTTCACTAATTCGCGCCGTCGTTCGAGCGGCCCGTCTTCAGCCTTTGAGCGCAGCTGCAGGAACCAGTCCAGCTCCAGCGCATCACGATCTCCGTCCAGTTTCTCCGTCAGCACCTCAATCGAACAGACAATCTCGCACTGGGCGGTCAGCGCGTTCACGTTCGATTCAATATCCGCATACCGGCCAATGCCACGATCCAGATACTTTAGGAACCCAGCCGGATTCCCCTCGCTCAAGCTCGATGCCATACCGGTCAGCACGCTCAATACGGGCTCGCTGGTATCGGCCAGCAGCGGCGACGCACAAAGCATCAGGAAGCCGCGCCGCCAGAACCTCACGAGCGGTAGCTCCCGTTGATCCGGATGTAGCCGTCAGTCAAGTCGCAAGTCCAGAACGTCGCCGTGCCTTTCCCCTTGCCGCGAATCGAAAACTCAATCAGGCAATCGGATTCATCCAGGCGCCTTTTCATCGCGCCTTCGTCAAATGTCGCAGCGAGGCCCGTACGGCACACCGCCGTTCCTTGCAGCGCGATGTCCACTTTGGTGGCATCGAAGGCGACGCCCGCGTTGCCCGCCGCGCACAGAATGCGTCCCCAATTCGCGTCCGATCCCGCTACAGCCGTCTTCACCAGGGGCGAATTGGCAATCGTACGCGCGATCAAAACCGCGTCCGCGTCCTTAGCAGCACCGCGTACTTCAATCGTGATAAACTTTCGCGCACCTTCGCCGTCGCGAGCAATCTGCTGCGCAAGCGACTGCAGCACGCCCGTCATGGCCTCCTCAAATGCGGCCATCTCCCCGGGATCTGGCCTGAATCCCGACGCTCCATTGGCCAGCAGCGCCAGTGTGTCGTTCGTGGACGTGTCGCCATCCACCGAGATGCGATTGTAGCTTCGCTCTACCGCCCGTTTTAGCATCTTCTGCAAAACGGCTGACGGAATCTGCGCATCCGTTAACACGAAACCCAGAGTCGTCGCCATGCGTGGATGGATCATCCCCGAGCCCTTCGTCATGCCCGCAATCCGCACCCGCCCGCGCCGCAAGTGCAGCTCGGTCGATGCCGTCTTTGCCACCAAGTCCGTCGTTAGAATCGCGTTCGCCACGGCCTGGAAACCCGAGTCTGTCAAACTCTTCACCATCCCCGGCAAGGCCTTGGTGATCAGCCTCGAATCGAGTTCCTCGCCGATAACGCCCGTGGATGCCGGTAAGACCTGATTGGCCGGCAGCCTTAGAAGACGCGCCGCCGCCTGGCTGGTCGTTGCAGCCACGCGATCTCCCGTCCGCGTTGCGCAATTCGCGTTGCCGGCGTTGATCAGCACCGCACCAATCTTGCCGCGCGCCGCCCGAAGATTGCGCCGGGCGAGCCGCACCGGAGCAGCCGCCGCGCGATTCTGCGTGAACACCGCGGCCGCCGATGCGGGAAGTCCCGAAACAATCAGCGCCAGGTCGTCCTTAGCCTCTTTGCGGATTCCCGCATACGCAGTCGCATACCGATAGCCCAGCGGCAAATTCAATTCGAGAAGTCCCCCAAAAGTTCATTGTGCAGCACGCGATGTCCGTTCGCGAACGCTTCCGCAGTCATGCGCTTCCGGCCTTCCATCTGGACTTCCAGCAGTTCGAGCGCCGTGCCGTCCCCGCATCCGGCCAGGACACGATTCCGGTCACGGACCAGCCGTCCCGCTGCAGAGCCTTGTGATTCCGCCGCCACTCGCGTGCGCCAGACCTGCAAAGTTTGCCCCCGAAAACTGGTGTGCGCGCCAGGCCAGGGCTGCATTCCGCGCACCTGATTGTGAATTTCACGGGCCGCGCGCCGCCATTCGATACGCCCGTCTTCTTTCTTCAAAATCGGCGCAAGCGTGGCCTGTGAATGATCCTGTTTTTCCGGAATGATACTTCCGTTCGACAGCCCGTCCAGCGTTCGAATCAGCAGCCCCGCTCCGAGCATCGCCAGCCGCGGACTCAATTCCACCGCCGTTTCATCGTCGCCGATCTCCGTCGCGGCCTTCAGCAAAATGTCCCCCGTATCGAGCCCCGCGTCGATCCGCATCGTGGTCACGCCCGTCACGCTGTTCCCGCGCGCGATGGCCCACTGCATCGGCGCTGCGCCGCGCAGCTCCGGCAGCAGCGACGCATGCACGTTGATAATCCCGAGCCGCGCGATGTCGATCACACTCTGCGGAATAATCTGCCCGTAGCCCACCACCACCATCACCTCGGGCCGCATCGCCTGTAGGGCGGCAACGGCCTCGGGCCGGCGCACTCGTTCCGGCTGGTAGACCGGCAGCCCGCGCCGCAGCGCGCAGGCCTTCACGGGCGAAGGTGTCATCGCATGGGTCCGCCCTTTGGGACGGTCCGGCTGTGTGATTACGGAAAGAACCTCGTGACCGGCGGCGAGAATGTCTTCGAGAGTGGGCACCGCGAACTCCGGCGTGCCCATGTAGATCAGGCGCACGCCATCAGTACCAGTCGTCAGCCTTGATCCGTTTGCGAATCTTACGCTTGATTAGGTCGCGCTTCAGGGCGCTCACGTGGCTGATGAATAGGATGCCGTTCAAGTGATCGATCTCATGTTGAAATGCGCGCGCCAGCAGATCGTCGCCGCTCACCTCGATGTCCTCGCCCTTCGCATTCCGCGCCTGCACCGTCGCGCGTTTGGCGCGCGTAACTTGTTCGCGAAATCCCGGAATACTCAAGCACCCCTCTTCCGCCGTCTGCTTGCCTTCTTTGTGAACAATTCGCGGATTCACCAACACAATCTGCTGCGGTTCGCCTTCACCGCCGCTGACGTCGATCACTGTAATCTTCTTGCCGATGCCGATCTGCGGCGCCGCCAGGCCCACGCCTTTGGCCGCATACATGGTTTCGAACATATCCTGCACAAGCTGTTGCAAGTCGGGCGTGTCGAATTCGGTCACGTCATCAGCCACACGCTCCAGCACCGGTTGGCCGTACTTAACAATTTTGTGAATCATCGCCTAAAATTCCGTCACTTGCCGCAGATAGCCTTCAAAGTTGCGCTTGGTTTCGGCGAGTGAATCACCGCCGAATTTTTCCAGGAAGGACGCTGCCAGCACAATCGCAACCATCGCCTCGCCGATCACTCCCGCGGCCGGAACCACGCACACGTCGGACCGTTCATAGGCCGCCAGCGCCGGATCGCGTGTCTCCAGATCCACGGACTCCAGCGGTCTTCGCAACGTCGAGATCGGTTTCAGAAATCCGCGCACCCGAATGTCCTGCCCGTTGGTCATGCCGCCTTCAATCCCACCCGCACGGTTGTTCCCGCGATAAAAATGCCGCTGCTCCTTGGCGTAATGAATCGTGTCTTGAACTTTCGAGCCGAAACTCGCCGAACCCTCCTCAGCGAATCCCACTTCAACTCCCTTCACTGCCTGCATCGAAACGATCGCCTGGGCCAGTTTGCCATCTAAGCGCGAGTCCCACGTGATGTGCGAGCCGAGCCCCGGCGGCAGATTGTGCGCCACCACTTCGAAGATGCCGCCGATGGTATCGCCGGTGCGATATGCTTCGTCCACCACTTCCTTCATCTTCTGTTGTCGCTCGACATCGACGCACCCCAGCAGCACCTCGGTCTCCTTTGCCAGCGCGACCAGCTCATCCCACTCCACCGCGCGCTCCAGGCGCACGGGGCCAACCGCGATTACGTGGCTCAGCACGCTGCAGCCGAATTGCCCCAGAAACTGTTTCGCGATTGCGCCCACCGCTACCCGCGCCGTGGTCTCGCGCGCACTGGCCCGCTCCAAAATGTATCGCGCGTCCTGAAAATTGTATTTGATGGCGCCAGCCAGATCCGCATGCCCCGGCCGCGGACGGGTCACGCGCTTCTGCTTCGCATCGCCGTCTTCGATCTGCTCGATCGGCAACGCTTCGGTCCAGTTCTTCCAGTCTTTGTTGCGGATCAGCATCGCGATCGGTGAACCGATCGTCTGCGAGTGCCGCACGCCCGCCACGATCTCCACGCGATCGGTTTCGATCTTCATGCGCCCGCCGCGCCCAAAGCCTTGCTGGCGGCGCCAAAGCTCGTGATCGATCTGCTCTAGAGATATGGGAATTCCGGCGGGCAAACCGGTCAGAGTGGCAACCAGACACTCCCCATGGGATTCGCCCGCGGTCTCGAATCGGAACATGTGGCTGAACCTCCATGTTACCAAGCCATCCGCCCGGCGTTGTAGAATCAGGCGACATGTTCAACCGAACCATTTTGCAAGTCGCCCTGGCCGGAGCGCTGCTCCTCACCGGCTACGAGATCGGCGCTCGCCGCACCGTCCACGCTATGAATAATCGGGTTTTTGAACTCCGCACCTACACGACTTTGCCCGGCAAGCTCGACGATCTGCACAAACGCTTCCGCGAGCACACCACCCAGATTTTCGAGAAGCACGGCATGAAAAACGTCGGCTACTGGGTGCCGCAGGACGAGCCGCTTTCGAAAAACACGCTCATCTACATCATTTCGCACGAGAGCCGCGACGCCGCCAAGAAAAATTGGGACGCCTTCCGCGCCGATCCCGAATGGCAGACAGTTCAGAAGGCCTCCGAAGCCAACGGCAAGATTGTCGATCACGTGACGTCCACCTTTATGGACCCGACCGACTACTCGCCGATCAAGTAACTTGACAGGCAGATGAATCGCAGTGAAATCGGAGCGCTGATTGTCGGCCGGCTGACGCCGCTCGAAGACGCGCTCCGTGCCGAGTTCGCGCGTCCCGGGCGTGTGGGATCTTTCGCGGTAGACGATCTTTTGCCCGCCGGCCTCGCTCTCGAAATCCACGATGCGTTTCCAGCCGATTCCGAACTAGTCAGAAAGAAGAATCTCGGCCAGGACAAACTCGTCGGCGTGCAGATGGATCGGTACCCGCGCATCCTCGAGGAGACCGTGTATGCGTTTCAACAACCCGGTGTCGCCGAACTCATTGCGCGCATCACGCGCATCGGCGGCTTGTTCCCCGACAAGCATCTTTATGCGGGCGGCATCAGCGTGATGAGTCAGGGTCACTATTTAAACCCGCACCTCGATAACTCGCATGACAAGGACCAACGGAACTACCGCGCGTTGAATCTGCTCTATTACGTGACTCCCGACTGGCGCCAGGAAAACGGCGGCAACCTGGAGCTCTGGGACCGCGGCCCGCGGGAACCACAGCGCACGATCACCAGTGCATTCAACCGGTTGGTGGTTATGCTGACCAACAAAACGTCATGGCACAGCGTCAGCCCGGTGACCGCGAATGGCCGCCGTTGTTGTGTGTCGAACTACTACTTCTCCCCTCAGCCCGTGGACACCGACGGTAGTTACCATGTAACCAGCTTCCGCGGCCGCCCCGGCGAAACACTCAGAGACTTAGCGATGCAGAGCGACAATCTGCTGCGGACAGTGGTGAAGAAGGCAGTCGGCGAAAAGCTTTTCAAGAACGCCCATGTCTACAAGCGGGAAAAAGAAAAGCTTCCGGATTGATCCGCTTCCCGGTCGATCGGGATAATATTGCTGCTATAATGCTATGAGCAATATAGAATTTGCAAGGGACCCGACTAAGGCGCGAACCAACGTCGCCAAGCACGGAATCTCATTTGAAGAAGCGCGGACGGTATTTTTTGATGACCACGCTCGATTGATCGACGATCCGAGTCATTCAGACGAAGAGCAACGCTTTCTGCTGTTGGGCTACAGCCTTCGATCAAACTGTCTGATCGTCAGCCATTGCTATCGGGAGGCCGACAATGTGATTCGTTTGATCTCAGCCCGCCGTGCGGCAGCTCGTGAAGAAATAACCTACTGGAGTTTCCAATGAAAGCTGAATACGATTTTTCCAATTCTCAAAAGAACCCTTATACCCAACAGCTTAAGCGGCAAGTCACGATCCGTCTCGATGTTTCCTCAGTGGATTATTTCAAACAAGTGGCCGCGGAGTTCGGAATGCCCTATCAAAATCTGATAAATCTGTTCTTGCGAGATTGCGCGGCAATGAAGCGGCGTCCCGCACTCTCCTGGCCCGGAGCCCAAGCTAAACACCGTCTCGCTAACGACCCTACACCAGCTTCGGCACCACGAAGGGCGCGCGGTAATCGCGAGTGAACATTCGGTTTGCCTCCGCGTCGCCCGTCACCGAATAAGTGCTTTCGTCGAAATTCAACGTCCGCCCAACACGATAAGAGATGTTCGCCAGGTGCACCAGCGTAGTAGAGATCGCGCCCTCTTCAATCTCTGCCGTCAACAATTCGCGGCGACGGGTTCTTACCGCATCAATGAAGTTCCCGAAATGGTCCCCGCCCTGTTTCCCGTTGGGCCCCGGCGTCTGATCCTTGCCCATCCAGGTTTCATACTTTTGGTAGCCGTCAATCGCTAAGTAACCTTCTGAGCCATAAAAAATGTTGCCCACGGTGTTACTTTTCACGCTCTCGTCGAACTCATGAATGCCCGCCTCGTGGTTCGTCATCCAGTGCCGCACTTCAAAAGTCATCAGCTTTTTCTTGCCTTTTACGTCGAACTCATAAGAGCAGTTAATCGTGTTCGGCGTCTCTTGATCGTCATCGAACATGAAGTGTCCACCCATCGCCGATACCTTGGTCGGATACTTCACTCCCAGTCCCCATCGTGCAATGTCAACCTCATGGATACCCTGGTTCCCCAGATCTCCGTTGCCGTATTCCCAAAACCAGTGCCAGTTGTAGTGAAACCGGTTCTTCGTAAACGCGTGCTTCGGCGCCGGCCCAAGCCACAAATCGTAATCGACGCCTGCGGGGACCGGCTCTTCCGGCGTGTGCCCGATCGACTTCCGCCACTTATAGCAGAGCCCGCGGGCCATGTAGACGTCGCCCAGAAGTCCCTCCTGCATCTTCTGGACAGCTTGCTGCAGCGCCACCGCTGAGCGGCTCTGACTGCCCTGTTGCACGATGCGATCGTATTTCCGCGCGGCCGCCACAATTTGCCTGGCCTCGAACATATTGTGGGAGCACGGCTTCTCGACGTAAACATCTTTGCCAGCCTGGCAAGCCCAGATTGTCTGCAGCGTGTGCTGGTGGTTCGGCGTCGCAATGGAAATCGCGTCGATCGATTTATCCTCCAGCAGCTTGCGCAAATCGGTATACGCCGCCGGAGCCTTCTTTCCCCTGCTCTCGATGAACTTGCCGGCGTTGTCGATCACCGACCGATCGACATCACAGATGGCCACTAAGTCCACGTTCGGCAGCGAGGTGAAAGCTTCCAGATGTGATTTGCCCCGGCCTCGCAGGCCGACGCACGCCATCCGCACGCTATCGTTCGTGCCCCTGGGTGCTGCAGCGGCCGTTCCCGTCGCCGCTGCGCCCATGAGAAAATGTCGCCGGTTCATAATGCGCCCTCCGTGTGATGACAGACACCAGAATACGAGAATATAGGACCATGCACCAACCAAAACCCACCAGGCGCGTCGCGCTCGCAATCATCGGTTCGGGATTAGCGGGCATCGCGACCGCCGCGTCGAATACTGCCGACCCGTGGAAAGACTCCGACTTGCTTCGACCGAAAGACTTGGTCGCGGCGATCGCTTCCACGCAAGATCGCCCGTTGATTCTGCACGTCGGATTTCCTGTTTTATTCCGCGGAGCCCACATCCCCGGATCAATCTACGCCGGCGAAGGATCCAAGTTCACCGCTCCGACCGGCGATTCCGCGCGGCTGACCGCGGCACTTGCCGGTGTCGCTCACAATCGCGAGATCGTAATCTATTGCGGCTGCTGCCCTTGGCAAAATTGCCCGAACGTCCGGCCCGCGTTTAGCGCGATTAAGACTCTGGGCTACTCCCGGGTGAAGGTGCTCACCATTCCAAACAACCTCCACACCGATTGGGTCGAAAAGGGCTATCCCGTCGAGAAAGGCTAGCGGCCAACCGACGCTGCTTCCAGCCACCGCTTCATCTCAGCACGCGGCGCCAGCCCGGATCTCTGACTCACGACTTCCCCGTCCCGCAGTACTACAAAGGTCGGGATCGACTGAATTCGGAATCGGGCAGCCAGTTCCCCATGCTCCTCGGTGTTCACCTTCAACACCACCGCTTTTCCGCTCATCTCTTGGGCCAGGGCTCGCACTTCCGGCGCAGCCGCTTTGCATGGCCCGCACCAAGACGCCCAAAAATCCGTTAATACAGGCACTTTTGACTCGCGCACTATCTCATCAAACGTGCTCCGATCCGCATCGATCGGCTCTGCCAGTGGCGGCAGCAACTCTCTGCATGACCCGCATTTGCCGGTGTCCGATAAATGTTTGGCTCCGACCCGATTCTTAGATCCGCAGTGGGCGCATGTGCGAAGCATCGAGAAACTCATGGGTAAATCTCCACCTGACGTTCTGCACGTCAGTCGCCAAGGAGGCAACTGGGATGGGAAGATTAACGCTCGCATTTCCGCGTTATGTGCTACAAACAGATCATTGCAATCTTATTGAGCCTTGCATTAGGGGACATTTGTGAACCGAATTGTTACTTTTAGCGCGATTTTCATGCTCGCGACCGGGGTCCGGGCTTCTTCCAGCTTTCCGGCGTTGCAGCAACCCAATCCAACTGTGGTCGTCCTAGGCGATTCCATTGCCGAAGGCGATAGCTTTGTCCAGAACGTCAAATCGCAGCTTGCGGACTCGCTCGGCGACCGTGGACCAGGCTTCTTTTCAATGTGGTCCGGAGCCTGGGTTTTAACCGGGCCGTGGAAGGGCGAACCTACCTATGGGCCATTCGGCTCCGCCTTCTCCGGAACGGACGGAGCCTTCGCAGAACTCACGGTATTCCATGAGAGCGACACCCTGAACGTTCTCTACGTATGCACGCCCGACAGTACGCCGTTTTCCTTCATGGTCGACAATATTCCGCATCCGGTAGGGGGCGCATGCACGACGCCGACTTTCATGAAGGCGACGATTCACCGGGGAAACGTTGGCTGGCACTTCGTCCGTGTTGCCATTCCAAAGGGAGGGAAGGCTTACCTTTGGGGACTCTCAGCGGAAATTGGAACGCGCGGCATCCTGGTGGAAAATGTCTCGAATCCCGGTCACCGCATCATTGAAGCGGGAGCTTCGCTGGACGCTCTCCGTTTCCTGGATGTCCTTGCCCCCACGCTGACCATCGTCGCTTTGGGGATGAACGACATCGCGTCCAGCGTGCCGCTGGACCAGTATGAAACGTGCCTCTCGCGCATTGTCGCCTACGCCAGCCGGTTTGGCGCGGTGATACTGATTAGCGAAAATCCGCGCATAGACGAGAATACTTTGTCGCCGCAGCAGAGCGTCTATCACGCCATCAATGAGCGCGTAGCCAAAGCCGCCGGCATAATGCATCTGGATATGTTCGACCGCTGGGGCAGCTATACTGCCGCATCCGCCAAGGGTCTGATCCGTAGTGACGGATATCATCCGTCGGCTGCCGGACAGATCGATTACGCCACCGCACTTTGGGAGCAGTTGGCCCGTCCGGCCGTTCGTTCCCGCATGCGTTGAGCCCTCCAGCTTACCGCGGCAGCGCAAACGCCACGTACGAACCGCCTGAAGGCGAACCCGATTTTCCGCCGCCAGCCGCAATCACCACATACTGCCGGCCGCTCGCTTCATAGGTCGCCGGGGTCGCATTGCCGCCCGCCGGTAGCAGCGTCTCCCAAAGCAGTTTCCCGGTGCTCTTGTCATACACGTGGAACTTGCGGTCATGCGTGGTCGCACCGATAAACAGCACGCCTCCAGCCGTCACCACGGGACCGCCGTAGTTCTCGCTCCCGGTGATCGGAAACCCCTTCGCCGCAAGCTCGGGAAATTCCCCGAACGGAATCTTCCATGCGATCTCGCCCCGGTTCAGGTCGATCGCATTTAACGTGCCCCACGGCGGCTTCACGGCGGGATAGCCCTCCGGATCGAGAAACTTGTTGTACCCCTCAAACCGGTATTTCTGGATCATCGGCGAAGTTGCCGTGCCGCCGAGCGCGATCTCTTTGTCCTCGCCCTTCGCGATAAATTGCGTCACCGCCCGAATCTCTTCCGGCTTTAGATAAGCGAATCCAGGCATCCGTCCGTTTCCCTTGCGGACGACGTTCTCGATCTCGGGCTCGGAATGACGCTCCCCGATCCCCACCAGAGAGGGAAACTCCGGCGGCGTTCCATGCCGGTCTTCTCGGTGGCACGTAGCGCACTTCTGCGTGTACAAGCTGTGGCCCGTCACTGGGCCGCCCGGCTTTGGGCTATCCACCAACCGCATGATCCACGCCATCTCGTTGGCATTCACGTAGAGCAATCCGCTGTCTGCATCGAACGCCGCGCCGCCCCACTCGCCGCCGCCGTCAAAGCCGGGAAAGATAACCGTCCCCTGCATGCTGGGCGGCAGAAACTGCCCCGCGCTACGCAACCCTCGCAGCCGTTCGAGCACCGCCTGATGCGCTTCAGGGGTCCGGTCCGTCACCGTAGCCTCGTCAAAAACCTGCCGTGCGAAAGGCGGCGGCTTCAACGGAAACGGCTGCATGGCCGACGCGCGTTCCCCGCTCACATCGCTGGCGGGAACCTTGTGATATTCGATCGGAAACAGCGGCTTGCCGGTCGCCCGCTCGAACACAAACACCACGCCGGCCTTCGTAATCTGCGCAACGGCATCCACCGGTTTGCCGTTGCGGCGCAGGGTCACCAGTGTTGGGGGAGCCGGAAAATCGCGGTCCCATAGATCGTGACGGACAGCTTGGAAATGCCATACCCGCCGCCCGTCGTCCGCATTCAGCGCAATCAGAGAGTTGGCGAACAGATTGTCACCGATCCTGTTGGAGCCGTAGAAATCGAACGCCGCCGAACCGGTCGGCACGAAGACCAGCCCCCGCTTCTCATCGAGCGCCATGCCGGTCCAGTTATTCGCGCCCCCGATGTACGTCCAGGCATCCTTCGGCCAAGTCTCATGGCCAAATTCTCTTGGATGCGGAATCGTTCGAAAGGTCCATCGCACCGCGCCCGTGCGCGCCTCAAATGCGCGGATGTCTCCCGGAGCCGAGGGTAGTGTTTCGCTCACGATGCTGCCCAGAATCAACAGGTCCTTGTACACAATCCCTGGGCTCGTCGCCGATATAGAAATGTCCTCGAGCGGGCGTCCCAGTCCTTCTCGCAAATCCACTCGGCCGTCTTTTCCGAACGACGTCACGGCGCGCCCGGTTTCCGCATTCACCGCGTACAAGTAATGCTGCGCCACCAGGAAAATGCGGCGGTCGGAACCATCCTGCCAGTACGTAACCCCCCGGTTGCGCGCCTTGCCGATGACCTTGTCCGCCGGGTTCGGATCGAATTTCCACTTCAGTTTGCCCGTAGACGCATCGAGAGCAATCAGCCGCAGTTTGGGCGTGGTCGCGTAGAGTACCCCGTCAATTACGAGCGGATTGCATTGCATCTCCGAGTTCTCGAACGCGTCTCCGGTATCGTATGTCCACGCGACTTGCAATTTACTGGCGTTCTCGCGGTTGATCTGGCTTAACGACGAATAGCGCGTACTCTCGGAATTCGCGCCGTAAACTTTCCAATCCCGCTGCGCCCACGCCAGCGAAACCGCCATCGCAAACACTAAGAAAATCCGCACCCTATACTCTCCCGAAATCGATGAACCCGCGCTGCGCATCGGTATTGAGCAGTTTTACTGGAACCTGATCGCCCACATCCGCACCTTCGAAGCCGCGCATCAACCTGCCTTCGACGGGCGGGTCGAGCACGCGCACGAAAACCCCCTTTGAGCTCACCCCGGTCACGATGGCCGAGAAATTTTGGCCGATACGCGAATGGAATGCGACGGCGGCGATCCGCTTATTCATATTGCGCTCCACCTTCCGGGCGGCATCTTCCTTCAGCGTGCAGTTCCGCGCAATGCCGTCGAGCTGCTCATCGCTATACGGCGCCGGCTGCTTCGCGAGCACAGACTTGATTAGCCGCTGCGTAACGAGATCTGCAAACCGCCGGTTGGGGGCAGTGGAGTGGGTGTAATCGTGCGCCGCCAGGGCGAAGTGCCCGGCGTCGGATTCTCCCGCGCGCGCCAGCACGTATTCGCCGGGGCCCATCAGCTTGATCATTGCCAGCGACAGGTCGGCATAGTGAATCGGATCGGCCGCCTTGCGCTTCTGCAGAAACACGTTCAATGCCGCGGAATCCGCCTCGACCGGCAACTTTTCGCCGAACCCCGCCGCAATCTCCACGATGCGCGGCCACCGTTCGGGCGACTTAACCACGCGCCGAATGGAGGACACGCCACCGTTCAGCAGCGCGCGGGCCATCACTTCATTGCCGGCGATCATGAAGTCCTCGATTAGCTTGCTCGCGTGGTTCTTGGGCTGTGCCCTGATGTCTTGCACCTGCCCATCCGCAATCACCGGCATAGCCTCGATGCGGTCGAAGTTCAACGCGCCGAGCGCCTGCCTCTTTCGCCGTAGCGTCACTGCCGCTTCGTCCTGAAGCTTCAACTGATCCTGCAACGGCTTCGATGCCGCGATCTTCGACGGCGCGGGCCCACCCTCCAGCCACCCGCCCGTCGCGCTGTACGTTAACTGCGCCTGGTTGCGAACCAGCCCCCGGTACACGCAATCGTTCGACGCAGTTCCATCCGGCGCCACCACCACCTCCAAGATCAGCGCCAGCCGGTCCGAGTCTTCATTGAGCGACGTCAGACCGGTCGAAAGCCGTTCCGGCAGCATCGGAAAGGTCCGGATTCCGGTGTACACCGACGTCGTCTCGGCAGCCGCGTGCTGGTCGATCGGCGAGCCTATCGCCACCGCGGAATCCACGTCCGCGATCCCGACCAGCAGACGGATGCCTCCCGCTACCCGTTCGGCGTATTCGATCTGATCCAGATCGCGCGAGCTGTCATTGTCGATCGAAGACCACAAAAGATTTCGCAGATCGCGAACACCATCGCTGGCCCGAGGAGGGGGCGCGGCAGCGATTGTCGCGAGCTGCGCATCCGCTTCGGGAGGGAAGTCAGGATGGAAACCGTCTTGAAGCATTTCCGCGCGAGCGGCGGAGGCAAGGTCAAAGGACATAGAACAAGCGCAAGGCTATCACGAGGGCACGCGCCGCCCTCAATCGACAGGCAACGGCTTCTGCAGAATCGCCGTGGCTTCGACCGGTAGCTTATCGGCATTCGCCAGCATCAGGCTCATCTTCCAGATTTTGTCTTCGGATACCGACTGCTTGTACGCCGGCATTCCCGTCAGGCGGATACCGTTCTCGATCTTCCAATACGTTTCGCCCACAGGATCGTCGGTCACACCATGCTTAAACAGTTGCGGTGGATTCGGGAACATGCCTTTGGCGATGGTGCTGTCAGGCTGGTTCAGCAGGCCGTGGCAAACCGAGCAGTGTTCGCGATATTCCTTCGCGCCTTCCGTAAGGTTGGCCTCATTCAACGACACCGGCGAATCTTTGGGCGCTTCTTTCTGGATCCGCGCATTCAAGGCCAAGTGCGTGATGGTGCGTTCAAACGGGATCGCGGGAGCGGCTGTTGCCACCGGGGCGTACCCAAGACGAACGTAGAAGTACGCGCCGATTGGGAGCAGAAGGAGGCCCACAATGAGCCCGAGCAAAAATCGCATGATCACAGCATAGCGGGGCATTAGAATAAAATCCTCTTGCTATGAAATTCGCCGTGCTTCTGTTGGCACCCCTGCTGCTTCGCGGAGCCGCGCCTTGGGACATGCATGCTCTCTCGCGAGCGCCTAAAGTCATTGCCGCTCAAACGGAGGAGCCTGGCGTGCGCGCCCTTTACTTCGAATCCGTTCCCTGGAAAGGCAGGCCCACCCGCGTCTTCGCATACTACGGAGCGCCTGCCGGGGCGAAGTTGCCCGCGATCGTTCTGATTCATGGTGGCGGTGGCACGGCCTTCGCCGAATGGGTCCGCATGTGGAACAGACGTGGCTACGCCGCGATCGCGATGGATACGTGCGGCAGCGTTCCCGACAAAGCACCGGACGGGAAGCCCTGGAGCCCGTCTAAGAAACACCACGATTTTGGCGGGCCGCCGGGATGGGGCGGCTTTGATCAGATCGATGAGCCGCTGACGGATCAGTGGACCTATCACGCCGTGGCGGGGGTGATTCTTGCGCACTCGCTTGTCCGCTCTTTTGCGGAGGTTGATCCCAAGCGCACAGGCGTGACCGGGATTTCATGGGGCGGATACCTCACGGATATCGTTTCCGGCGTAGATCCCCGATTTCGCTTTGCGGCGCCGGTCTATGGATGTGGATTTCTGGGTGAAGACTCTGCGTGGCTGAATGACTTCGAAAAGATGGGCAAGGAGAGAGCGGCCCGCTGGCTATCGTTGTGGGACCCGTCGGCGTATCTGCACAGCGCGAAGATGCCGATGCTGTGGGTCACCGGCACCAACGACTTTGCGTATCCGTTCCCGTCACTGCGGAAGTCATACCGTTTGCCCCAAGGGCCGCGTACCTTATCGGTTCGCGTCCGGATGCCCCACAGTCATCCGGACGGCGCCATTCCCGCAGAGATTCCGGCATTTGCGGACTCCGTTCTCCGGAAACAAACTCCGCTTCCACGGATCAGCAAGACGACTCTCGAAATGGTGGAGTACAAATCCCGAAGGCCGATCGTCAAGGCGGAATTGAACTACACCAAAGACCGGGGGCGCTGGCAGGATCGGAAGTGGGAAAGCGTTCCCGCCCAAATCGAGCCAAAATCGCACCAGTGCGCGGCGCATATTCCCGAGGGAGTGACCGCCTGGTACTTCAACTTGTTCGATGGCAACGGTATGGTCGTGAGCTCTGAACACAATGTCCGGTAAACGGTGCGCCGGTACCGTCTAAGGTGAATTCCCGATTGTTGCCAAACTGGCCGGATGCCAAACTGTTCTCATGAGACGAGCATTTTTATCGCTTCTGGCACTCGCCGCAGTCGCTGGAGCAACGCCAAAGCCGCCGGCCTCGCAAATCACGTTCGTGGATGCACCGACCGGCGTCAACGATGGCGCTCATTATGTGATGCCGTACCGGATCACAATCGACGCCGCTTACCGGCTGGTGACTTGCTACGACACGTTCGACGAGGTGAAGCAAGGAGACACTTGGCAGGCGAATCTTCTATCCATCAACGACGCGGCCGCCACCGGCTATTTCGGCGGCCCGCAGGCTCTTCCGCTCTATGAGCGAGTAGCGTGGCTCTCGGCTCAGACTTACTCCAATGCCAGCCAGCAGGTCGGTTTACAACACGCTATTTGGCGAGTCTTCGGTTCCGCATCGCAGACGCAGGATGCCATCACCTACGGAAATGCCGCCGATGTTGCGGCCGCTAACAACTACTCCGGTTTCGATTTCAGCAATTTCCGCTTCATTGAGCAGGTGGGAGGAATACCGGGGCACACTGGCACTGAGCAGGCATTTGTCTTTCGCGATGGCGGAGTTCCCGCACCGCTTCCGGAGCCCGGTGCGCTGGCCCAATTAGGCGCCGGAGTCCTTCTGACCCTGGCAGCCGGACGTTACTGGAAATTGCGGCGCTAGCTCGCCGCATTGATTTTACCTGCGCCTCTGTGACAATATGCTTCGCAGCTTTGAAGCGATTCCTCCCGATCCTCCTCTTTGGCGCCCTTCTGATCTACGCCGACCACGCGACTCGCCGCCCTTTTCCCGGAATGTCGCGGCTCACGCTGCGCATCCTGGATGAATCCGGCAAGCCCACAGGCGTTCGCCTGCGCGTCACCAACTCCGCGGGCGACTACTTCGCGCCACTCGGTCACATGCCGGTTCCCGATGTCACCAAACACAGTGCCGGAGATTTGATCTTGGGTGACGGGGACGAAACGCCGCTCGAACTTCACGCCCTCGTCTACGATTCCGCCTTGATCGATCTGCCGCCCGGCCGCTACAACTTTCACGCGTCCAAGGGTTACGAATACCAGACCGTCAATGAATCCGTTGACGTGAAGTCCGACGAGACCGCTGTCATCAAGCTGCCGTTGCGTAAGTTCGCCGACTTCGAGGCGCGCGGTTGGTACCCCGGCGACACGCACATGCACTTTCCCGACCCGAGTGGCATCCGGTATGAGATGGAGTGCGAGGGCCTGCGTGTGTGCAGCCTGTTGCTTCTGAAGAGCGGTTACAAATCGGGGCGCCCCGGCGACGGCCACTTTGAAAACGTGGAGCACTTTACCGGCAAGCTCTCGCCGGTCTCGGACGCGAGCCACTTTGTGCAGGTCGGCGAAGAGTTCCGCCATGGCCTGCTGGCCCACCTTATCTTTCAGAATCTGAAGTCGATCGTCTGGCCCGTATCCACCGGCGGCCTGCGCGAGTCCGGCGTTGGCGGCTACGATTGGCCACTCATGCTCCACGCCGCCGACGATGCCCACGCGCAAGGCGGCCTCGTCACCTGGGCACACTGGCCCTATCCCTCCCTCGAAGCGCCGCTCGATATCGCGCTCGGACGAATCGATTCCATCGATCTGCTCACCACCGGCAACCCGTTCGCACACCATCCCATCCTCGTCGACATCTACAAAATGCATGGCCCCGAGGTCTATTCCAAAGCACCGATCGATGTCTATTATCACTACCTGAACTGCGGCTTCCATCTTGCCGCTTCCTCTGGATCGGACAAGATGGCGCTCAATCCGCCGATGGGCAGCGCGCGCGTCTACGTCAAAACCGACGGGCCGCTGACTTACAATTCGTGGATCGAGGGCATTCGCAAAGGCCGCACGTTCGCAACCGATTATCCGCTTCTCGAATTCATTGTGGATGGCAAAGAAGCCGGCGAGACGCTGCATCTCAAGCCAGGAAGAGTGCGTCTGCATGTTAAGGCGCACGCGCAGTCGCTCGAACCTTATGAGCAGCTTGAGATCATTCACAACGGTTCGGTGATCCGCACCGTGGAACCGAAAGGCGACCATTTCACTGCCGCTCTTGACGAAAATATCGAACTGGATCGAGGGGGCTGGATCGCGGCGCGCGTGCACGGACGTAAAATGCTGCAGTACGGCGCGACCTGGTGGAAGATGCCGGTGTTTGCGCATAGCTCGCCCATCTATCTCGATATGCCCGGCCGGGGTCCCCATGCGCGCGAATCGGCGCGGCTGTTTTTGGATCAGATCTCATACCTGCAGCGCTGGGCCGAAGAGCAGGCCAATTTCCCCACGCCGAAAGACAAAGCCGAAGCGCTGGCCAGGATCGGCGAGGCGCGGGCAATATATTCGAAACTCCTGAACTCGATATAATGCAAGGCCAAAGATCATGGTCCCCCTCCGAATGGTCGCTGGCGCGACAGCCCTGTTGCTAACCGCCGCGGCGCACGCGCAAGATCCGGTCAGCTTCTCGAAACAGATTCGTCCCATCCTCACGAAAACCTGCGTGGGATGCCACCAGCCCGCCAGCAAGCAATCGAACCTGCAACTCACCACCTATGCGGCCTTCGCGCAAGGCGGCCGCAAGGGCGCGGCCTTCCTGCCAGGCAAGCCGGACGACAGCGTCGTCGTGCAGTATCTGACCGGCAAGCTCACGCCGGCCATGCCATACGGCGGCAAGCCGCTCGTCCCGGAACAGATCGATCTGTTCAAGCGCTGGATTCAAGAAGGCGCCAAAGACGATTCGCCTAACGATGCGGAAATTACCGTCGCGCAGCGTGGGCCGACAGTCTATCGCGCCGCCCCCGTGCTCACCGCGCTCGGGTATTCGCCCGACGGTAAACTGCTCGCCGTCTCCGGCTATCGCGAAATCCTGCTGCACGACGACACTGGCCTGATCGCGCGGCTGCCCTGCCTCTCCGAACGCATCCACTCGATCGCGTTCTCGCCCGACGGCGCAACACTCGCCGCTGTCGGCGGAAGTCCCGCGCGTTTCGGCGAACTGCAGATATGGGATGTGAAGACGCGCAAGCAGCGCTCCTCCACCGTTCTCACCAACGACACGTTATCGGGACTTTCGTTCTCGCCCGATGGCGCGAAAGTAGTGTTCGGGGGTGCGGATAAATCCGTCCGCCTGTTCGATGTCGCAACCGGCAAGGAGATCCGCCGCATGGATCATCACGAGGAGTGGGTCTTCGGCACCGTATTCGGCATCGATGGCAAGCGCCTGGTGTCGGTGGGCCGCGACCGCGCCGCCAAGTTGATCGACGCCAATACCGGCGCATTTCTCGAAAATGTGAACCTGCTCAAAGAGCCGCTGGCCGCGATCGCGCGCCATCCGAAAAAGGATTGGGTGCTGATCGGCGGGGCCGAGCGCGTTCCGTACCTCTACCGCATGGATCGTCCGCGCGCAATGCGCATAGCCGACGACTCCACGCTCATTCGTAAATATCCGAAACAGGATGGACCGATTCTGTCACTCGCGATTAGCAACGACGGTCAATACATCGCCGTGGGCTCGGAAGTGGGCGACGTGCCGATCTATAACCTGGAATCCGGCGAGCTCGTCGCCAAGTGCACCGGTCACGGCGGCGGGACATACGCCCTGCAATTCCATCCGGACAACAAGCACCTCGCGACCGCGGGCTTTGACGGCACCGTGCGCATTTTCGATTTGGATGGGAAGCTGGCGAAATCCTTCCTACCGGTAGCCATTGAGGTAGCTGCCAAATGAGAACACTTTTCGCGCTGATTGCAATGTCGCAGCTTCTGGCCGCCAGCCCTGTGATCAAGGAAGTCTATCCGCATGGCGCCAAGCGCGGAACCACTTTCACGCTGGAGCTTCGCGGCACCGATCTCGCGGCCGGCGCGAAGGTCGAGACCGCGCTGCCCGCAAGTTTTTCGCGCCTGGTTCCATCGACCGACCCCATGCGCGCCATCGCGGAGCTTCCGTTTCTGGTGGTTCTGAAACCCGATGTTCCGGTCGGCCTCTATCCGGTCCGGCTGCTCACCGATGACGGCTATTCGAACGTTGTGTTGTTCGCCGTCGGCGATTTTCCGGAAGTCGAAGAGAACGAGACTAAGAACCCGAAAGAGTTGAACGACACTCTTGTGACTGCGCAGCCCGTGCCGGTCCCTTCGACCGTAAGCGGGACACTTTCGGGTGCTGATGTCGACCATTTCAGCTTCAACGCCAAGGCCAGCCAGAAGCTCGTCTTCGAGGTGATCGCGCGTCGCGCCGGTTCGGCCGTCGATCCCGCGATTGAAATTCTCGACGCCGCCGGCCATGAGATCGCACGTAACGATGACGCGCCCGGAATCGGCGTCGATTCGCGCGTGCAGGTTACTTTCGCCAAGAACGGAAAGTATTTCGTGCGCTTGCACGATACGCGCTATAGCGACCAGACGCAAAATTTTTACCGCCTGACCATCGCGGCGTATGACTTCGCCGACGGCATTTTCCCATTGGGCGGCCGCCGCGGCGAGCCGGCTAATGTCAGCCTGTTGGGGGGGAATCTCGCCGCACCAGTCGTCGTCAAGCCCGATGTGAATACGACTGGAGCCTTAACACCGGTGCGTCTCCCAGGATCCCCCACGCTTCCTTTCTGGTTTGCGTTGAGCGATAAGCGCGAGCTTCTCGAACCCGCATCCGGCGACCGCGCCTTGGACGACGGCGTCGTGATGAACGGCCGCATCGATTCTCCAGGTGAGGTGGATGCCTATCGCGTTGCCGTAAAGCCGCGGGAGAATTGGTTCATCGAACTGGTTGGCGCGTCGCTCGGCTCGCCCATTGAAGGTCTGATCACCATCTTCGATGAGAAGGGCAAGAAGCTTGCCTCGCGCGCCGGATCGGGCGGCCTCGATGCCATTCTGCCGTTCACGGTGCCCGCGGATGTGAATGCGATTAGCGTTGCCGTTGAAGATCAATTGGGTCGCGGCGGTCCGGCATTTGCGTATCGTTTGGAAGCGCGCCGGCAGGAGCCCGACTTCACCGCGGAGTTGCTAACGCCCTTCGTCAATGTTCCGCGAGGCGGCACGGCGCAAGTCCCTGTGCTGGTGCGTCGCCGTGGATATCAGGGTCCGCTTCGCGTTCGAATTCAAAATCTGCCGGACGGATTCGTGCAGGCCGGCGGACACGTTCCAAACGAGTCCGCGGATCAGAGTTTCAATACCGACAATCAGGGCTTCCGCACAGCCCGTACCGTCATCACCATTACTGCCAGCCCCGATGCAAAACCCGTTCCGGCGCAGTTGACCGTAGTCGCCGAGGCAACCACGGCTGACGGAAAAATCGTTCGCCGCGCCGCAGCCCCAGGTCTGGTCACGGCCATTAAGGGCGAAAGGCAAAAGCCGTTCACGGCAGCGTGGCTGAACATGGCGCTCCCGATGGCGATGGGAAAACCAATACCCGTCGCCATCGACACACCCGTGCCGATGGCGCGCCTCTCGCAGGGATTCGACTGGCCGATTAATTACACCGTTCGGCGCGCGTCGGGAGCAAAAATGCCGGTTCTGGTCGATGAAGATACCGTCGGCAACGTCGGCAATCTGCGAATCCTGAAACCGGAAAGTAAGGACAAGCCTGAAGGCAAGGACCCGGATTCCGGCCACTTTGAGCTGAGCACGAACTTCGCGACCCCCGCCACGTGGTTCGATGTCCTGCTGGAAGCGGAGGTCGAGATCGCCGGCAAGACCGTCAATGTAACTTCGCCTGCGATTGAAGTTGAAGTCGTACCAGGCTACGATGTGACGCTTGATAAACCGAAGCTGGAATTGGAAGCCGGCCGTCCGCTGACGATCACCGGTAAGGTTCGCCGCGAGCCTACGTTTGAAGGCGGCGTGATTCGCGTGGCCGCAGGAGACCTGCCCGATGACGTGAAGTGCGCAAGCGCGGAAGTGCCTGCCGATTCGACTGCGTTCGCGATCGCCTGCGAGGCGACCCCTGCCGCGAAGCCCGGCTCATATCCCATCCGCATCACATCTGTGGCGCCGAACACCGGGCGTAAGGCAAAGGAAGAATACAAAGTGGCCGATATCGATACGAACCTGATCGTGATGCCCATAGCTAAGGCGGCGAGGTAACCGAATGCGACCTATTTTCATTCCCGTAATGCTGATGACCGGCATTGCAGCTTTAGCGGCGGAGACACAGCCGCCGGTGAGTTTTGTTAAGGATGTGATGCCGATCCTGAATCGCACCGGATGCACGTCCGGCCCGTGCCACGGCGGCGCGAAGGGCAAGAACGGCTTCAAGCTTTCGCTCCGCGGCTACGATCCCGAGTTCGACTATCGCGCCATCGTGCAGGACATGTCGGGACGGCGTTTCAATCGCACCGATCCGCCGAATAGTCTCATTCTCCTGAAGCCGGCGCAGCAGATCGCTCACGGCGGCGGTCAGCGTTTCGATACTGAATCGCCTTACTACAAGACCATCGTGCGCTGGATTTCGGAAGGCTCGAGTTTCGGGGATGCCGCCGCCGCGCAGGTTGTCAAACTCGACGTAACTCCGCCCGAGATGTTCGTCAAGAAGCCCGGCCCGACGCAGCAGTTGAACGTGGTCGCGCATTATGCCGATGGGTCTACGCGCGATGTCACTCATGAAGCCGTGTACTCGAGCATCCAACCTACTATCGCGGAAGTAAGTGAAGCCGGTGTCATTACTACGGTTCGTAAGGGCGAGACCGCCGCTTTGGTTCGTTATGAAGGCAAGGTCGCGGTCATCAATGTAACCGCACTAGCCGGGAAGGAAAACTTCGCCTGGAAGCCTGTCCCCGAATACAACTACATCGATAAATTCGTTGATGCAAAGCTGCAGCGGATGGAATTGTTGCCTTCCGAAATATCCACCGACGCCGAGTTTCTGCGGCGCGTGTCGCTCGACCTCGTCGGCTTACCACCCACGCCCGAACAAGTGCGGCTTTTCCTGGCCGATAAGACAGAGACTCGCCGAAAGCGCAGCGCCCTGATCGAGCGGCTGATGACCCAACCCGAATTTGTAGACCACTGGTCCGTCAAATGGGGCGATCTGCTGCAAGTGAATCGCAACAAGCTCGGCGACAAGGGAATGTGGGCGTTTCACGAGTGGATCCGGGAAGCGCTCGCGGAGAACCGCCCGTACGACAAGATAGCGCGGGAACTGATCACCGCCAAGGGCAGCACCTATAAGAACCCGCCGGCGAACTTCTTCCGCTTCACTCGCGATCCGAAGCTAGCCATGGAAACTACCACGCAGTTGTTCCTCGGCGTGCGCATGGTCTGCGCGCAGTGTCACGATCATCCCTTTGAAAAGTGGACGCAGAATCAATACTTCCAACTGACCGCTTTCTTCGGCAACGTCGGGATCAAAGACGGCGCGGATTCCGCCGAAGAGATCATCTATGACAAGCGCGAGGAAAACGAAATTCACCATCCCAAAGACGGCCGCATCATGCCGGCGAAATTTCTGTTCGGCATTGAGAATGTCCCCGGCCCGGATGCGCTAAAGCCCAACGATCCGCGTAAGAGCCTCGCCGATTGGGTCACCTCCAAACAGAATCCGTTCTTCGCCAAAGCCATGGCCAACCGCATGTGGAGTTACTTCTTCGCGCGCGGCATTATCGAGCCCGTGGACGATATCCGCGCCACCAATCCGCCCACCAATCCCGCGCTGCTCGATGCCATGACCAAAGATTTCGCCGATCACGATTTTGATCTGCGCCATCTGATTCGCACCATCGTCAATTCGCGAACTTATCAGCTCGCCTTCCAAACGAATGAATGGAACGCCAGCGACGAGACGAACTTCTCGCACGCCTCCCCGCGCCGGTTGACGGCCGAAGAGTTGTTCGACGCCATCTACATCGCCACCGGCAGCCGCATCCAGTTCAAGGAAGTGCCGAAAGAGTTCAAAGCCCAGGAATTTCCGGACCCATCCATCGATCACGGCGGATTTCTGGATCTCTTCGGGCGGCCCGAGCGGCAGACCAGTTGTGAGTGCGAGCGCCGCAGCGACGTGAGTCTGGTGCAAGCGCTGAATCTGCTGAACGGCGCAACCATCGCCGATGCCATTGCGGATCAGGATGGCCGCATCTCCAAGCTCATCTTGGCCGGCGCCGACGATCGCAAAGTGGTCAATGAGCTCTACCTCTCGGCGCTGGGACGCGCGCCGGAATCGAAGGAGCTCGATTTCGCGCAGACCTATCTTGCCAAAGAAGGTAACCGGGCCGAACGCGCCCAGGACCTGATGTGGGCGCTGCTCAACAGCAACGCGTTCTTGTTCAACCGTTAGTGGCGCTCCAGCGCGGCTCGATCCCAGTTCGCCAGCCGCGCCGCCGCATCGTAGGTGCTGTCGAGAAAATCCATCAGCACTGCTTCCGGCGACTCCGCGGTCCGCACATCGTCGTACTTCAGAATGAACTGGCCGAGCGTCGTGTCCCACGCAGCCGCAGCCGGACGAACTTTCTCTTTAGCCAATCCCTCCGGCGGAGGCGCGGCGTAACAATAGAACGCGGCGGTCGGAAACGCATCGCTGCCCGGCCAGAATCCCGCGCTGATCACTTCATGCGAGTAGCCTTCACGCGTGATCGCATCGGCGCCGGACCGTTCCGGTGCCGGGCGTCCTGAAAATCGCGTCGCCGCCAGATCGAAGCTGCCCCAGAAGAAATGCACCGGGCTCGCCTTCCCGATGAAAAGAGCACGGAATTCCTTCAACACCGCGTCGGTGCTCACAAGAATTCGCCAGAACCGATGCGCGGCGTCGGCGTCGTAGCTGGCGTGCCGATGGTCTTCGCGGAAGGGAATGGGCGCGCTCACCTCCACTGGCGTCCCATAGAGGTGGACCGAAATCTTTAGTGACCCCAGAGCAGCCAAAAATTCTGCATAGAACGCGGCCACCGATTGCGGGCGAAGTTTCAGAGGCACAGTCGCAGCCCAACTGCTTCGAATCTCCAGCACGTGCTCGATAAAATCGAACTCAATTTCGAAAGCTTCGGCGACGTACGGAATCAGTGAAGTAAGTGAGCCCGCGCGAGCTCACGTAAAGCGGCACATTCCACCAGTGATTCTGCAGCGGCGTCAACGCCAGCCGCACCTTGCCGACGATCTGAGTCCACATCTGAAGCGTGATGGCGGTGTCGCGCCACTGGTTCCAATCGAGCGTCGGCCAGGCGTTTTCACTCATAGAGTTTTCTATACGCAGCTATTTGGTTTTCAGCTTTGCATCCAGCACCGGCTTGAGCGAAGCGAGGGTGATCTGACCATTGAACTTCTGCCCGTCCACAAACAACGTCGGCGTCCCCTCGACACCCGCGCTGGCGCCTTGGGCGACATCCTTGGCCACAGCCTGCTGCAGGGCCGGGGAATTCAGGTCGGCTTCGAACCGTTTCATATCGAGTTGAATCAGCTTGGCCACGTTGATCAGACCCTCGCGAGAAATTTTGCCGCGCAAGGCGAAAATCGCGTCATGCATCGGCCAGAATTTCCCCTGTTTGTGCGCCGCCAGCGCGGCCGTCGCAGCCAACTCCGCTTGCGAATGGGTTTCGAGCGGAAACTCTTTGAAGATCAGCTTCACCTGGGTGGGGTATGCCTTCAGAACCGCTTGCAACTGCGGCACCGCGCCGACGCAGAACGGGCACTGAAAATCGGAAAACTCGACTAGCGTGATGCGCGCATCCGTCGGCCCCGTTACCGGAGCCCCTGCCGTATCTATCGCAACCTTGTCGCTCAACAGCCGCGTTTCCGCCACACGCGCCCTGCCCATGGGTGATGCCGCCATGGCCGCGCGAACTTCAGCCTCGTTCTTACCTTCTTTCACCGATTGGATCACCACTGCGGCCAAACCCTTGCTGTAGGCGCAACTTGGGTCCTTCACCCGGCACTCCGCAATTTTCATATTGCAGCCGCAGGTGCATCCCTCTTCGCGCAGCATTTTCAGCGCGAGTGTCTTCTGAGCCGCCGAAAGGGAGGTCAAATCCACGGCCGGCAGCACCGTCGCTTTGTCCCATTCCTGCGCCTGCAGCAAGACGGTTCCAAACAAAAACACTGCCTGCAACACCTTCATACATTCCATTGTCGCAAAGCCCTAGTCGAACAATCCCGGCTGCTCCTGAATCGGCCGCTTTTTTCTTGTTCCGCGCGTCAGAGGGCTCCCGACGACGCCCAATACGACCATACTTTGGAGCGCCTCGCGCGGGATAAATAGCTTCTGATGATTCGAATTCGCCTCTGGAGGGATAACTGTAAACCCATAGGGATCAATAAGAAGCAGATTGTTTGCTAGGATTCCGTCGAGCGTTGCGGCATCACGCAGGATCATGCGCACCCATAGGCCATCCATCTTGGGGCGCGTATTGAATACACGCCCTTCCGTCGGCGACTCCGCATCCGAAAAATCCTTCACGAAGCAGACCGTCTTCACTTCGTGGAAGCTCAGCACCGCCACCGTGCCCTCCGGCGTGAGCACCTCCACCCCGGACGGCTGCAGATATCCGTGGGGATTCACAAAACCGGCGACCGGTTCGCGGTCGAATCGGTGTACCACCACTTTCTTGGTCGTTGAACCTGCCAAGAAACACCTTTAAACGTTATTTGTTTCAAACATTTCCGCGAATATTGTATCATTGGCTCGATGCCACTCGAGGATTTTCCACAACTCGCGCTCCCCCTCGCCTCGGCCATCACGGATTTTCTGAACTTCTGCCGCCTGGAAAAGGGTCTTGCCGCCAATTCGCTCGAGGCCTACTCAAGCGATCTCGCCCGCTTCGCCCATTTCGCCGCCAGCGCCGCTCCCGCCGAAATTCCGTCCCAGGCACTCCTGCTCCTCTATCTCAATTCGCTCTACCGTTCCGGCCTTGGCAGCCGCTCCATCGCGCGACATCTGACCACGCTCCGCAGCCTTTACGGCTTCCTGCTCTCGGAAAAGCGCATTGCCGCCGACCCCACCGAGCACATCCAATCGCCGCGCCAGTGGCACAACATCCCCCATTTCCTGAACCTGGATCAAGTGGAGAAAATCCTCACCGTTCCGGATCCATCCAAGCCCACCGGCCTGCGCGATCGCGCCATGATCGAACTGCTTTACGCGGCCGGGCTCCGTGTTTCCGAGCTCTGCACTGTCCGCCTGACCGACCTCAATTCGGAAATGGGCTTCATCCGCGTGACCGGCAAAGGCAACAAGCAGCGCCTCGTGCCCGTCGGTAAATCCGCTCTTGCGGCCATCGATCTGTATCTGCAGAGCGGACGCCCCGCTCTCTTGAAAGCCCGGACGAGTCCGCATCTGTTCATCACCAATCGCGGTTCGGCGATGACGCGCCAGGCGTTCTGGCACTTGCTCGCCCAGCACGGCAAAGCGGCCGGCATCTTCCGTCACCTGAGCCCGCACGTTTTGCGTCACACGTTCGCCACGCACCTGCTGGAAGGCGGCGCGGACCTCCGCAGCGTACAATCCATGCTCGGCCACGCCGACATCTCCACCACCCAAATCTACACGCACTTAATGCGGTCGAAGCTGCGGCAGACCGTCGACGCGCACCACCCCCGAGCCTAGCCATGAGCGATTACATGTATCTGCTCGAAAGCCACCTGAACGCGGATCAGAACCGCGTCGTGGCCGAAGTCACCGCGGCAGCCACGGCGGCCAGCGTTAATGTCTTTTTGAGCGGCGGCGCGCTGCGCGACATGCTTGGCGGCCATCCGATTCGCGATCTCGATTTCACGGTCGAAACTAATCCCGCGAAGATCGTCAAACCCATCCTCACTCGCCTCTCCGGTTCCATCCTTTTCGACGACGACAACCGGCGCTATACCGAACTGCTCTTTCCCGGCGGCGTCACCGCGCAGATCGCGATGGCCCGCGAGGAGCGCTATCAGAAACCCGGCGGTAAGCCACACGTCACGCCCGCCACGATCTACGAGGATTTGAAGCGGCGCGATTTCACGGTCAACGCCATGGCGCTCTCCCTGAATCGCGGCTCGCGCGGCCTGCTCATCGATCCGACGAATGGACAGGCGGACCTGCTCAATCGCCAGATTCGTTCCGCCTATCCTTACGCGTTTTACGACGATCCGTCGCGCCTATTGCGCCTGATCCGCTTGCGTCACCGGTTCGGATTCACCACCGAAGAGCGTACTGCGCGGCAGTTCGAAAATGCGCTCGCCGAGAAGCTGCAGCGCCTGATTCCTCCGGCCAAATTGCTAGACGAGCTGCGCCATTTAGGGGACGAGCCCGCGCCATCCGAGGTGCTGGAGGAACTCAAACGTACCGAGCTTCTCGCGTTATTCATCAAGCCTTCGGCCGCGGCAAAGCTGAATCTTGCGGGTCTGGTGAAATTGGAGAAACTCAAGCGCAGCGTACCGCACGGCACCGCAAGCTGGTCCGATGGATGGCGCAGTTTCGTGCACGTGCTGTTGGAAAAATTGTCGCAGCGCGAGCGTGCTGAGTTGTTCAGCTCACTCGCTATGCCGCGCGAGGATGTGGATCGTCTCCGCAAACTGGAGTCGCATGCCGCCAAGTTGGAAACCGCGCTGCGGTCGCCCACACTGCGCAAACCGTCTCAGATTTTCAAGCTCCTGAACGCCGCCGCGCCGGACGAGATTTTGCTCATTCTTTATGAATCCCAGCAGCGCCTGGTGCAGGACCGGATTCGCAACTACCTGCAGAAATATTTGCCGCTTGCCTAC
Source organism: Bryobacterales bacterium (assembly GCA_038229055.1). GTDB lineage: Bacteria > Acidobacteriota > Terriglobia > Bryobacterales > Bryobacteraceae > JANYJA01. The sequence continues at coordinate 12,610 of JBBROU010000003.1, read as the reverse complement.
GAGATTGGGGACGAGGAAGTCGGAGCCGCGCCGGGAACACCGAAGTATCAGAAGCTTCGTGAAGAGATCGTCGCCCGCCGGCTCGATGCCCGCCCCAAGAAGCCGGAAACCGCTGCCGATTTGCCGGATAACAGCGCGCGCAACGGCTCGAGTTCGAAGTCGACTGGCAGCCGGAATGACTCTCGCGCAAGCGGGGAGACGGCCGTGCGCGGCCGAGTCGCACGGTAGCGTTTCAATCAGCCGCGCGTCGGGGAGACGAGCGGAACCCACGGCCGTCGTAATAGAGCTGAAGCAGTCCGCCACCCCGAAAAGCAGCCGAGAAAGCCGCTGGATCTGCAGAATCTACGGCACTGTTTCTGCCGCTTAGATTCTGAAAGATGAGACCGCCCAAACAGTTCGACGTCATATCGCCAGTGCGCAGCCTCAGGCTCGGTTTATCGCGCGGGCCGGGCATTGAACTCACGGTCGGGTGTCACCGTAATCAGGGCAGTTTCCTGCGGTGATAATGAACAAGAGGCTATTGGATTCAAAATGGAACCTGATCAGCTGCAAGACCGGCAACAGGCACACGCGCTGCTCGATCTTCTTACCGGCGAGAAATTGACTGTCGTGCGAAATCTTTTAGAAGTGATGGTGGAACCGCTGTCCCGCTCCCTAGCCTCCGTGCAGTTCGACGAGGAAGAAATTACGACAGAGACAGCTGTGGCTCTCGAGAAGTCACGCGCATCCCTGGCGCGCGGTGAGGGTATTCCGCACGACGAAATACTTCGTGAGTTCGGCCTTGCCGGATGAGCGAGGAGAATTCGCCTCAGCGTGTGACAGCTATTTGGTCGCCCGAGGCACGATCTGCCCTTCGCGCGATCGAGCGCTCCGTAGCGATGGAAATTCTTGCTTGTCTTACCCGCTATCTGACCTCCCGCACCGGCGACGTTAAGAAGCTAAAACACCCACTCACAGGGTTTCGACTTCGCTGCGGCGAGTACCGCATCTTTTTTGGATTGCGCGGCGCGAGCGCCATTGAGATTACAGGGATCAGAAATCGGCGTTACGCGTACCGCTGAAGCGTGACGTTAGCTCTTCCTTGTTATCGCCAGCCACTTCAGCATGTTGACGTGGTACTTTTGAATATGACCTTGGAAGATCGCGTGGAGTTTCTCATGCAGTCGATCGAATCGCACGATCGGCAGATCGGCGAAAATGCCCACCACATCGCCGAACTAGTGCGCGTGAGCAACCAGGATGCGGAGTCGATTCGCGCTCTGGCGCGTATTGCCGAAGCGCACGAAAAACGCATTCAAGAGCTGGAAGAGGGGGGCAGGTGAACTGCCCGCACTGTGATCGACGGTTGACGGCTGACGAGATTCGCTCGCTCTGGGGCGCTCTGACCAGTTCGCTGCGCGTAAAGCGAGCGGGCGGCGTGCTCCCGATCCCGACCAGATGCAAAACATGCGGTGCGCAATGCGAAGCGGTTCGCGCCGCACGGCAGCACTGCTCCAACGCGACGCGCGCGGCTCGGCTGCGGACCGAAACTGCGGCTGCGCTTACACGCCTTGCGAAGGCCGCCGAAAAGCGCAAGACGACACTTAAATCAACTCCACGGATACCAAAGAAATCTTCGCCTGTTGTGTCGGGCTAATGAATCCAACATTTAGATGTTTCCGGTTTCGAACATCGAACGGATCACCTCTCCAACCCATAACACGCGTCCCATTCACGCCATAATCAACTCAGTGACTCTCTGTTACCTTGATGCCTTTTCCGGACTCAGCGGCGACATGCTCGTGGGCGCCCTCGCCGATGCTGGGGCGGACCGCGACGCCATGGCCCACGCTCTCGATTTGCTCGCAACCGGCGCGCAGGTTTCCTTCGAACGCGTCAAGCGCCGCGATCTCGCTGCTACCAAGTTTCACGTCGTTGTCACCGAGCAGCAGAAGCACCGGCACCTCAGCCATATTCTGCGGATGATCGACTCTGCTGCGCTTCCCGACCGCGTGAAGCACGACGCCACGGCTGTGTTTCAGCGCCTCGCCGAAGCCGAGGCCTCGGTTCACGGCGTCCCGATCGAGAAGGTGCATTTCCACGAAGTCGGTGCGGCGGATTCCATCTGCGATATCGTCGGCGCGTGTCTCGGCTTCCACCTCCTCGGGATCGAAACCATCTACACGTCGCCCGTAAACGTCGGCAGCGGCACCGTCGAGACGGAACATGGAACGCTGCCGGTGCCGGCGCCGGCAACCGCGGCATTGTTGCGCGATAAGCCCATTTACGCACGCGGCCCAGCACTCGAGCTCACGACGCCCACCGGGGCCGCAGTCGCAACGGCTCTCTCGCAGGGCTTTGGCGTCCTTCCACCGATGAAGATCGAGAAGGTTGGGTACGGCGCCGGCGGCAAGGACTTCCGCGAGCACGCCAACGTCCTGCGTATTCTCGTTGGCCAGCCCACCGGAGCGAGTGAAGCAACCACCGTCTTCGTTATCGAGGCCAACATCGACGATTCCAATCCGCAGGTGCTCGGATTCACCCTTGAACGTCTGCTCGATGCCGGCGCGCTCGATGCCACGCTGCAGCCGCTCTCCATGAAAAAAGGGCGGCCCGGAGTGCTGCTCAGTGTTGTCTCTAGCGCGGAACATCGCGAGACGCTGGCACAACTGATCTTTCAGGAAACGTCCACCATCGGGCTGCGGATATATGAAGCTGAACGCCGCGTGCAGCCCCGCGATTGGGTCGAGGTCGAGACCCCGCATGGTAAAGTACGAATCAAGGTCTCGGGCGATGGCTCGTTCGCCCCTGAGTACGAGGACGCCCGCAAAGTGGCGCTCGCCACCGGCATTCCGCTCAAGCAGATCTTCAACGAAGCCAGCTTCGCCTATTTGAAAAACTCGCGATGAAATATTACCTTACGACGCCGATTTACTACGTCAACGCCGCGCCGCATATCGGCCACACTTACACCACGCTCGCCGCCGATACCATCAAGCGCTTCAAGCGAATGCAGGGTTACGATGTCACGCTGACCACCGGCACCGATGAGCATGGCCAGAAGGTGGAACGATCCGCGCAAGCAGCCGGGCGTACTCCCGAAGAGTTTGTCGACTTAGTGTCCGCTGAGTTCCGGAAGCAATGGGACACCCTCGGCCTGAAGTACGATCACTTTATCCGCACTACCGACCCGAAGCATCACAAGACCGTGCGGTGGCTGTTTGAGCGCTGTCTCGCTAACGGGTACGTTTATAAAGGCAGTTACACCGGCCAGTACTGCGTCTTCGATGAGCTCTACGTGAGCGATGCCAAACCGGGCGATAAGTGCCCGGATTGCGGGCGCCCTACGGAAACCGTCACCGAAGAGAATTATTTTTTCAAGCTCTCGGCATTCACGCAGAAGCTGCTCGATTTCTACGAGGCAAATCCGAAGTTCATCCAGCCGGAAGCGAAGCGCAACGAAGTGCTGAGCTTCGTGCGGCAAGGTCTCGACGATCTTTCCATCAGCCGCACGACCATCAACTGGGGCATCCCGCTTCCGGTCGAAGGCCGTCATGTTTTCTATGTCTGGTTCGACGCGCTGATCGCGTATATGAGCACGGTGCAGGGCACCGACCTCTGGCCCGCCGATCTGCATCTCATCGGCAAAGAGATTGTGCGCTTCCACGCCATCTTCTGGCCTGCGTTTCTGATGGCCGCGGATCTGCCGCTGCCCAAGCAAGTATTCGCACACGGCTGGCTCTTGTTCGAGGAAGACAAGATGAGTAAGTCGCGCGGCAATGTTGTGCGCGCCGAACCCATTCGCCAGGTCATTGGATTCGAGGCGCTGCGCTACTTCCTCATGCGCGAGATCGTATTCGGGCAGGATGGCAGCTTCAGTTACGATGCCCTGATCGGCCGTTACAACTCGGAGCTCGCCAACGGCTTGGGAAACCTGGCCAGCCGCACGCTGACGATGATCCAGCAGTATCGCGGCGGCGTAATTCCGCAAGGCTCGGATGTGGCCGTCGCCGAAAAAGCTCGCGAAACCATAGCGACCGTCACGGCGCACTTCGATGCGTTCGAGTTCTCCAAAGGCCTCGAAGCGCTGTGGACGTTGCTCTCGACTGTCGACAAATTCATCGTTGAACAAGCGCCGTGGAAGCTCGCGCGGGCGGAGGAGTCGCGCGCGCAGCTTGATTCCACGCTCCACACCGCCGCGGAAACATTGCGCATCGCCTGCATCCTGCTCTCGCCCGTGCTGCCCGAATCCACCGCGAAGATTTGGAATCAGCTTGGGATGACTTCGAATCTCGAAGACGTGCTCCTCGATACGGTCGATTGGGGCCAGATTCCCGAGGGCCAGAAAATAGGCGAGATCGCGGCTGTGTTCCCGCGCATCGAACTGAAGGAAGCAGTCGAGAAAATGCGGGCCCTTGAAGTGGAAGCGACCGCCGATCAGGCCAAGCTTTTGGGGAAGACTGTCGCGCCGAAACCGGCTGAGGGTATCTCGCCGCCTTCGCCCAAGATGACCATTGACGACTTTATCAAAGTCGATCTCCGCGTAGGCCAGATTCTTTCCGCCGAGCCCGTCAAGGGCGCCGACAAGCTGCTGCATTTGAAAGTGGATATCGCTGAAGCGGAGCCGCGCACCATCGTGGCCGGCATCGCTGCCGTATATCCGGCGGACACTCTGGTGGGACGCAAAGTCGTAATCGTCGCGAATTTGGAGCCGCGCAAGCTGCGCGGCATCTTATCTAACGGAATGATTGTTGCGGCCTCTCTCGAAGGAGGAAAACCGGTGCTCGCCGGCTTTCTCGAAGATGTTCCGGTGGGAGCGCGCCTGAAGTGAAGCTGGTGGATTCCCACTGCCACCTGGATCACGAGAAATTTCGCGGCGATCTGGATGCCGTGTTGGATCGCGCCGCCGCTAATGGGGTAGACCGCATGCTCTGCATCGGCACTGGCGATGGCCCGCCCGATCTCGAACATGCGATTGCCCTGGCTGACCGATATCGGCAGATTTCGGCGACGGTCGGCGTGCACCCGCACGATGCCGCGAAAGCCACCCCCGATACGTTCGACGCATTGCGCAGGCTCCTGAAACACGAACGGGTCGTTGCGCTGGGAGAGATGGGTCTCGATTATCACTACGATTTCTCGCCGCGTGAGGTCCAACGTGATGTCTTCATCGAACAGATGCGGCTTGCGTGCGAAGCCTTGAAGCCCATCATTATTCACACTCGCGAGGCATGGGACGACACTCTTTCACTACTCCGTGAACACTGGCGGGAGCGCACTGGAATCATGCACTGTTTTACGGGCGATGCCGCGCAGGCCCGTGAAGCGCTGGATCTTGGATTCCTGCTCGCCTTCGGCGGTGTCGTCACCTTCCCGCGTTCTGAAGCCATTCGCGATGCCCTGCGCCAAGTCCCAGACGACCGGCTGCTGGTAGAAACCGACTGCCCGTATCTCGCACCGGTTCCGAATCGCGGCAAACGCAATGAGCCGGCCTTCATGGCGGATTCCGTGCGCGTCATCGCTCAGGTTCGCGGCACCACGCCCGAGCATATCGCCCAGCTCACCACCGCCAACTTCGAGCGCCTCTGTTTGCGCCCTCCGAGCGGCAATGAGTACACTGAAAGTTCTCCATGGAATTAAGTAAGCTGGGGCAGATTTTAAGCGCACGGGAGATTTTCGATCTGCTCCACGACGATCTGCTGCGCGTCGAAAAAGAGATCGGCTTGGAGTCCGTTGCCTCCGTCGAAGCCGTCACCACCATCGGTCAATATCTGCAGAAAAGCGGTGGCAAGCGGTTGCGGCCCGCACTTCTGTTGCTGTGCGCGCGTCTGGTCGGCGAATCGGGGCCGAGCGCTATCCGTTTGGGCGCAGTAGTCGAGATTCTGCACGCCGCAACGCTGGTCCACGACGACGTGATCGACATGGCGCAGACCCGACGCGGCCGCCCGTCATCGAACGTGCAATGGGGCAATCACATCTGCGTGTTATCGGGCGACTGGCTCTATATGCAGGCGTTCCAGATTGCGCTGCGCGAGCGCAACTTCCACATTCTCGATTTGCTCATTAGCCTGACGCAGTTGATGGTGGAAGGCGAATTGATCCAGCTCGAGCGCATCGGCAAGATCGACATCACCGAGGCGGATTGCATGGAACTGGCCGACCGCAAGACCGCCGGGCTGTTCTCGGTATGCGCACGACTCGGCGCGATTTGCGGCGGAGCCGATTCCGCTCTGGAAGACAAGCTCGGCGACTACGCGTGGAACCTCGGCATGGCGTTCCAGGTGATTGACGATCTGCTCGATTTCACAGCGCGCGAGAAGACGCTCGGTAAGCCAGTCGGCGGAGATTTGAAAGAGGGCAAGGTCACGCTGCCTCTGGTCTACGCGCTAGAATCGGCCACCGCCGACGAACGCCGCATGGTGGAAACCGTGCTCCGCCAGCGTAGCTACGACACCGTTCCGTTCCGCGACATTCTCGCCTTAATCGAAAAGTACGACAGCATTCAACGCGTGCAGGAACGCGCTCACCAATTCACCGGCAAGAGTCGCCAGATCGTGGCTGAGTTTCCCGACAGCCCCTATCAACGCGCTCTGGTCGCGGTGGTGAACATTGTCACCGACCGAGATCACTAACCGGGCGCCGCGCCGCCCGCCACTCGACGCGCTCACCGGGCTGCGGTTTTTCGCTGCAATGCAGATCGTCGCGTTCCACACGGGAGCGACCTTTCTCAGCCACGCGCGCGTCCCCTCCAGACTGGTTCTCGTGGCCTTCCGCGGCTACGTGGCGGTGCTTCTTTTCTACATACTCTCCGGCTTCATCCTGTCGTATAACTACCTCGGCCAGGATCTCTCGAAGCCGCGCAACCGTTGGAAGTTTTGGGTCGCCCGCTTCGCCCGGATTTATCCCGCCTATCTGCTGGCCTTCCTGCTCTCCATCCCGTTCGCGCCATCGACGCCGCTGCCCGTAACTCTGCGAAATGCCTTCCTGATGCTGACGATGACGCAGGCTTGGTCGCCCTATACAGCTCACGTCTTCAACTTCACGGCATGGTCGCTTTCGGTTGAGATGTTCTTCTACTTGGCGTTTCCATTTCTGTTGATGCGCCTGCGCAACGTGTCGGACCGCGCACTCTGGGTGGTAATGAGCGCCGCGCTAACGATCGGGATTGTGATTCCGATGGTCTTAGGAGCGATGACGCTGCCGCTCACGGCCGAACAGAAATGGATATTCATTACGTCCACGCCCCTGTTCCGCTTACCCGAATTCATAATCGGCGTCTCGCTCGGGCTGCTCTACATCCGGCACAAAAGGGACGATCTGTCGAATCGTGGTGGCATGCTGGCCACGGGCGCAGTGCTCGCTTCGTTGATGCTGATGGCGACAGTGTGGCCCGCGACCGCCGAGCATTATTCCATGAACAGCCTGCTCATTGTCCCGTTTGCCGCGCTCGTTTTTGCGCTGGCACAGGGCGGGGGATGGATCGGGCGCTTCCTTACCTGGAGGCCAATCGTGATCCTCGGCGAAGCCAGTTACGGCATCTACATTTTGCAATTTCCAGTGCGTTCGTGGATGCGGGCCGCCGTGCCCCCGTACGATGCCGTTTTGAGCCCACTGGTTCTCGTCCTCGTCGCGGTCGCTTCGTTCTTCCTATTCGAAGAACCCGCGCGTCGCGCAATCCGGCGTTGGCTTAGCGGACGGGCCGACAGCGTGCCGCACCAGATGGCCACCCTCTCGGAACCCTGACGCTTCTTATTTCGATGCGGGACCTTCGTCGGGGATGATGGTCCTATCCGGCACGCGGCGCGCGATCTCGAAATGACTCAGAGTTTGCATATACCGCGAGAGGCCTTTGTAGAGCGCTTCCGCAAGCCGCTGCCGGTGCTCGGGCCGGGAAAGCAGATTCTCCTCGCGCGAGTTGCTTAGGAATCCAATCTCCGCAAGAATCGATGGCATCTGCGCTCCAATCAACACCACAAAAGGGGCTTTGCGAATGCCTCGATCCTTCGCCGATGGCGAGTACTTCGCCGCGAACGTCTGAAGCGATGCTTGCACGTCGGTCGCGAACTCCTTGGACTCTTCCACCTTGTCGTGCTTGGCGATGGAATCGACCAAATCGCGCAGTTCGTAAATCGATTTTTCCGACGTCGCATTCTCTCGCGCCGCGACATCCAAACCTTCGGGCGAGGATGTCAGATTCAAGTAGTAAGTCTCAACGCCCGCCACCTGTGTCGCCGACGAGGAGTTGGCGTGAATAGAGAGAAACAGGTCGGCCTTCCTCTCATTAGCCAGGGCCGTGCGCTCATGCAGCGGAACAAAGGTGTCATCGGTGCGCGTGTAGATTACTTCACTGCCCATGCGCTGTTCGATCAGCTTGCCAACCCGCAGTGCCACGTCGAGCACCAAGTCCTTCTCGAGAAGTCCGCGATCGCCGCTGGTCCCTTGGTCATGGCCGCCGTGTCCGGCGTCGATGACGACGCGATTCACCTTCAGTCCGAGCGCCCGAATCAAGGAACGGTTGCCGTCAGTCGTAGTTCGCTGGGCGGCATTGGCTGCGGATCGGGGAAGCGCCGGTGGCTTCGGCATCGTCTTCACGACCGCCACGGGTTCCGCAACTCGCCTGTTCATCGGCGGTGCGATCCGGCCCAGCGTCGTGAACGAAATAGGCGTCTCGGTTCTCGGGGTTAACGTCGGAGGTGTCGATGGAAGCAGCGCGCGGCTCGGGATCGCCGGCGGCTTCGAAGGAGGCACGAACACAATCGCCCCGGGCAGCGTAGGCTCAAGCGTCGGCGCCGGAGTCAGCGGCGTAGTCACTCGGCTGATGATGTCGGGTGGTGCCGCGTGAATCGGCCGCAGTTCCACGATCAGCCGGCCCGGATTCTCGAGTTGCGACGCGGTGTAGTCGACCGGTGCCGCAAGGTCCAGGACAACGCGCGTCACGCCCGGCAGCGTCTCGGCCACGCGGATGCGCTTCAATAGCTTGTCATTCACTTCCCGCGTCAGAAGCCGCCGCCCGTTCACGCGCGGGCGCGCTCCCATCAGATCGAAGAACAGCCGGTCGGGATTGTCGATGTGGTCCGATCGGAAATGAAAATCGCCGTTCACTTCAATGGCGATTCGGGTCACCCGAGAGAATGAGCGGAAGCGCACGGCCTTCACTTCGAGCGGAGCGCCTGACGCGGTCTGGGGGGAAGCAATCTGTGTAAGTTGGGTGGCGCAGATGACGAACGCGGCCAGCTTCGTCGAAGCCGGGATTTTCCGCGTTCGCATAACTAGGGGGTCCTGTAGTAAACCTTGCCATCGGCATTCACCGAGGCCTCAATCGGATTGTACGCCGCTATGGACGCCGTTTGCACGGGAGCGAGTTTCACTTTCCGCTCGGCGCGCGTCCGCGCAACCTTCAAATTCTTCGCCACCTGAGTGACGTAGTTCTGCGTCTCGCGATAAGGCGGAATGCCGCCGTACTTCGCAATGGCGCCTTCGCCGGCGTTGTACGCCGCGATGGCCTTCACGTAATCCTGGTGATAAAGATCAAGAAGATACCGCAGATACTTCACGCCGCCTTCAATGTTCTGTTCCGGATTGAATGAGTTGGCGACACCGAAGCGCCGTGCTGTAGACGGAATCAATTGCATTAACCCCTGCGCGCCTTTGGGCGACACCGCAACCGGGTTGTAATTGCTTTCGGCTTTGATCACCGATTCCACCAGCGGTCCTTCCACCTCATGCGTCGCTGCGGCTCGATCAATGAAGGCATCCAGCTCCGCATTCGAAACTACCGGCGTCGGGGACATTGGCACCGGCTTATCCGAAACGACCATGGTCCGAACCAGCCGCCCCGTGCGAACGTCCGGGCGCACCACGCTTTTCATGCGAGTTTCGGCAGGGAGAACACTTGAGGCTGCCACGACAGCCAATAGTATAAAACAGGAACGCATATTTCTGTTTACAAAGAAGTGGGCGTTAGCAATACTCAATGGTACCATCACCCCATGCTGGCAACGGGGCGCGCGGGTTTCGTGCTGGTTGGCGGTGCCAGTTCCCGCATGGGCACTAACAAGGCGTTTTTGCCCCTCGATGGCCAACCGCTGGTTCTGTATGTCGCGAAGACGGTCGCGAGCGTCGCTGGAAGCGCTATGCTCGTCGGCAGTCGGGCTGTGTACGGGCATCTCGGTTTGAAAGTTATTCCGGACGCCCGTACCGGCTACGGCCCGCTCGCCGGTATTGAGGCCGCGCTGGATAGCACCGCGGCGGACTTCAACCTGATCGTCGCTTGCGATCTGCCCGGACTCTCTGCCGGACTTTTCGACGCCATCTTCACCGCCGCCGAGGCACAGCCCGAAGCCGACATCACCATGCCCGCCGGTCCTGAACCGCTCTGCGCCGTATATCGTAAACGCGCCCTGCCTTTGATTCGCGCCGCTCTCGACCGCGGCACGCGCAAGGTTACCGATGCCTTCGACCAGTTGCTCGTGCAGACCGTCGCCATCGGTGCTGAAAGCGACTTCACCAACGTCAACACGCCCGACGACTGGCGGCGCTACACTCAGGGCTAGATGCCGACGCCGACCGAACAGTTCCCGCACTACATCGAATTTCGCCACGTTTATAAGACGTTCGATAAGCCGGTTTTAGTCGATGCCAATTTTTTCGTGGACAGCGGGCAGACCGTGGCCATCATCGGACGCAGCGGCGTGGGGAAATCGGTCACCCTTGGCCACATCATGGGTTTCATTAAACCCGACCAAGGCCAAGTGATTGTGGCTCACGAGGATGTGACAAAGTTTTCCGAAGCCGAGATGTCGCGCGTGCGCAAGAAGGTCACCATGGTGTTCCAATCCGGCGCGCTTTTCGACTCCCTTACGGTGGCCGAAAACGTATTGTTTTCGCTTGAACAGCGCGCGGACTACGACGCCCAGAACAAAGAGGACGTGGTGACCGGCTTGCTCAAGCTCGTCGACATTTGGGATGCTCGCGATTCCTATCCGACCGACCTTTCGACTGGCTACAAGCGCGCTGTCGCGATCGCCCGCGCCCTAGCCGCGCAGCCGCAATGCATTTTATACGACGAGCCGACCACCATGGTGGACCCAATCATGTCCGACCATCTGACCCAACTGATGCTGCGCCTGAAATCGCAGCTCCATCTTACGTCGGTGGTGGTGACGCACGACCTCGACCTGATGCACCGCGTCGCCGATGCGGTGGTGTTTCTGTACCAGGGCACAACTATCTTCTTCGGCTCTCCGGACGATCTAGGGAAATCCGAACACCCGCACATAAAGGAGTTCCTGGAACTCGATCGAATCGTCCGCGGCGCCGCGCCCGCGGTGCAGTTCTCCGGACTTCAGACCTAAAGCGGAATCACGTCGGCAAAAACAAAACCATCCCGCTCGGCAACAGCTCCGACTTGCACATCAATGGGATGCGTAAAAACGGGCGCTTCACATACAAACGTGTGAAACTCACCGTTTTCACCGCACGGCTCTATCTTTTCACCAACGCTCTCGACGAAGCCCAAATTAAACTCGCGACCGGCATACGATAGGTCAAGCTTTGACGGATCTACGCAATGCCCAGACGCTGTCCTTGCCGCTGCTCCACGCCAAGAGAACTTTCTTCAAAGCGCCTCGCTTATTCGGACTTCTCAATAGAGACATCCGGCCGCGTCAGGACATCTGGTAGCAGCTCAAGACCCAGCCCCGGCCCAGGCGGCAGCGGCAGAGTTCCGCCGACCACCGGCATCGGATCCGTCACGATACCCACATACTCATCGCAATAATGGCGGCGCACCGATTCCAATATGTATAGGTTCGGCACATTCGCCGCTAAGTGGGCCGATGCGGCATGCAACACCGGGCCGCCGCAGTTATGCGGAGCTATCGGCAGGTACCACGTCTCCGCCATGGTCGCGATCTTTTTGGCTTCTGAAATGCCTCCGCACCAGCAGATATCCGGCATCACAATGCGCGCGGCTTGGTTCTCGAATAGCTCGCGAAAGCCATAACGCGTCATCAACCGCTCGCTCAGGCAAAGCGGCAGATTTGTCGACGCGGCAAGCTCCCGATACGCCGACAAGTTGTCCTGCGGCATCATCTCTTCGAGCCACATGGGTGAATAGGGCTCCAAAGCCTGAGCAATCTTGATGGCGCATGGCAGGTTCCAGTAGCCGTGAAACTCCATCGCAACATCCATCGAGTCGCCAAACTCCTGACGGATCAGGCGCAGCGGTTCCAGGCTCTGCCGCATCTGATCGGCGTTGATGAAATTCCCTCCAGTCTCGATCGCGATGCCATCGAAGGGCCAGATCTTCATCGCATTCACGCCGGCGGCTTTCAATTCGCGGGCCAGGCGCGCCGGCTCCTTCATGAAATCGAGATGGTCGTAACAGGTGTTGTAAGTGCGGATGCGGTCGCGCGATGCGCCGCCGAGTAACTGATAAATCGGAGCATTGGCAGCTTTCCCGGCCAGGTCCCACAAGGCAATATCGATCGCACTGATAGCGCGCATCTCGGCCCCGCCCCAGCCGGCGTAGGAGACGGCGCGGAACATATCCAGCCAGAGCTTGTCGATATTTGCGGCATCGCGGCCCAGCAGCACCGGCGCCAGCGCGTGATGAATGATGGCCTTTTCG
>JBBROU010000002.1:0-96665 GCA_038229055.1 Bryobacterales bacterium | reverse complement strand
TCCAGCGACATGGGCCGCGTTCTCGCGCGGCGGGCGGCGCGTTTGAGTGATGCCGAAGCGACCGTGCGCCCAATCCTCGAGGCCGTGCGCAAACGTGGCGATAAGGCGCTGATGGAATACGCGCGGCAATTTGACCGGCTCGAGCGCAAGAGTGTTGCGGTGCCCGCCGCTGAGCTCGCCGAAGCTGAGACGCGCCTCTCGGGTGAGTTCCGATCCGCCGTGCGGGTGGCAACCGGGAACATTCGCGCCTTTGCTCAGGCGCAGTTGCCGTGCGAGCAGATGCACGAACTCAAGCCCGGCTTGCGAGCGGGGCAGATCGTACGGCCGCTCGACACCGTTGCCGCCTACATTCCAGCCGGCCGTTATCCGCTGCCTTCGACATTGATGATGACGGTGGTCCCGGCTCAGGTCGCCGGAGTGCCGAATGTGTGCGTCGCCTGCCCCCGGCCGGTGGATGAAGTGTTCGGCACGGCGCACCTGCTCGGCGTCGGTCGGGTGTTCCAGATGGGCGGCGCCCAGGCCATCGCGGCATTCGCGTTCGGCACCAAGACTGTGCCGCGGGCCGACCGCATTGTCGGCCCAGGCAACATCTATGTCGCAGCCGCAAAGAAGCTGCTCGCGGGCGAAGTCGGAATCGATTTCATCGCGGGGCCGACGGAGATCCTGATCATTGCAAACGAAGGTGACGCTCGCTTTTTCGCCGCCGACATGCTCGCCCAAGCCGAGCACGATGTCGACGCCAGCGCAATTCTGCTCACCACTTCGAAGCGGCTGGCGAATTCTGTCGCCAACGAAATCGAGCGGCAGCTCGTCACGCTGCCGACAGCTCCCGTGGCCCGCAAAGCCATCGACCGCAACAGCGCCATTATCATTGTGCGTTCGTCCGACGAAGCCGCCGAGCTTTCGAATCGCTTCGCGCCGGAGCATCTCAGCATTCAAGATGACGCGCTGCTGCCTAAGCTTCGCCACGCCGGCAGCGTGTTCGTCGGACCGTTCAGTCCGGAAGCCGCCGGTGACTATGCGGCCGGCCCGAATCATGTCCTGCCCACCAGCGGCGCGGCGCGATTGCGGGGCGGCCTATCGGTCATGGACTACGTGAAAGTGATCTCGGTGCAGCAGTTGAGCGAGTCCGCACTGCGCAATCTCGAGCCCGCAATCACGACGCTAGCACGCGCTGAAGGACTGGAAGCGCACGCCCGTTCCGTCGAGGTCAGAACGCGTGGTTAGACGTCCAAAAGGCGCAATCCGTCCGCGTCGAGCCGTGCTTGATATGGCGCCATATGTCCCGCCGACGGGCGATCGCCTCGGCAAACTCCGCCTCGATTTCAACGAGAACACCATCGGATGTTCACCGCGCGTGATGGAGTTCCTGTGCTCGAAATTGACGCCGGAACTGCTCTCCGCATATCCGGATTATCGCGAAGTAAAGGACACGCTCGCCGCGCACTTTCATGTCGATCCCTCGCAGTTTGTCCTCACGAACGGCACAGACGAAGCTATTCAGGTGTTCATCAACACTTATGTGGATGACGGCGACGACGTGCTGCAGCTTGCGCCGTCGTACGCCATGTATCGCTTCTATGCCGAGGTCGCCGGCGCGTCGATTCGCCAGGTGGACTACCCTCCACCCGATCTCGAATTTCCAATCGATGAGCTGCTTGATGCCATCCGGCCCGAGACGCGCGCCGTCCTCATCTCGAATCCAAACAATCCCACTGGCGCCCTCGCAACACTGTCGCAGATCGAGCGCGTTCTGAAGCGCGCGCGCCGCGCCGTCGTTCTGATCGATGAAGCGTATTACGAATTTTGCGGCGTCACCGCGCTGCCGCTGCTCGAAGAATTTCCCAACCTCTTCGTGAGCCGGACTTTTTCGAAGGTTTACGGAATGGCGGCCATGCGGATCGGGTGTCTGTTCTCGCATGCCGGCAATGTCGCCATGCTGCATAAAGCGCAATCGCCCTACAGCGTGAACATGGTTGCGGCACTGGCGGCGCAGGAAGCCGTGCGCGACCAGGCATATATCCAAAGCTATGTGGCCGAAGTCCTGGCGGCGCGCGAATTGCTGTGCGTGGGTCTTGAAAAACTCGGCATTCGGTATGTTCCGAGCTCAGCGAATTTCGTCCTGGGCTACTTCGGAAAACACGCTGCCGCCGTCCGCGAGCGCCTGCGTGAGCACGCTATTCTGGTCCGCGATCGCAGCCACGAGATCGCGGGTGCCGTGCGCATCACCGCAGGCAACCGTGAACAGATTGGCCGTCTACTCGAAGAGCTTCAGGAGATCCTGTAACCGTGCCTCGCAATCTTCTGGTCTTCGACATGGATGGCGTACTGGTTGATGTCACACAATCCTATCGCGCCACCATCCAGCACACCGTGAAGCATTTCGCGGGTGTCGCCGTTTCGCCCGAACAGATTCAGGATTACAAAAATCAGGGCGGCTGGAATGACGATTTCGCACTTTCGCACCGCATGATTGAAGACGCCGGCGCGCGTGTCGCCTATGACGATGTCGTTTCCTATTTTCAGAAAATCTTTCACGGCGACAATGAAAATGGAAAGATTCTGCAAGAGAAATGGATCGCCCGCGACGGTTTATTCGAGCGGCTTTTCGCGCATTACAGCATGTCGGTTTTCACAGGACGATATCAATGGGAGGCGATGGTGACGCTGAAACGATTTGCGCCGTCCCTGTTTTGCCCCATAGTCGGCAGCGACAACGTGGAACGCACCAAGCCGGCGCCCGATGGCCTAATCAAGATCCTTGAAGAAGTACCACACGACCGGGTCTGGTATATCGGCGATACGGTGGACGATGCGCGCGCCTCCAGCGCCGCCCACGTCCCGTTCATCGGCATTGCCGCGCCGGGCAGTTCGCGCTATGACGAATTGCGCGTGCTGCTGGCAGACGAAGGTGCGGTCGCCGTCCTCGAAAGCATCAATCAATTGGAGAGTGTAATCGAGTGATACGCCGCGCCGCGCTGCAGCGGGATACCAAAGAGACGCAGATTCGAGGGTCGCTGCGCATCGAAGGCAAGGGCCGCTATCGCGTTACCACCGGCATCCGTTTTTTCGATCACATGCTCGAGCTGTTTACCAAGCACGGCGGATTCGATCTCGATGTTGAAGCGAGCGGTGATCTCGATGTGGACCAGCACCACACCGTGGAAGATGTCGGCATCGCGCTCGGACAGCTCTTCGCGAAGGCGCTCGGCGGCCGCAAGGGCATCAACCGTGCCGGATATTTCGTGCAAACGATGGATGAGACACTTGCCGTAGTCGCTCTCGATTTAGGCGGCCGCCCCGCGCTGGTCTACAAAGATTTGGTGAAAGTGCGCCTCGTCGGAGATCTGCAATCCGAACTACTCGAAGATTTTTTTGGCGGCTTCGTTAACCATGCCGGCGCGAATCTCCACGTGAAAGTTTTGTACGGACGGTCGAACCATCACAAAGTTGAGGCCGTCTTCAAGTGCTTCGCGCGCGCGCTGAAATACGCCTGCTCCGCAGACCCGCGGCTGAAAGATCAACTTCCCTCCACGAAGGGGCTGCTGTGATTACGATCCTCGACTACGGCGCAGGCAATCTGCGATCCGTGCAGAACACGCTCGATGAAATCGGCGCCGAATACGAGCTGGTGCGCGATGCCGCGGCTCTCAGTCAGGCTCGAAAGATCATCCTGCCCGGCGTCGGTCATTTCGGACAGATGATGCGCGCGCTCGACGAGTTGCAAGTTCGCGGCGCGCTGCTCGAACGCATCCATGAAGGCGTCCCATTTCTCGGAATCTGCCTCGGTCTGCAAGCCCTATTCGAGCGCAGCGCGGAAGCACCGGACGAATCCGGCCTCGGTATTTTTACCGGGGAAGTGCGGCGCTTCAGCTCCGCCGCGCGCGTTCCCCACATGGGCTGGAACACGCTGGAGCGCCGCTCGGAGTCGCTCTTGATGCGCGGACTGGGCACGTCGCCCCATGTGTATTTCGCTCACAGCTATTACGTTCCCGAAACGTCCGCCGCGGCCGCGGTCTGCACCTACACGGTCCCGTACACTGCGGTGCTCGAATCGCGCACCATCTTCGGTGTGCAGTTTCATCCGGAAAAATCCGGTGCCGCGGGCCTCGCGATGATGCGCAATTTCGTGGAGCTTTGATGCTCGCCAAACGCATCATCCCTTGTCTCGATGTCACTGGCGGCCGTGTCGTCAAAGGCGTCAATTTCGTCAACCTCCGCGATGCCGGCGATCCCGTTGAGCTTGCGGATCGCTACAATCGCGATGGCGCGGACGAGCTCGTCTTCCTCGACATCACTGCTTCCAGCGATGCGCGAGCGATCATGGGCGACGTGGTTTCTCGAACGGCGCGAAAGGTGTTCATTCCGCTTGCGGTGGGCGGCGGCATTCGCTCCATCGCCGACGCACGAGAAATTCTCATGTCCGGTGCGGACAAGGTTTCCGTCAACACCGCCGCGGTCCGCCGTCCAGAACTGATTTCCGAATTGAGCGGAGAATTCGGCGCGCAAGCCGTTGTTCTTGCGATTGACGCGCGCCGTTCTCCGCGCGGTTGGAACGTCTACACTCGCGGCGGTCGCGACGACGAAGGCATCGATGCCATCGCGTGGGCCGCGCTCGGCGAACAGCTAGGCGCCGGCGAAATTCTGCTGACCTCCATGGATACCGACGGCGTGCGGGAAGGCTTCGACTGTCAGCTTACGCGCGCGGTTTCTCGCGCCACCAACATCCCGCTCATCGCGTCCGGCGGGGCAGGGAAGCCGGATGACTTCACGCGCGTGCTGACCGATGGAGAAGCCGACGCGGCGCTCGCCGCCTCCATCTTTCACTACGGCACCTACACCGTGGAGCAATTGAAAGAACATCTCGATAAGGCCGGCATTCCTGTGAGGAGAAGTATTTGATCATTCCGTGTATCGACCTGATGGACGGCAAAGTCGTTCAACTCGTGCAAGGGCGCGAGAAGGCTCTGGAGGGCGAGGCGCCGCTGGCAATGCTGGATAAATTCGCGGCGTTCCCTGAGATTCAAGTGATCGACCTTGACGCGGCGATCGGCCAAGGCGCGAATGACGATCTCGTCCGGACTCTGGCGGCCCTCGCTCGCACACGCGTCGGCGGCGGTGTGCGTTCCGTGGCACGTGCCGAAACGTTAGTGAGGCAAGGCGCGTTTCGAATCATCGTCGGCACCGCGGCCTTCACGTCCGAGGGCCCGAATCATCTGTTCCTTAAGTTGCTGGCAGACGCGGTCGGTTCGGAACGCATCCACATCGCGCTCGATTCCATGCACGGAAAGATAGTCGTTAAGGGCTGGCGCGAGGCGCTTCCATTCACCGCCGAAGAAGTAATCCGCGCGTTTGAGCCCTACTGCTCCGGCTTCCTTTGCACCTATGTGGATAAGGAAGGCATGATGCAGGGCACCGATCTTGCCTGGTTCGAACGCCTGCGCCATGCCACTTCCCGCGAGATCACCGCTGCCGGCGGTATCACCACGCTGGCCGACATTCGCGCCTTGCAATCGATGAACATTCATTGCGCGGTTGGCATGGCGATCTACACAGGCAGCCTTGATTTGGCCGAGTTAAGCAGAATGTCTTCGTGTTAGATTAGGCGCAGACAACGTGGCCGCGCACGCACCCCAATTCACTGGAGTATTCGCTGCCGCCGTCACACCGCACCGGCGCGAAGGCTATGAAGTCGACTTCGCCGCCATGCTGGAACTGGTCGATTTCATCGGCCGCAACGGTGTGCAGGGCATCTGTTTGCTCGGCGCCACAGGCGAATTCATCAACGTGAAACTGGCCGAGCGCATCCGCCTGGTTCATCTTGCAGTGAAGCGCAGCCGCGTGCCCATCATCGCCGGAGTCTCGCATTCCACGCTCGATGGCGCGCTCGAATTGGCCGACGAAGCCATGTCTTCCGGGGCGGTCGGGTTGCTCCTGATGCCGGTCTACTTCTTTCATTACTCGCAGGACGAAGTCATAGAATTTTGCATGCAATTCGCGGACTCGGTGCCGAAAGCGACGCCGATTTTGCTCTACAACATTCCGCAATTTACCACCGGATTCAGCATCGAAACGGCATGCGCGCTTCTCGCAACAGGCCGCTTCGCGGGCATTAAAGATTCCAGCGGCGATTTCGATTATTTCCAAAAACTGCGCGCTTTTCGTGACGAATGCGACTTCACGCTGATGGTCGGACATGACCGTCTATTCACGCGCGCGCGCGCCGAGGGTGCCGACGGAGTGATCTCTGGTGTCGCCTGCGCCGTGCCCGAACTTCTCGTCGCGCTCAACCGCGCCATTTGCGAGAAGTCGCCGGATCGAGTGCTTGCACTTGAAGGCAAACTGCAGGAATTCCTTTCGTGGATCGATCGCTTCCCTACGCCGGTTGCGATCAAAGTAGCCACTTCCGCCCGCGGCATCAAAGTCGGACCGCTTGCAGTGCCCCTCGCCAGGGACAACGTAGCGCGGCTCGAGGAATTCAAGAAGTGGTTTCCGCAGTGGCTCCCAAGCATGTTGAAGTAGAACCATGTCTCCCGAAGAGTTCCGCGCAGCGGGCCACACTGTAGTCGATTGGCTCGCCGATTTTCTTTCGCATCCTGAAGCTGTGCCGGTACTTTCGCGCGCTCAGCCGGGAGACTTAATCGACCGGCTGCCGGTGTCGGCGCCCGATCTCCCGGAACCCTTCAGCGTGATCATGGCGGATTTCGAAAACCAGATCGTCCCGTCGCTCACGCATTGGAATCATCCCGGCTTCATGGCCTATTTCGCCACCTCGTCATCCGGGCCAGGCATTCTTGCCGAGCTGCTCACGGCGGGTCTGAATGCCAACGGTATTCTCTGGAAAACGTCGCCCGGCCTCACGGAACTCGAACAGGTAACACTCGATTGGTTGCGTCAGTGGCTTGGGCTTCCGAAAGTCATGTTCGGAATTATTTACGACACCGCATCGACGAGCAGCATGCACGCGATCGCCGCGGCGCGTGAAGCGAAGGCCCCGGAAGTTCGTGTTTCGGGCGGCGTCTCCGACCTGATTCTTTATTGTTCCGAACACGCGCACTCATCCATCGAGAAAGGTGCGATTGTGGTCGGCGTTGGAAAGCGGAACGTTCGCAAAATTCCCGTCGATGCCGAATTTCGAATGGACACCGCCGCACTGGAAAGCGCCATCGCGGCCGACGTCATCATCGGCCTGCGTCCCTTCTGCGTGGTCGCGACCCTGGGCACCACCTCGACCACCAGCATCGATCCCGTGAACGAGATTGCCGACGTGGTCGAGCGGCACGGAATGTGGCTGCACGTGGATGCCGCCTACGCGGGGAGCGCTGCCATCGTGCCCGAGTTGCAACCGCTATTTTCCGGATGGGAGCGCGCCGATTCCATCGTGATGAACCCGCACAAGTGGCTGCTAGTTCCCCTTGATCTTAGCGTTCTCTACACGCGCCGTCCCGACGTTCTGCGTCGCGCTTTCTCGCTCGTCCCCGAATACCTGCGCACGCAGGAAAATCCGCGAGCGCTTAATTACATGGAGTACGGCATCCCGCTCGGGCGCCGCTTTCGAGCGTTGAAACTCTGGTTCGTAATGCGCTACTACGGCCGAGATCAAGCCGCTGCCATCATCCGCGATCAGCTTGCGATGGCTCAGGGATTTGCCGCTTTGGTCGCTGCGGACGATCGCTTCGAGCTCTCCGCGCCTTTTCCCTTTTCTGTTGTATGTTTCCGCTTGAAAAGCTCAAACGAAGCCAACGAATCGTTGATGCATAAAGTCAACCGCTGCGGAGAAGTCTTTTTATCGCACACGGTTCTGCACGGAAATTTCGTTATCCGCATTGCTATCGGAAACATGGGCACGCGGCGTGAACATGTTCAGCGCGCGTGGTGGCAGATCTCCGAAGCCGCGCCCGAACGCACCTTATAATAGAGCGTCACATGAATCGAGCTGAGATGCCCGCGCCGGCGGCTGCCACTCGCGACGATCACCGTTTCTTCGGGCACCCGCGCGGCTTGGCGACGCTCTTCTTCACCGAATTGTGGGAGCGTTTCAGCTACTACGGAATGCGCGGTTTGCTGATCCTGTTCATGGTGGCGCATACCGATCGCGGCGGTCTCGGATTTCCCGCCGCAAAAGCGGGAGCCGTGTACGGACTCTACACCGGAATGGTTTATCTGCTCGGCCTTCCCGGCGGTTGGATTGCGGACCAGATTATCGGCGCGCGCAAAGCCGTTCTTTATGGCGGCATCATTATCGCGCTCGGCCATTTCTGCCTCGCGTTTCCCTCCATCAATACTTTTTACCTTGGGCTGGTTCTCATCACGATAGGCACCGGACTGTTGAAGCCCAACGTCAGCACCATGGTCGGTCAGCTCTATGCCCAGAACGATCCGCGCCGCGACGCGGGTTTTTCTATCTTCTATATGGGCATCAACCTCGGCGCGTTCGTCGCACCACTGGCCTGCAGTTACCTCGGAGAGAAAGTGAACTGGCATTACGGCTTCGCGCTCGCCGGCATTGGGATGACCGCCGGATTGATTCAATATGTTCTGGGTCTTCGATTTCTAGGCAATGCCGGCCGCAATCCCGCGCCGGTAAGCAACGCTCAGGACGCAGCGTCTCGCAAACGCAGTCTGGTGATCGGGGTCGTTGCCGGCTTCGTCATCATCGTCACCATTGCGGCGCTCGCGATCACGGGCGTTTTGTCAGTCGGACTGCTGTCCAACGCCTTCGGGGTCCTGCTCACGACCATCGTCGTCGCGCTCTTCGCGTGGCTGCTGCTCGCGGGCGATTGGTCGCCCGTCGATCGCAAGCGTCTCATCGCAATCTTCGTGTTGTTCGCTGCCGCCTGTCTCTTCTGGTCAGCATATGAACAAGCCGGTTCCACCCTCAGCCTGTTTGCCGAACGCAATACAGACCGGCACTGGTTCAGCGGCTTCCCCGCCGGATGGTTCCAATCGCTGCCCGCATTATTCGTGATCATGCTCGCCCCGGTGTTCGCGTGGCTCTGGGTTCGGCTCGGCACGCGCAATCCATCCAGCGCCGCGAAGTTTTCCGTTGGTCTTCTTTTCGCGGGCCTCAGCTTTGCGCTGCTGATTCCCGTCGCCTTGCGCACCGGCGTCAGCCCCATGTGGCTGACCATGACGTATCTACTGCAAACTATCGGTGAAATGTGTCTCAGCCCGGTGGGCCTCAGCGCCATGACCAAACTCGCGCCCGCGCGCGTCGCCAGTCTGATGATGGGCGTCTGGTTCCTCGCCGATTCAATCGGGAATTACATTAGCGGGCGTCTCGCGTCTCTTTACGAATCGTTCCCCCTGAACTGGCTGTTCGGAATTGTCGCGGCGTTTTGCATTGTGCTCGGCTTGGTTCTCGCAATGCTCGTGCGGCCGATGAAGCGGTTGATGGGCGGAGTGAACTAGCGCGTTGCGGCCCTTCGTTCCGATTGTTCGCAATCCAGATCTGTTGACAATTCTGGCGAATTTCTGGCCGCGGAATTTAGATTTTTCGCCGTTCCCGGCTGACTTGAAATTCTATCGGACCGAACCGGATGTCGAAGTGCTCGTCACTACACAACATCCGGTCGGCGGCGGTGCGCGCGGCGCCATCGTGATGCTCCATGGACTGGAGGGTTCAGGCAATGCCGGCTATATTCAAACTCTCGCCCATGCAGCGTTGACGCAGCAATTCACCGTGCATCGCTTCCACATGCGAACCTGTGGTGGCACGGAAGATCGCTGCCCGACGCTGTATCACGCCGGCTTGACCAGCGATCTGCTCGAATTTCTTCGTCAAATGTCATCTCCCGCGTTCCTCGTCGGGTTTTCGCTCGGCGGCAACGTCGCGCTGAAGCTCGCTGGAGAACTCGGCGAAAAGGGTGCCGCGCTCATTCGCGGCGTGTGCGCCATCTCGACTCCCATCGATCTCGCGGTCTGCACTCAGCGCCTCGGCCAATTTCGTAATCGCATCTATGAGCGGCGTTTCCTGCAGCGCATGCGCAAGCGTTTATTCGCCACCGGCCGCTACACCCGCGAGCAACTCGAACGCCCCCGCAGCATCTACGAGATCGATGACCAGATCACCGCGCCTTCCTTCGGATTCACCGGCGCGGATCATTATTACGCCACCCAATCGGCGCAGAATTTCCTGCACGACATCAGCGTCCCGACGCTGATCATCGAGGCGAAGGACGATCCCTTCATCCCGTGGAGCACCTACACGCATCCCGCGCTCCACTTGAATCCGGCCATCACACTGATCGTCACTGACCACGGCGGTCACTTGGGCTTCCTATCGCGGGAAGCCCCGCGCTTCTGGCTCGACGAAACCGTGCTCGAGTGGATTAAGCAATTCGGCGTGACTTGAGCTCAGCCAAAATGCGATCCACCTTTTCTTCGCGATCGAGCGCGGCGAAACGGTCATCGACATTGCCTTGCAGCAGCTCGACCTCAGCGGCCGACACGGCTTCTGCGCGCTGAACCTTGTCGGTCAGACGCGCAAACGCAGGCGACTCTAAACTTCCCGCCGACGCCATCTCCGCCTGCGACGCCTTCGCCATCGATCGCGCTCTGCGGCTCTGCGCCCCCAAAACTTCGGCCTTCGCCTTCGCCTCGACGAGCTTCTGGTCCAGCCGCTGCAGGGCTGTCTTCAGATTCTCGACCTGTACCTTCTGGTCGGCAATCTGCTGCGCAAAGCTCTCTGCAAGCTGCCGCGAGCTCAGCGCCCGCTCCACCGCCGTCCGCGCCAGCTGCTCGTCCAGCTTGCCCAGCGCGAGGTCGGCCTTACGCATCCAATCCTCACTCTTTTCGTGATTTTCGGCGCGCTTGCGTTCCAGCAGATGGTGATCCGCAATCGAAATTGCCACCTGCGTCTTCACTTGCAACAGTTGATTCTCCATATCGAGGATCACCTGCTTCAGCATCACTTCCGGATTTTCGGCGCGATCGACCAGATCGTTCAGATTCGCGCGAAGCAGTGTGGTAACGCGTTCTAAGAGTGCCATGGTGTTCTCCTTTTACTTTTTCCCGTCAATCGTGCCTGGGGCCGGACTCTTGTCCCCAATCAGTTTGATCTTGGCGAACAGGTCCGACATCTGCATACCGGATAGCGTCTCGAACAGCGCCGGAACTTGCGCCGCGATTTTCGTGATGTCTCCCGTAATCTTGCTCATGCCCGCGGTGTCGCCGTTCCCCGTAGACACGATCGTGATCTTGTCCACGTTCGCCAGCGGCGCAACCAACGCGCGAACCACTTCCGGCATGTTCGAAATCAGCTTGTCGAGCACCGCCGCCTGGTTGTATTCCTGATAAGCCTCTGCCTTCACATTCATGGCGCGAGCTTCGGCTTCGCCCTTCTTGAATGTGATTTCGGCTTCCGCTTCGCCTTGCGCGCGAATGGCGGAGGCATGGCCCTCGGCCTCCGTAATCAGCCGCATCTTCTCAGCTTTCGCAATGGTCTCGATGCGCTGCCCTTCAATCTGTGCCGCTTTCAATACCGTCGCGGTCAGCTCGCGCTCACGACGCAGAATCTCCGCTTCCTGCACCTTGATCTCGTGCTCTTTTTCCACCTGGTGGATCTTCACGGCCTCGGCCACCACCTGCTGCTGCATCACGTTGGCCTGGATCTCGTATGCCTTGTCCGCCTGCGCTTTCTGACGATTGACGGTCTCGAGATATTCCGCTTTCTTGATCTCCAAATCCCGTTGCGACTCGGCCTGCTTGGTCAACGACAGCGTCTCGGCCAGCACGCGCTCCTGATCCGCCTGCGCCTTCGCCACAGCAGCCGCGCGTTGCGATTCGGCGCGTTTGATGGCTGTGTCGCGCTCCGCGTCGGCCGTCGCAATCTCGGCGTCACGCTTGATCCGCGCCACGTCCGGACGGCCCATATTGGTAATGTAGTCGTTCTTATCGCGAACTTCTTTGATGGTGAACGAGATCACTTCGAGGCCCATCTTGTTCATGTCGTCGGCGCACGTCGAGCGCATCCGGTCGCCGACCATCTCGGGCTCTTTGACGATCTGCTCGACCGTCAATTGCCCGATAATGCCGCGCAGGTGCCCTTCCATGACCAGCCGGATCAGACCTTCGCGATCGACGTCGCTCTTGGTCAGAAACTGCTCGGCCGCAGTGATAATCGATTCCGGATCCGACTTAACCTTGATCTGCGCGACGGCTTCCACCGTCACCGCGACGCCCTGGCGGGTATACAAATCCTGCTGCGGCGCCACGTCGAACGACATCAATTCGAGCGAAAGGCCGCGCGCGGTTTCGATCATCGGGAAGATCACCGTGCCGCGTCCCTTGATGACGCGCGTTCCGCGAAATCCGTAAACGATGATCGCTTCGTGCGGCCCGGCCTTGCGAAACAGCCGCGCGATCATTCCGATCAAAATCAAAATGCACAGTACCGCGAGTGCGACAATCACGACGATATTCATAAACGCTTTCTCCTGGCCTACAGGCCCGTTAACTGGTCCCACTGCTTCACATACGCGATGCCGCGCTCGTAGCGCGTCACCACAACTTCGGCGTCTTTCGGAATCGCTCCGCCGCCATCGCAGCGCACGGCCACCCCGCGCCGCCGCCCTTCCTGCGAAAAAATCATTTCGCCCGTTCCGTTGTCCCGCACCGGGCTGGTGATGCGGCCAAGCACCCCGACCATCTCGTAATCTGCCGGGTCTAGCGGCTTCTCGCGCGCCAGCAGGAATCGGGCAAGGAACCAGAAAACGATCGATCCACCGGCAACGCCCGCGACGATCGCCGCGAGCAGCGCCCACACAAACCACCAAGCCGAATACCGCGTCAGCAGATATCCCGCTGCGCCGAACCATGCTAAGAACGCGGCGAGCGTCGCCAAGTTGAAAGGCGATGACGATCCCTTTGCCGTGCCATGGGGGCCATGCGCGGCATGCAGTTGGTGCAGGTGTAAGTGAACGTGCGGCAAGTGGAGTCCGCCGGCGAGCAGCGAAATCGCGCTTATCGATATTCCAGCAATGAAGCATGCAAGGTACAGATCGATCCAGTTCATGACAGTGAACTCCCATTCGGTTTCAAAACTTCGAGCAGTCGCTCAGCTAGACCGGGATTGGCCAAAATCGCGCCTAGCAGCAGCAGACACCGCCGCGAATCATCATGCTTGGCAACGGTAAGGAGCGCGCAACTCATGTCCGGGTCGCTCCGAAAACGCTCGGCGCCAGAGATGAGCCACAGATCCAGCTTGTCTTCGAGCGCACCCAAATCCGACAGCAGCTCGGTTTGAAAGCCCTCGGGATCGTCCACCAGATATCCCGGATGCACTTTGAAGAATCGCGCCAGCAGCATTCGCGTGGGGTTGGTGAGGTGGGGACGCGCACCGCTTTCTATCTGCGATAGGTACCCCTGCGAAATCGTCTTGCCGGACTCCTTGCGGACTGAGTCGACAACCTCCTGCTGGGTCATTTCGCGATCCAGCCCGCGCAACGTCCCTTCGACTTCGCGCAGGTACCGGAGTTTTTTGCCGAGCTTCATATTGCAATCCGTAATTACAATATGGCAATTTGCAATAGAAGTCAAGAGGAAAATTAACTTGGTGAAGAAAAGGCGAACATTATAACCGGCCCGATGCTATACTTTTATTTCCCCCGAACCGCTGAGGAGTATCCATCATGGACGAAAAAGAACGCGCGCGAGCGCTCGAACAGACGCTAGCACAGATCGAGAAACAGTTCGGCAAGGGGTCAATTCTGCGGCTTGGATCGAAGGACGCCGTCGTCCCCGTGGCCGTAATCTCAACCGGATCGATTGCGCTGGATGCGGCGCTCGGCACTGGCGGCTTCCCGCGAGGCAGAATCAACGAAATCTACGGCCCGGAGTCTTCGGGAAAGACAACCATCGCGCTACAGGTGATCGCCGAAGCGCAGAAAAAGGGTGGCATGGCCGCGTTCATCGACGTGGAACACGCGCTCGATCCTATTTATGCTCGCAAGCTCGGGGTTGACGTCGACAATCTGCTCGTCTCGCAGCCCGACTACGGTGAACAGGCACTCGAAATCACCGGCGCGCTGATCGCTTCCGGCTCCATTGACGTGCTGGTGGTGGATTCGGTCGCCGCGCTTGTCCCGAAAGCCGAACTCGACGGCGAAATGGGTGACAGTCACATGGGCCTGCAGGCGCGTTTGATGTCTCAGGCGCTCCGCAAGCTCACCGGCGTCGTTTCGAAATCGAAGACCTGCCTTATCTTCATCAATCAGATTCGCGAGAAGATAGG
The DNA here is from genome assembly GCA_038229055.1 of Bryobacterales bacterium. Classification (GTDB taxonomy): domain Bacteria; phylum Acidobacteriota; class Terriglobia; order Bryobacterales; family Bryobacteraceae; genus JANYJA01. The sequence goes on along the minus strand of JBBROU010000002.1, from coordinate 82,432 downwards.
CGTGATGTTCGGCAACCCGGAAACCACCACCGGCGGGCGCGCGCTGAAGTTCTATTCTTCAGTGCGCCTGGATATCCGCCGCATCGCCGCCATCAAAGATGGCGATGTGATCGTCGGCAATCGCACTAAGGTAAAGGTAGTCAAGAACAAACTCGCAGCGCCCTTCCGCGAGGCTGAATTCGACATCATCTACGGCGAGGGAATTTCCAAAGAAGGCGATCTGCTGGATCTCGGTGTAGCGAGTAACCTGGTCGAAAAGAGCGGCTCGTGGTTCAGTTTCCGCGGCGACCGCATTGGTCAGGGCCGGGAGAATTCACGCCAGTTCCTGAAGGACAACCCGGACATCCGCCAGACCATCGATACAGAGCTGCGCAAGCAACTAGGCCTGATCAAAACCGAGCCGGTCAATGGTCAGCCGATCGAACCTATACCGATGCCGAAAGCCGCCCCCCCGGCCGCAGCATCGCGCCCGCGATAACTTATTAAGTCGCCTCGACGTTCCGGCGTGTTTCGGGTTTCGACCTATTTGCGGAGACAAATCGCCATCCTCGCCCACTTGTCCTCTTTCAGGGAGAGTGACCAATGGATGAACGGGAGAAGCGCAAGGCCATCGATCTGGCGCTGGTTCAACTGGATAAGCAGTTCGGCAAAGGCTCGGTCATGCGTTTGGGCTCGACGACCGTCGAGCCGATCGAGGTGATCTCATCCGGTTCAATCTCGATCGACGCGGCGCTAGGAGTCGGCGGGTTCCCGCGCGGGCGCGTGATCGAAATCTATGGCCCCGAATCGTCGGGCAAAACAACCATTACGCTGCAAGTCATCGCTGAAGCGCAGCGTGCCGGCGGCACTGCCGCGTTCATTGATGCGGAGCATGCTCTCGATCCTCAGTACGCTCGCAAGCTCGGGGTCGATATTGAAAATCTGCTAATTTCGCAGCCCGATACCGGCGAACAGGCGCTCGAAATTGCCGCGGCGCTTACCGCTTCCGGAGCCATCGACGTCATTGTGATCGACTCGGTGGCGGCCCTTGTGCCCAAAGCCGAGCTCGAAGGGGAAATGGGCGATAGCCACATGGGCTTGCATGCGCGTTTGATGTCGCAAGCCTTGCGCAAGCTGACGGGAAGTGTTTCGAAGACTAATACCTGCCTGATCTTCATCAATCAGATCCGCGAGAAAATCGGCGTGATGTTCGGCAACCCCGAGACGACGACTGGCGGGCGCGCCCTCAAGTTTTACTGTTCCGTTCGCGCCGAGATCCGCCGGACCGGCCCAATCAAGGATGGCGAAAACATTATCGGAAACCGTACTCGGGTCAAAATCGTGAAGAACAAGGTCGCGTCGCCGTTCAAAGAAGCCGAATTCGATATCCTCTACGGCGAAGGCACCTCCAAAGAAGGCGATCTTCTTGACACTGGAGTTTTGCAGAATGTGGTCGAGAAGAGCGGCTCCTGGTTTAGTTACCACGGCGAACGTATCGGACAAGGCCGCGAGAACGCCCGGCAATTTCTGAAACAGCATCCAGACGTTCGGATCAAACTGGACTCCGAGCTTCGCGGCGTGCTCAAACTGAAGTTTGTGGAGTACGCGCCGCCCGTTGCTCCCAATCGCGCCCCAGCCGACAACCTTCTTGTCGGGATGGAGAGGTGAACGTCCGTTAATCTCGCAAAACACCGCAAAATCAGGCTTTTTTTGATGGTTTTCTCTTTACATCCTTCGGCGCGTTCCGTATCATTGTAACGATTTGGGAACACGGACATGCTCACGGGGCGCGCTCCGGCGTGATGTGTGCGGGGGTTGGAAAATTTATGAGAAAGAATCAGGAGGCTTGATGGCCGCTATACGGATGACACAGACGCAGCTTATGAGATCGCTCGCCGAGGCGTGCGAGGTACCGAACAAGACTGCCCGTCTTTTTTTGGACAGTCTCGCCAGCATGGCGGTGGCTGAAGTTAAGAAGAACGGTGTTTTTGTGATGCCCGGACTCGGGCGCCTGGTGCGCGTGGAACGGAAAGCGCGCATGGGGCGGAACCCGGCGACCGGCGAGACGATTAAGATTCCGGCCAAGAAGGTGGTGAAGTTCCGCGTGGCGAAAGCTGCCAAGGACGCCATCGTTCCGCCGAAAAAAGCGAAATAGCCGTTAGCTGTTGCTGGCAAGTTTGAGAACCCCGTAGGCCAAATGCTGCGGGGTTTTCTTTTGCTAACCTTCCTCCTCGATCGCCTTCTTATGTTTAGGTTTTCGTGACGATTTGGGCACGATCACCTGCGACGCCGGAACCGTGCCTACGCGCTCGCGAGCGAGTTTTCGGACTTCTTTTTTGGCCTCGAATTTTTTCTTTTTAGCCGCCATGCGGGGTTAGGAAATCAACGCGTGCGTTACGCGCGAGGCCAGTTGATCGAAGGTGAGGATCTCATAGAGCGAAGCGTCTGACATGATGCGCGCCACCAGCGCCGCGTGCATCGCGTGACCGGCTCGCTCCGCGATCACGTGCCCCAACAGCGGTTTCCCGATCAGTGCAAGATCGCCAATGAGGTCCAGCGCCTTATGACGGCAGCATTCGTCGGCGAAGCGCAGGCCGCCCGGATTCAGCACGCCATCGCGCGTGAAGCAGATGGCATTGTCCAGCGTTGCGCCCCGGATCAAGCCCATATCGCGCATCTGGTCCAGCTCATATTCGAATCCAAAAGTGCGCGCCGCGGCAAGTTGCTCGGTGTAGCGCTCCGGAGTCACTTCCATTTCGAGCGCCTGATTCCCTACCATGGGATGATCGAAACGCACATCGCAGGTCAGGCGGAAGCTATCCGCGGGCAGAATCGTGATCCGCTTACCGCGATCTTCAATCGAAACCGGCCGAGTGATCCTTAGATAGCGGCGTTTGCGCCGATAGTAACGGATTCCGGCCTCCCGAATCAGCTCGACGAACGGCCAGCCGCTCCCATCCAGAATGGGAACCTCCAGGTTATCGATTTCAATGAAAGCATTGTCGATTCCCAAACTGTAGAACGTGCTCAACAGATGTTCGGTAGTCGAAATCAGAACGCCCTGGCGCATCAGGCTGGTCGCGTAGCTCACGCGCGCCACGTGCCGCCAGCTTGCCGGGATGGGGAAATTGTCGAGATCCGACCGCAGGAACACCAAGCCCGTGGAAACCGGCGCCGGCTTCACGCGAATGGTGACTGGAACGCCGCTGTGCAACCCGATGCCGGTCGTGCCGACTTCGCGCTGCACCGTGGTCTCAAATCGCAATCGCAGCTCCCATTGATTTCCGGCGTGCCTTCATAGAACCAGCGATTATAATGCAATCCAAAGCCCGCCTGTAAATAGTTCATTTCAAATGCACCGTTTCTGATGGCTGTGGTCAGAATGCAACACTTTGCAACCCAATCTGTATCGAAATGAGCTGCGGGGGTATCGCGGGGGTATTATGGGCGGAGTGCTCTCTCCGCGCCTTTTCCTCATTGATTCGTACGGTTTCATCTTCCGGGCCTACCACGCCCGCGCTCGTGCCAGCGTTGCGCCCATGCGCACCACTGCCGGTCTCGGCACCGAAGCGGTCTTCATCTTCAGCAACATGCTCCGCAAGCTTTACAACACCTTCGATCCTCGCCACATGGCCGCCGTTTTCGAAAGCGCCGGACCCACCCTGCGCGAGCAGGAGTTTGCTCAATACAAGGCCAACCGCAGTGAGATGCCGCCCGATTTGCCCGAACAGATCCGCTACATCCGCAAACTTCTGGAAGCGCTGCGCATCCCGATTTTGGAGTTCCCAGGTTTTGAAGCCGACGACGTGATTGGCACCCTGTCTTGCCGTGCGCGCGAAGCCGGTTATGAAGTTGTGATTGTTTCGAGTGATAAGGATATGCTGCAACTCGTCAATGATCGCGTGGCCATGCTGAATCCCGCCAAAGACGATACCTGGTATGACGAACCGAAGGTGAAAGAGTTCATGGGCGTCCTGCCGTCGCAGGTTGCCGATCTTCTCGCGCTGAAGGGCGATGCGGTCGATAACATTCCCGGCGCGCCGGGTATAGGCGATAAGGGCGCGAAAGACCTCATCGAACGCTTCGGATCCGTCGAGGCGGCGCTCGACCGCGCCTCTGAGGTCGAGAAAAGAACGTATCGCGAAAGTCTGCAGAACAATCGCGAGCGCATCCTGATGAGTAAGAGGCTGGCGACCATCGAAACCAACGTTCCGATCGAGTTCAAGTTTTCCGATCTTGAAGTGCAACAGCCGGATATTGCCGCGCTGCGGCAAATTTATAAGGAACTGGAATTCTATAGCCATTTGCGAGAGCTTGGGCCGGCCGAAGATACGCGCGCGCGAGAGATTTCGGCGCTCGCTTCCGAAGAAGCCGTTGCCAATTTCTTAGCCGGCATTCCGGAAGGTACGCCGGTCGCGCTCGTCATCGGCGAAACGGAGGCGGGACTGGCGTGGAAAGCCGGCGAAGCGTTCACCGTTTCGCGCAACCTGTTCCCGGCGCTGAAGCCGTTGATTGAGGACGCCGCCCGGCCCAAGATCGCCGCCGACATCAAGTCGTCATTGCTGGGCTTTATGAAGGCGGGCATGACGCCGCGCGGCTTCGTTCACGATCCTTCGCTCTACGCGTTCCTGCTCGACGCCGACCCGGCGGGCAACTCGCTCGAACAACTTGTGCACCGGCGTCTTGAACTCAAGATGGGCGAGGGCCCAGCCGAACATGCGCTGCATCTGATCGAGCTCCATGAAAAGCTGAATCCCGAAATCGACCGGCGCGAGCTGCGTTCGCTCTACGAAACCATGGAGCTTCCGCTAGCCCAGGTGCTGGCGACGATGGAGCATGCCGGCATCCGCGTGGATACAGAGGAGCTCGCGCGCCTCTCCGGTCTGATGGAGACCGAGATCACTCGGCTCACGGGGGAAATTCACCAGCTCGCCGGCCGCGAGTTCAACATCGGCTCTCCGCAGCAGCTAGGCCGCGTTCTGTTCCAAGATTTGAAGCTGCCAGCGCCCATGCGCTACGGCAAAGGCAAGACGGTCTCCACGGCTGCCGATGTTCTCGAAGAGCTCGCCGCCGATTACGAAATCGTCCGAAAGGTGCTCGAATATCGCGGGCTCACCAAGCTGAAAGGCACGTATGTCGACGCGCTCCCGTTGCTCATCGATTCGGCTACGGGGCGCATCCACACCAGCTTCAACCAGGCCGGCGCGGCCACCGGGCGCCTCTCTTCGTCCAACCCGAATCTTCAAAACATTCCGATCAAAACTGCCCTTGGACGCGAGATCCGCGCCGCGTTTGTCCCGCGCGACGGCTGGAAGCTGCTGGTCGCCGATTACTCCCAAATCGAGCTGCGGCTCCTGGCTCATCTCTCCGAAGACCCCGTTTTGGTCGAAGCCTTCCGTAGCGGCGAAGACATTCATACCCGGACCGCTGCCGAAGTGATGGGCGTGCCTCCCATGCTGGTCACTCGTGAGGCGCGCAACAACGCCAAAGCCGTCAACTTCGGCATCGTGTACGGCATCAGCTCCTTCGGTCTCGCCTCGCAACTGGGAATCTCGCGGAAAGAAGCTGAGACTTACATCAAGAGCTACTTTGAGCGCTATTCCGGGGTGCGCCGCTTCATCGACGCCACCATCGAACACGTTCGCGGCACCGGCGTCACGCGCACTCTGCTGGGGCGCGAACGCCCCATTCCGGACATGAACAGCCGAAATCCGAATGCCCGCGGCTTCGCCGAGAGGACTGCGGTCAATTCTCCGCTGCAAGGCACCGCCGCCGATCTCATCAAGCTCGCTATGATTCGCATCGATGAAAAACTGCGGCCCTTCGAAGCCGCCATGCTCCTACAGGTTCACGATGAGCTGGTGCTGGAAGCTTCGCCCGAGCATGCCGGCGAGGTTGCCCGCATGGTGAAGCACGAGATGGAGCAAGTCTACGCGCTTCGCGTGCCGCTGGTTGCCGACGTGGGGATCGGGCCTAACTGGCGAGACGCCAAGTGAGCTCAAGACTATTTTTCGCGCAGATAGGCGTCGTCGCCGCGTATCCAGTCTTCGCGCACCGGCGAGAACACATCCACCGCCACCGAATCTTCCAGAGCCTCCACCATGTGCAGCGCGGAAGGCGGAATGGTCAGGGCTTCACCTCCGTTGAGGATTGTCTCCTCGCCGGCAATCTCGAAACGCAATTTGCCCGATTCCAGCATCGTGATCTGCTCGTTGGTGTGGTGATGCATCGGAACGACCGCGCCCTTGCTCATCCTCAATCGCGCGATGGTCATCGTCTCGCCGTGAATCATTTGCCGGTGCATGCGCGCGTTGAGCTGCTCGCCCGGTACGTCCGTCCAGTTGTATTGCTTCATTTGACTTGGGTATTCTAACAGGGGCATGAGGTCATGAAGGGTATCGTACTCGCGGGCGGCGCCGGCAGCCGGTTGTTCCCGCTCACTAAGATCACGAACAAGCACCTGCTTCCCATTTATGACCAGCCGATGATTTATTACCCTATCCAGACGCTGGTGGATGCGGGAATTCAAGACATCATGCTGGTTACGGGCGGCAAGAATTCGGGCGATTTCTTGCGCCTGCTCGCTAACGGCAAGAACTTCGGCCTTAAGCACATCGATTACACCTATCAGGAAGGCGAAGGCGGCATTGCCGATGCGCTGGCTCTTGCCGAACACTTTGCCGACGGCCAGAAGATCTGCGTAGTCTTGGGCGATAACCTGATCGAAGGCAATGTCCGCGCTGCCGCCGATGAGTTCCGAAGCCAGCCGCGCGGCGCCAAGATTCTGTTGAAGGAAGTGGAAGATGCCGAGCGCTTCGGCGTGGCCGAAATGCTTAACAATCGCATCGTGAACATCGAGGAGAAGCCGCGCAAGCCGAAGTCGAACTACGCAGTGACTGGCATCTATATGTATGACGAGACCGTGTTCGACAAGATCCGGTCGCTGGTTCCTTCTAAGCGCGGCGAGCTCGAAATAACCGATGTGAACAACGCCTATATTCGCGAAGGCGCCATGAGCTTTTCCTTTCTCGATGGCTGGTGGACCGATGCCGGAACTTTCGAATCGCTATTGCGCGCCGCCAATCTGGTAGCTCACACGCGCCGGCAGCAAGCAAGAGTTCTGGAGCAACAGCTTGCGGAGACTGTTCTCTGATGGCGGGCGCAGCCACCGCTGAAATCGTCCGGCCCGTCTGCGCGCGCGGTATTGGGGACGTGATCCTTAGTCCCGATTCGACAAAGCTGATTCACGAAGTTCGCATCCAGCCGTTCGCTCTCTGGCCCGACGATCGAGGATACTTTCTCGAAGTCGCGCGGCTCACGCAATCGTTGGCCTTCGATTTCCCGACATACTCGACCCAAGTCTCCGCGGCGCTGAACTATCCGGGCACCATCAAAGCGTTCCACATTCACGGGGAGCAGACCGATCTCTGGACTCCTGCGATGGGCATGTTTCAGGTAGCTCTTGTCGATCTTCGTGAAGACTCACCGACCTTCGGCGTGCGCAATACGCTCTACGTCGGCGCGCTGCGGCCCTGGCAGATTCTGATTCCCCCCGGTGTGGCGCACGGCTACAAGGTACTCGGAACCGAACCCGCCATGCTGGTTTATCTTACGGACCGGTTTTACAACCCGAGTGACGAAGGCCGCATTCCTTACGACGACGAAAAGCTCTCCTACGACTGGGAACTGCAGCACAAATGAAACTCCTGGTAACGGGAGGCGCCGGCTTCATCGGATCCGCTTTTATTCGCATGGGGATCCGCGACGGCTTTGAAATCCTCAATCTCGACAAGCTCACTTACGCGGGGAATCTGGATAATCTAACTGAAGTCGTCGGGAATCCGCGGTATTCCTTTGTCCAGGGTGATATCTGCGAGGCGCTGTTAGTCCGCGAATTACTCGCTGTCGAGAGGCCCGATGCGGTTGTACACTTCGCCGCCGAGAGTCATGTCGATCGCAGCATCAAATCGCCGTCACCCGCGTTCGAGACCAACCTGCGCGGCACGTTCACGCTGCTGGAAGCAGTCCGGGCGCATCCTGTAAGCCGGTTTCTGCATGTTTCGACGGACGAGGTCTACGGCAGCGTGGAGCCGCCTCTCGAAGCCGATGAATCGTTTTCGCTCGAGCCCAATAGCCCGTACTCGGCTTCCAAGGCCGGCTCCGACCTTCTCGCCCGGTCTTACTGGAAGACTTACAACGTCCCGGTAACTACCACGCGCGCCTCCAATAACTATGGGCCGTGCCAGTACCCCGAGAAACTGATCCCGCTGATGATCCTCGAAGCCCTGAATGACCGGCCGCTTCCGGTGTATGGCGACGGCATGCAGATTCGTGACTGGCTCCATGTTGACGACCACTGCCGCGCCATCTTTACGGTGTTGCAGAATGGCCGTGCCGGCGAGATATACAACATCGGCGGCAATCGTTCACTGCCGAACCTGGAAGTGGTACACAAAATTCTGGCCGCGACTGGCCGGCCCGCCTCGCTCATCCGCGGCGTGCAAGACCGTCCGGGTCACGACCGCCGCTACGCGCTGTCGAGCGCCAAGCTGATGCGCGAAACCGGCTGGAAACCTGAAATCGACTTCGAGAGCGGTCTAGCCGCGACGGTCGAGTGGTATCGTGACAACCCAAAGTGGATCGCTCGCGCGCGCCGGAATCTCGCGCGCTAGAACATGCGAGTTGCCCTGGACGCAACCCCGCTGACGTTATCGAGCGGAGGTCTGGCGCGGTACACGGCAGAGTTGAGCGTGGCCTTGGCTCGCGAATTTCCGGATGATGAGTACACTTTGATCTCCGACCAGAGTTTCGCCGTGCTGCCCGGCGCGCCCAGCAATTTGCGCTCGGGTTCCAAGCCTCCAACAGCGCTGAATCGCCGCTGGTGGCTCTGGGGCGCAAATCGTGAAAACGCGCGACTCAGGGTCGACGTTTTTCACGGAACCAATTTCGAGGTTCCCTACCCGCCGCAACAGCCGGTCGTGATGACGCTGCACGACCTTTCTCCGTGGCGGAACGCCGAATGGCACTCCAGCGCGCAACGGGTGCGCACGCGCACTCCGTACTTGATCGGGCTTGGCGCGGCCACCATGATCATCACGCCCAGCGAGGCCATCAGGAAGGAGGCGATCGAAAAGTTTCGGCTTTCACCCGGGCGGATTGTCGCAGTGCCGCTTGCCGCTTCTGCCCACTTTCTCCCAACCTCCGCTGCCGCGCAGCAGAATTATTTTCTATATGTCGGCACGCTCGAACCTCGCAAGAATATACCCGTGCTTCTTGATGCCTGGCGCGAGATTCGCCGGCACGCGCCTGTCGATCTCGTCCTCGCCGGCCGCCGCCGCTCCGACTTCCCCGAACTTCCCGCTGAGGCGGGCCTGCGCGTGCTCGGCGAAGTGCCCGAAGCCGACCTGCCCGCGCTCTATTCCGGCGCGCTCGCGTTAGTCTATCCTTCCCACTACGAAGGCTTCGGTCTTCCCGTCCTCGAAGCCATGCAATGCGGCGCGTGCGTGATTGTCTCGCGCGATCCCGCCATTGCGGAAGTTGCCGCCGAAGCCGGTATCTACGCCGAATCTACCCGTGAGATCGTCCAGGCGATGCGCGGCATTTTGGATGATCCGGCCCACGCCGCAAGCCGCCGCGAACAGTCGCTCGCTCGGGCCAACACGTTTTCCTGGAGCCGAACCGCGTGCCAAACTCGCGAGGTCTACATCGCCGCGGTTGCCCGGTATGGATAAGCCTGCAGTACTGATGCTCTCGCCCGAGCCACCGTACCCTCTGCACGGCGGCGGTCCGCTACGCACGGCGTCACTGCTGAACTATCTCGCTCAGCACTATGACGTCGATCTGATTCTCTTCCGCCAGCCTGGCGCGCCTGACCCCGCCGCCGCACTTCCTTACGGACTAGTTCGTTCTACTCGCACGCTCGACCTGCCTCAACATCGCCACGATCTCGCCTCTCGCGTAACGCGCAACGGTCTTCGCATGCTGCGCGGCGTGCCTCCGCTGGTCGATCGCTTCAGCGGATTCGAAACTCTGCTCGCCCGCCAATTGCGCGACACCCGCTACCAGCTCGGCGTGGTCGAGCACTTCTGGTGCGCCCCGTATGCCGATGTCCTCAACAAAATTTGCGATCGCCTCGTCCTCAATCTGCACAATATTGAGTCCGTTTTGCATGCATCCTGCGCGGCGACCGAGCCGTGGATCGATGCGACCGGTCATCGCCGTTTCGGCCCCGCCGCTCTGCGACTGGAACGCATCTGGCTGCCGCAATACTCGCGCATTCTCGCCACCTCCGGCGCCGACGCCGCGCGCATTCTCGCCATCGCGCCGGCAAGCGGCATCACCGTCTACCCTAACGCAATTCCTCGGGTGCCACTTCCCAACATCGAGCCCACCCACAGCCTCGCCTTCTCTGGAAATCTTCAGTACCACCCGAATCAATCCGCTGTCCGGTTCTTTCACGAATCCGTCTGGCCGCTGCTTCGTGCGAGGTTCCCGAATCTCCGATGGCGCTTGATCGGGAAAAATCCCGCCGCGGTCGCGAATATAGTCCACGGCGATCCGCGCATTGAACTCACCGGCCCCGTTGACGACGCCATTTCCGAACTAGCCGTATCGGAAGTCATCATCGCGCCTCTTCTCGCCGGCAGCGGGACGCGCGTGAAAATTATCGAAGCCTGGGCGGCCGCGAGGCCGATTGTTGCCACCTCAATCGGCGCCGAAGGACTTGCGGCCGTGCATGACCGCAATCTGCTCCTGGCCGACGACGCTGGGGCCTTCGCTAGTCAGATTGCGCGTCTGCTGGAAGACTCAACGTTGCGTTCCAGAATCGGTACGGAGGGCCGCCGAGAGTATGAAGCCCGCCACACCTGGACAGCGGCATGGGCATGCCTCGGCCGCGCTCTCCTGCCCTCCCGATTGTAAATTTTGCGTACGAAAAGACTACGTTTTCTTACAAAAGTCCATTCACAGCAACAGCCTAGAGACATCTATACTGAAAGAGTCTGAATGCGATTCGCTGTCGACGCTCACGCCATAGGCCGCCACCTCACCGGCAATGAAGTTTACGTGAGAAGCCTGCTTCACGGCTTCGCCGGAATCGATACCGAATCCGAATTTCTGACCTACGTATCGAGCCCTGAGGCCGAACTGGCCGTGCCTGGGCGTTTTCCAGTGCGCCAGATCTCCGGCAATCCGTTCATCCGGCTTGGCTTTGATCTGCCCCGCAAGCTGCGGCAAGACCGTCCGGCGCTGCTGCATGTGCAGTACACTGCGCCGATGTTCTGCCCAGTTCCGGTGATCGCCAGCGTTCACGATGTCAGCTTTCTCGAGCACCCCGAATATTTCAAGCGCGGCCGACGCGTTCAGCTCCGATGGTCCGTGGCTCGCACCGTGCGCTCAGCAGCCCTGGTCCTGACCGGCACCGAGTTTTCGCGCGACTCGATCTTGCGCGCTTACAATCTGGATCCAGCCAAGGTCCGTGTTGTACCCGACGCTGCGAACCCAATCTTCCGCGTTCTCAACCGAGCGGCGGCACAGTTTCAAGTCCGCGAGCGCTTCAAAATCACGCCGCCCTATTTGCTCTCCGTCGGTGACCTTCAGCCGCGCAAGAATCACATCGGCCTCATCGCCGCCTATGCCGCCTTGGTGAAAGAGAATCCAAAGCTAAAGCATCATCTGGTGTTCGCCGGCAAAGACACATGGTTCGGTGCGCGCGTTCGCGAAGCCGCGCGTCATTCAGGCGTCGCCGACCGCATTCACTTCACTGGATTCGTCACCGATGACGATCTCTTGCAACTTTATAACGGCTGCGACTGCTTCGTGTTTCCTTCCTACTACGAAGGATTCGGGATCCCCATCCTCGAAGCTATGGCGTGTGGGCGCGCCGTGGTCTGCGCCAATACCTCGTCGATGCCGGAAGTTGCCGACGGCGCTGGCCTCCTGTTCGATCCTTATCGCACTTCCGAGATCACGCGCGCCATGGCCGACGTGCTGCTCGATAACGAATTGCGCGCTCGTATGGAGCGCCTCGGCCTGCAGCGCGCTACCCACTTTAGCTGGCAAAAAACGGCTCAGATGACTCTTGGTATTTATCGCGAGGTCGCCCAGCAGAACCGCCCGATGGGAGTGGGCGTGAAGTCCGCCCCAAGTTACCGATGATTTCCGGACATGATGTTTCCTAAAATTCTTCTCGCCTTTTTGGTCGGTGTCGCGCCTCATGCGGCTCATGGCGCCACGCTCACCGGATTTCCGTTCGCCAGCGAAACGCTGAATTATTCCATCAACTGGCCCACCGGACTCGGGCTCGGCGAGGCCCACCTCACCGCCGCCCACGCCAGCGGCACAGCCTGGAGTTTTGAGTTCACGCTGGACGCTGCCGTTCCTGGTTTCGCGATTCGCGATCTTTACCGCGCCGCCGCCTCGACGGACCTTTGCAGCAGTGCCTTCACTCGCACTTCCTCGCATGGCAGCAAGAAGTCCGACGAGAACACCACGGTGAAAAATGGCACCGCGACTCGCGAGACCGTCGGCGGTGGAGAAAGCAATATTCCGGTCCCGGGTTGCGTGCGCGACGCTCTCACATTTCTTTTCTATACGCGGCGGGAGCTGGGGCAGGGACGAGTGCCGTCTTCTCAAACCATCCTGTTCGGCTCCGCTTATCAGGCGCGGCTCGATTATGCGGGTGCGCCGAATATCACGATCGGCAACAGCACCGCGCCGGCAGATCGCCTCACCGGCACCATCACTTCGGTGAAGAATCCCGGCGCCTCACCGGTCCACTTCGAAGTCTTTTTCGCACGCGACCCCGCCCGAACTCCCCTTCTTGTCAAAGTACCCCTCACCCTCGGAACGTTCTCGATGGAGTTGGTGCGCTGAGCGCCCCCGCCGCCCTGCCCGCAAAGTTGAAAGTCGCGTTCTTCTCGCCCATGCCGCCGTCGCGCAGCGGCATTGCCGATTACTCCCAAGCCCTCGCGAGCGAACTCGGCGCTCGCATGCGGCTTGAAGTTTTCTCCGCCGCGCCGGAACGCTTCGATCCCGCGGCATTCGACGTCTCGCTCTACCAGATCGGCAACAACGATTGTCACGATTTCGTTTATGAATCCGCGCTACGCTGGCCCGGCGTTGTCGTAATGCACGAATCGAATTTGCACCACCTCATCGCCGATATCACCATCAAGCGAGGCGATTGGGACGCCTATCTGGCCGAAGTCGAGTACAACGCCGGACCCGCCGCCATGCCATTTGCGCGCCGCGTCCGCGCCCTCGAAGTCGGTCCCGATTACGACGGCATCGCCATGACGCGCCGCATTCTCGAAACGGCGCGAGGCCTTGTGGTCCACAGCCAGTTCATGGTGAATGAAATGCGGCGCACCGGGTACACCGGCCCCATCGCACTGATTCCTCACGGCGCGTGGATTCCGCAAGCCAGCCGCATGGCCGCCCGCGACCGTCTCGGGCTCGACGCCGACACGCCCCTCATTGGCGCATTCGGATTTCTGAAACCCTATAAGCGCATCGCCGAATCGCTGCGCGCTTTTCGGCGGTTGATCAAAATGCAACCCGAAGCGCGCATGATTCTGGTCGGTGACCCGCATCCCGAGTTTCCGGTCCACTCGCTCATCCACACGCTCGGGCTCGACGTTCACGTTCGCGTCCTCGGCTTTACTCCGATTGAAGAGTTCGTGGAATTCATCGCCGCTTGCGACATCGTGCTGAATCTGCGTTGGCCAACCGTCGGCGAGAGCTCTGGCAGTTTACTGCGCTCCTTCGGCCTGGGCAAGGCCGTTCTGGTTTCCGATGTCGGCTCCTTCCGCGAATTTCCCGATGAGATCTGCCTCAAAGTGCCGGTCGGCGCGGGCGAAGAAGAGTTCCTTTTCGAATATCTCAGTTTGCTGGTGACCCGTCCCGAACTCGCGCACGAAATGGGCCAGCGGGCCAAGGACTGGGTCGCAGCGAACTGCGGCTGGGATTTAGTCGCCGAAAAATATCGGGTATTTCTCGCGAGTGTCGCGGGCAAAGCGCCAGATGCTGTTGCACCCGCCGCGCCGCCGCCCGTGGAAGCGCCGCGCTCGTCCGAGCCCGTGCCGCTCGAATATATCCGTTCCTGGGCGACGGATTCCGGCTCGCGCGGCTATGTCGCGCTGCACGAAACGCGCCTCGCCCGCACGCTCGCCATCACACCGCCGGGTGGCCCGGACGATTCCATTCTCGAAATGGGCGCCTATCTTCAGATAACTCCCGCGCTCCACGCCAAGCTGGGCTACGGCACGGTGCGCGGCTGCTACTTCGGCAAACTAGGCCGCCTCGATCACCGTCAGGCCGTGTCCGAATCGGGCGAAGTCTTCGCTTGCGACATCGACCATTTCGATGCCGAGAAAGACGTCTATCCTTATGAGGAAGAATCCTTCAACACCGTGCTCTGTGGCGAGCTGATCGAGCACCTCTTCTCCGATCCCATGCATCTCATGTCAGAGATCAATCGCATCTTGAAGCCGGGAGGACATCTGGTGCTCACCACCCCGAACATTTCGTCACTGCGCGCCCTCTCTGCCGTGCTCCAAGGTTTCCATCCCGGTTTCTTCACCTCATACATCAGGCCCGCCGCGGACGGCGAAACCGACGCGCGCCACAACCGCGAATACACGCCGCGCGAGATCCGCCAGCTTTTCACGGGCAGCGGCTTCGAAGTCACGCTGCTCGATACCGGTCCGTTCCGCGACGACCCGCATCCCGAACAGCTTTGGGTTACGCATCTCCTGGCGCATTACTGGCTCGACACCGAGTTGCGAGGCGATGGCATCTACGCTGTCGGACGCAAGCAGGGTCCGGTTGTCGACCGCTGGCCCGCGTGGCTCTATTCTTGAAACGCGTTGCTCCAGCCCGTCTCTCGAGCCCGCGATTCACGGCTGAATCGAACACCGTCGTCGCCGAGTTCGCTCTGGGCAACACCTCTTCGGAAGCGTGGCGCAGCACCGATGGATTTCAGCTCGGCTTTCATCTCTTTGATCCCGAAACGGGCATGTTCCTCGAAGAAGGCGGCCGCCTCCCGCTCGACCTCGCTCCGGGCGACGAGCGTGTATTCACGCTGCCGGTCACGTTCCCGAACGAACCCGGCGAGTACCGCGCGATGGTTTCTCCACTCCGGGAACATCACGCGTGGATGTATGAAAAAGGCTGGCCCTTCCTGCTGCTCGATGTGACCGTAATCGCAGGGGGCGATGTCCGTATCAACCGCGCGCTCATCACCACCAAGCGCCTGCTGCAACGCGAGAGCGCCCGGCGTTCGGCCCTGCGCATCTTCACCCTGCCCATAACATCGATATGGACCAATCGCAGCCTGATCCGGTCGATGGTGCGCCGCGACATTCTCGGCCGCTACCGCGGAAGCTTCGGCGGCGGCTTCTGGACCATCCTCAACCCGCTTCTATTGATGCTGACGTACTTTTTCGTCTTCGGGCTGGTCCTGAAGACGCGCTTTCGATCCGACCCGAGCCCGGCCGGCTTTGCGCTCTACTTTCTTGCCGGTATGCTGCCGTGGCTGGCGTTCAGCGAAGCTGTGGGCCGCGCCCCTTTCGTGCTGCTCGATCACCGCAACTTCGTTAAGAAGCTGCTGTTCCCGATCGAGACGCTCCCGTTCAACCTCGTGGTCGCCGGTCTTGTGAGCGAAGCCTTTGGGCTGGCGCTCTTCGCGCTCGGATTTCTGCTCGCCCGCGGCATGGTTCCCGCGACCGTACTCTGGCTTCCCGTCCTTATTATTCCGCAGATGTTATTCACCGCCGGAGTGTGCTGGTTCCTGGCAGCGCTCGGTGTGTTCGTCCGCGACCTGGGTCAAGTCAACGGCTTCGTCCTGACTCTGTGGTTCTTTATCACCCCGATCTGTTACGACGAATCCTCGCTCCCGCGCGCCGCCGGCAGCCTGCTTACTTTAAACCCGCTCTATACGTTAGTACGCGGCTACCGCGCGGTGTTCTTGGAAGGTCAAGCGCCGGCAGCCGTACCTACTGTCCGCCTCTGGGTAATCGCAGTCATGGTCTTCTTACTCGGCTATGCCTGGTTCCACAAACTCCGTAAGACGTTCGCCGATACGATTTAACGACAGCCGTGCAAATGTGTTATACCCCGCCCTAAGCCGCCCCGTACTTCTGAAACCAGTTCTGCAACCGCTGCCACCCATCCTTCGCCGCCGCGGCATCGTAGCCCGGCCGGTAGTCCGCGTTGAAACCGTGCCCCGCTTCGGGATACACCACGATCTCGGATTTTTTATCGCCCGCCGCTTTCAGTGCCTCGCGCATCTTCTCGAGCGAGTCTTGCGGAATCCCTTGATCCTTGCCGCCATACAGGCCCAACACTGGCGCTTTTAAATCGCCCGCCACATCGATCGGATTCTTCGGCGTCAGCGGCGTCGAGTTCCCCACAACGCGTCCGTACCAAGCCACGCCCGCCTTCAACTTCGGCTGATGCGCCGCGTACAGCCAGACGATGCGGCCGCCCCAGCAGAAGCCGGTGATCCCCAGCTTCCGAACATTTCCTTTATCCGAGCTCTCGGCCCAGGCCACCGTTGCATCCAAATCCGACATCACCTGCGCATCCGCAACTTTCGACACCACCTGCGAAATCACATCCCGGATGTTCGTCATCTTTGAAACATCGCCTTGCCGCACGTAAAGCTCCGGCGCAATCGCCATGTGCCCCAGCTTCGCAAACCGGCGGCAGATGTCTTTGATGTGCTCATGGACCCCGAAAATCTCCTGCGCTACCAGCACCACGGGAAATGATTTGCCGCTCTTCGGCATCGCGCGATATCCCGGAATGTGGCCGTCCGGCGTCGTGATCTCGATCTCGCCCGCGACCAGGTCCTTGGTGTCCGTCGCGATCGTCGCCGCCCCCACCGGGAGCACAGCCGCCGCGAATCCTGTGGTCAGTTTCCGGGTCAGAAAGTCTCTTCGGTTGGACGCCATGATGATCCGAGTTTAACAATTTTCGGCGTCCGGCTCGACCAAAACTATATTTCTAGTATTATAGAAATATTAAAACGGCACAGCCCAGCGGCGCGCAAATTACGCGGTTTGCGGATATGTTCTCCGCCATTGGAGCCGAACCCCGGCTGCGCATAATGCGCTTGCTGCTCACCGCGCATCCGGATGGAATCACGGTCAATGAAATCCAGTCGGAACTCGGGATACCGGGCTCCACGCTTTCCCATCATCTGGAAAAGCTGAAGAACGAAGAACTGGTCACCTCGCGCCGTGAGGGCACCTTCCTTTGGTACATGGCCAACACCCAGGCACTTCAGGAACTGCTGGCGTTTCTTTATGCGGAATGCTGCACGCGCAATCAAGCCGTGCCGCCCGAATGTATTGTCACGATATCCACAAAATAAGGAGACAAGAAAATGCAGATGCGAGAAGTCATTCAACAGAAGTACGGTCAGGCAGCGATGCGGTTGGCGAGCGGCGAAGGTTCGTGCTGCACGATTTCCGGCTGCGGTGGCGACCCCATCACCTCCGGCCTTTATGACGTTGCGCAGGCGGCGCAGATTCCTGACGAGGCATTGAAAGCGTCACTCGGTTGCGGTAATCCCACGGCCTTGGCCGATCTCCGCCCGGGCGAAACCGTTCTCGATCTCGGCGCTGGAGGCGGCATCGACGTTCTGCTCTCAGCGCGCCGCGTCGGCCCGTCAGGCAAAGCCTACGGCCTCGATATGACTGACGAAATGCTCGCTCTCGCCCGCGCGAATCAAGCCAAGTCGGGTTCGGTTTGAGCATTCACGCCGAGAAACCGTTCTATGACGTGGTCATCATCGGTCCGAACAGGAGATCGACGTTCACGATGGCCTGGAAGGAACGCTGACCATCATGGCTTATAAGATTCGCCACAAGTCGAGCGCGAATACTACCGTACTTTGCCTCGGATCTGCGCATGGGGCAGCGAGCTGAATCAGGTGTGGACGAATCTGATCGACAATGCGGTGGATGCCATGGAAGAGGGCGGCAAGCTGAAAATTCGGACTGCCATGGAGTCGTCGCGCCTGTTGGTTGAGATACGCGATTCCGGCGCGGGCATCCCCTCCGATGTGCTGCCCCGCCTCTTCGAGCCGTTCTTCACCACCAAAGGGGTGGGCGAGGGCACCGGGCTCGGCCTCGACACGGCCCGCCGCATCGTATTGAAACACCGCGGTGAAATACGGATGCAATCGAAACCCGGCGACACTTGTTTCAAGATCACTCTACCCCTTCAAAAGGAGATTTGAGTATGACCGAATGCGCGCATCTCGATGGAGTTCAAGACGTGGAAACCGAAGACACATGGTTGCGAAGAGTGCCTCAAGATGGGCGATTCCTGGGTCCATCTGCGCCTTTGCCGAACTTGCGGCCACGTGGGCTGCTGCGATTCATCGAAGAATAAGCACGCCACCAAACACTTCAAGCACACCAGGCACCCGATCATGCAATCTATCGAGCCGGGAGAGCAGTGGGGCTGGTGCTTCGTAGACGAAGTGGAGTTCGAAGCGCTTTAGGCTGCGAAGCCCGGTCCGGTTAAGCCGCTTTGGGAAACGCGGACTCACGCGAAACTTGCGGCGCCAGTGCGCCGGCGCGTACTACCGGATTCTTCATCTCAGCTTTAACGAACCACGTCTCGGTGATACATCCGCTTACCTCTAACAACTCGGTGAGAGTCGGATTTTCGCTAATCTCCATACGGACCGCCTTCGTCTTTTATTCGAAGCAATTTAGTGACCAATGGTTTTCACCAGCCAACGGCGGATGGTAAAGTGTCGCATATGGCGCTACTCGATGAGATCGCCGACGGTCGCACGGACTTGGTCTTCGACTTTCTCGTTGCCGGGCACCCGGCTAACTCAGCCGACCGCGACGGCGTTCTGCTCATCGAGTGGTGTGCTTATTACGGTGATGTTAGCGCGATCAAGCACCTGCTCGCCGCGGGCGAATCGCTGGCGCTACTTGGCCTGAATCTAGGACTTATTGCTGCCTGCTACCACGGGCACTGGCAACTTACTAAGTTCCTGCTTAGTCGTGGTGCGAATGTAAACGAAGCTGAGCCCGAAACCGGCGAAACTGCGCTCCACTCGGCACTATGTAAATCTAACAGCCCGGAATACAACCTAGTCGTGAAGGTGTTGCTCGATCACGGCGCCGACCCGAATTGGTTTACAAGCAAGTCTGTCGAAACCGGGGTCTTTATGCGCGATTGCCGCACCAAAGGCGAGACTCCGCTGCACCGCGCGGCAGCGTTCGGCGATGAAGAAGTGATCCAGCTTCTGCTCGACGCGGGGGCTGTCATAGACGCTAAGGATATGTATGGGGACTCCCCTTTGTCCTGGGCCAGTTGGTATCTGCGACCGATCCCGATTTTGCGCAAGCTACTTTATGGCCCCTACCGAATCCGCTCCGACTACGGAGCCGGCATGGCCGCTAACCTCCGAGGTAAGCCCCACACCCGAATCCCGAATTAAGTCCGAGGAGAATACCCTTTTGTTCCATTCCGATATTTCTCGTCGCCAGATCATCAGTGCAGCCGCCTCCGCGTTGCTGACTCCTACGCTACGTTCGGGCGCCGCTACGCGCACGCCCTTTCTCGCACTTATCGGGCAGCCCAACTCCGCGGTCGCGCACGCCGAATCCGGAGTGCTACCGCTGTCGCGCGCGGGCCAGAGCTGGCAAGCACAGGACGTCCGTCTCGGCATCTCACCCGAGCGCGACGGGTTCTCCGTAACGCTCCAGGCCCCGCTTGCCTCTGTCATGAGAATTCATCTACGCTGGCAACTCGCGCCCCCGGCCAACCTCGCTTATCTCGGTGATCACTGGGAGCGCTCTTATGGCGACCTTGCCTGGCGAACGATCGATCCCGAGCGCGTCATGCCGTGGTATTTCCTCGCCTCGGATAGCGGCTCAACGTTCGCTTGCGGCGTCAAGACTGCGCCCGCGGCTTTCTGTTTCTGGCAGGTCGATCCCGGTGGCGTTTCTCTCTGGCTCGACGTGCGCAACGGCGGCCGCGGTCTGAAACTTGGAACGCGTGAACTCTCTGTTGCGACAGTCAT
This sequence comes from Bryobacterales bacterium, assembly GCA_038229055.1. Lineage (GTDB taxonomy): Bacteria > Acidobacteriota > Terriglobia > Bryobacterales > Bryobacteraceae > JANYJA01. Next base: position 62,397 of record JBBROU010000002.1, on the reverse strand, counting down.
CGCCGACCACTCCCCCGATACGAAACCTTTCGCCGCCGCCACTCGCTTCTGCCGCCGCATGTCCCCGAATCCGCGCATGCCGGCGGCCCCTGTCTATGGCGGCAATAACTGGTATTACGCTTACGGCAAGAGTTCCGCACAAGCCATTCGCGATGACTCCGAGCGGATCGCCTCCCTCGCCGGTTCCAACGCAAACCGCCCGTTCATGGTAATCGACGATGGTTGGCAGCCGAATTCCACAGCAGGCCCGTGGCAGCCGAACGAGCACTTCGGAGATATGGCCCAACTCGCCGCGCAAATGAAGAGAATCGGCGTGCAACCCGGCATTTGGATCCGCCCGACATTCACTAAGGAGGTGATTCCGGAAAGTTGGCGCCTCGTCTCGCCCAACGCTGCACGAGAGTATGCGCAGCACAACGAATACACGCTCGACCCCACTGTCCCCGAAGCTTTGGAACGGATGCAGCATGACATCCGAACTCTTATAAGTTGGGGTTACCCGCTTATCAAGCACGATTTCTCCACTTACGATCTGCTCGGCCGGTGGGGCTTCGCCATGGGTGCGGCGCTCACCGATTCCAACTGGAATTTCGCCGACCGGACGCGCACCAACGCGGAGATCATTCGCGATCACTACGCCGCTCTGCGCGTCGCCGCGGGCAATGCGCTGCTGCTCGGTTGCAACACCGTCGGCCACCTTGCCGCGGGACTCTTTGAGCTCCAGCGCATTGGTGACGACACGAGCGGCCGCGACTGGAACCGCACCCGCAAAATGGGCGTCAACACTCTCGCGTTCCGCGCCCCCCAGCACGGCAGCTTCTTCGCGATCGATGCCGATTGCGTCGGACTCACGAAGCAAGTCCCGTGGAACTACAACAGACAATGGCTCGATCTCTTGGCCCGCAGTGGAACGCCGCTGTTCGTCTCCGCCGCACCCGAAGCCGTAGGCCCCGAGCAGCGTGCCGCGCTCATCGACGCGTTCGCAGCCGCATCCAAACCTGCGCCACTGGGCGAGCCTCTGGACTGGCTGCGGAATCCCGAGCCTCAAAATTGGATGTTGGGCGGCAAGTCCACCCGCTACGATTGGTTCGGGGCCGACGGCGCATCGCCGTTTTCCCAGTAATTTCACTTCAATACAGACGGCGCCTGAATGATCTAGCGTGAAACGAGACCTACCCAGGATTTTGCCATGACGGTGATCGAGATTCCCGACGAGCAGGCAGCAGCGCTGAAGGCGAAAGCCGCCGAACAGGGCCTGTCTCTTCAAGATTGGTTCTTGAAACTGGCTGAAGAGCGAACGGCCACGACGTCCAAACCCCTGAAATCCGCCTATGGCTTGCTGGCCGAATATGGACCCGCTCCATCCGCCGAAGAGATCGACAAGAACCGGCGAGATATGTTTAGCAACTTCGGCGAAAACTTTCTATGATCGCTGGTGTCGCCGATACCCACGCCGCGCTGTGGTATCTATTCGGCAAACTGCTTTCCCGTATCTTGAAGGACATGGAAGTACACTTCACACCCGAGCAGGAAGCGCGGCTCGTGCAGATTGCCACCGCTGGGCCCGAATTGCCGGTCTGGCATCTCGGAGCCGTAGGCTCCTTCCACCGCGGCGACATCTACGACGATGCGCGTTGAATCTTGGCCCAGAGGGAGGGGTTTGCCTCTTCGAGGGGGATCGCTCGCCCTTCAAACTCCCTGATGATCCAGATACACCAGCATCGACAGCCAACAAAGCGGGTTGACCTATTTGCGCCGCGCTAGCTGGACCGCCGTCGCCGTTAAATCCAAATGTCCCGGTCCCAGCTATTGTAGTAATTACTCCAGTTGAGTTCGAGAGTTTTCAAAAGAAAATATCAATGTTGCGGCAGTACGGCGACTATGCCACGGGGGGAGAAGTCGATCAGGCGGACAAACTTGCACCGGGGACGGGCGGGGTGATCAGGCACGGATTTAAAAAGGTCGCTACATACCGGGACGCCCATGGCAAATTGCATCAGTGCTCCGCTGTCTGCCCTCATCTCGGTGGCATAGCGCACTGGAATTCTGCGGAGAAGACCTGGGATTGTCCCTGCCATGGCTCTCGCTTCGACCCGTTCGGGAAAATACTCAACGGGCCGGCAAACACGGGTCTGGGATCGGCTGAATAATGACCGGCGTCGATCAGCCCTGCGGCGTTACCGCTGCGGACCCGTCTCGTCTCTGCGCTCGGCCTATGTTAAGGAAACTTGCGATGCGGCTGACCACATACCCCGATTATACGCTGCACGTTTTGACCCGGCTCGCCGTCCGGTCCCGAGACTTTACAACGATTTCGAAGATCGCGGACGGCTATAAAATCTCCCGGAACCACCCGCTGAAGGTGGTCCACCGGTTCGGCCTCGCCGACGCACGCGAACGTTACATCCTCGCTGATCTTGTCGCTCTGCGACGGAAACGCGCCGCTCTTCTTAACGCCCAACCCGGCGGTTCAGGCCCGTCATCATGAGCAAGCAGCCTACACCGCAAGAGGTGGATTGGCCGGAAGGCGCTGTGTTCACGGTCGGGCATTCTACATTGCCGATCGAGCGCTTTGTCGCCTTGATAAAATCCTACGCCGTCCAACGCCTCGCAGACATTCGCACGGTGCCGCGTTCGCGCCACAACCCGCAATTCAACGACACGGCCCTGGCCGAGAGCTTGACAGCAGAGCATCTCGAATACGTGCCGATGCGAGCGCTGGGCGGCCTGCGGCACACGCGCAAAGATTCTCCCAATACCGGCTGGCGGAACAAAAGCTTTCGCGGCTATGCCGACTACATGCAAACTGAAGAGTTTCAGGACGCGCTCGAAACGCTCATTCACATGAGCCGCCAAAAACGTGTTGCTATTATGTGCGCCGAAGCGGTACCGTGGCGTTGCCACCGTTCGCTCGTAGCCGACGCCCTCAGTGTGCGCGGCGTGCCGGCGGTCGAGATTTTATCGGAGAGCAGTTACCGGATGCATAAGCTCACGCCTTTCGCGCAGGTCGAAGGCTTGCAAATTACCTATCCGCCTGAGCAAGCTGCATTACTGTAGTCGTTCATGCTTTTTGACCTCGTGTAATATGCGAAACACACTGCCGCAACTGCTTGAAAATATCCGTGCGTGCACGCATTGTGCCGATGCGCTGCCATGCGGCCCTCGCCCCGTTTTGCAGGCGCATGGATCGGCGCGGCTACGTATTGTGGGCCAGGCACCCGGTCGAAAGGTGCATGAAACCGGCATTCCCTGGAACGATCCGTCCGGCGACCGGCTGCGCCACTGGCTTGGTCTGACAACGGAGCAATTCTACAATCCGCGCAAGGTGGCGATTATTCCCATGGGCTTTTGCTATCCGGGCAAAGCCGCCTCCGGCGATAACCCACCGCGTCCGGAATGCGCTCCTCGCTGGCATAAAAAACTGAATGCATGTTTGCCTGACATCACGCTTACGCTGCTTATGGGACAGTATGCGCAGGCTTATTATCTGGGCGGTCGCCGCAAAGCGACGCTTACTGATACGGTCAAGGCATGGAAAGAGTATTTGCCGCTGGGTTATGTTCCACTGGTTCATTCTTCTCCACGCAACCAGCCATGGCTTGTTAAGAATCCGTGGTTCGAAGAGGAGCTGGTACGGGAGCTTCAGAACGTAATCCAGGGTCTGAAGCTATAAACGACTTACTTTGCGCTGAGCTTCTTCAAGACCGATCCCTTATGCATGGCGATATGGTCCGTTTTGTCGCTCTTGATCTCATATTGCGGCTCGTCTTGACTGGCGTGATGCGTATGTCCCTTGTAGTCCGCGTCTTGCGTATGGATCTTGATAATCCTGCCGCTGACATGCCCAGCCTCGGAATTCCAGGCAACGTGATCGCCGATTTTGAAGCGCTTTGTCATCACATTCCGGTTATAGCATGGCGCACATCAGTTCAACATGGCGGAAACTCATATGTCTGTCGGCCAGATCGCTGACGGCAGCCGTTGACGGCCTGGCGCGCCCAGCTAACGATGCGTCACGAATTGAAAAATAGTCAAAAGAGTTGAGCTAACGAGACAACCCGCAACTGCGTTTCGCAGCACACGACGCAGGGCGATCAGACCGGATCGTCGTGGAAGATGTAGGGACGAGGATAGAGTCAGGGCGGGAGAAAATAACGCGGCGTTACGAAGAATGCGCTAGTTGGCCGGCACGTTTCTTGACCCCTAAGCCAGCTTCACTTGCCCGTTATTTCGCTGCGTGGTAGGGTGCCTGATAACAAGCAGCGATCTTCCATCGAAGCCGACGACGGCTAAACAATATTACTGAAGGAAAAAGACAGGCAATGGACTGGAAACGAATCTCTTTAGTGATGGGCGCATCGCGCTTCGCATCTGCGCGGAAGCCCACGCCGAGGCTTTGAAGTTTCTATGCACAAATACTGAAGGCGATCTGAACCAATGTAACTTCCCATAATTTGCGCACCACGGACGTTATCTCTCGTGCGCCTAACCATGTCGGCCCCATCACTCAGCTGGCGTGGCCACTGCTCGCGTGTGCTATAAAAACTCTTGCCATCGTCCCTCATCCTCACCGTCGATGTCGGCTCGTCCTCGGTCCGCACTCTCCTCTTCGACGAACACGCTCAGCAGGTCCCCAACTTCGGCGACCAGATCGCATATCGCATCACCACCACCCCCGATGGAGGCGTGGAAATCGATGCCGACGAACTCGCCCAGCGCACCGCCGAGAGCGTCAGCGGCATCGCGCGACAGCTTCATGAGAAGAATCTTCGACCCGCCGCGGTCGCCTTCGATACCTTCTGGCATAATGTCCTCGGCGTCGATGACGCGGGCCGCGCTACCACGCCGATCATCCACCTGTTCGATACCCGTAGCGCCGCGGCGGCGAAACAACTCGCCGGTCAGATCGACGCCCGCGCCCTCCACTCCCGCACCGGCTGCGTGCTTCATCCCAGCTACCTGCCGGCCAAGCTGCTTTGGCTCTCTCAAGCTCAACCCGACAAGTTCCGGGCCACCGCACGCTGGATGTCCTTCGGCGAATATTTTTTCCTGAAGCTCTTCGGCAACCCCATCGCCTCTACGTCGATGGTCTCCGGCTCGGGCCTGTGGGATCAGAACGCGAACGACTACGATTCCGGCATTCTGAGCCTCCTTCCCGTCGAGAAGAAACAACTGGCGGACCCCGGAGCGATGGACCAGCCCATGACCGCGTTGCTGCCCGAGTTCCGCTCGCAATGGCCCGACCTGGATGGAATTCCGTGGTACCCGGCACTGGGGGATGGCGCTTGCAATAATATCGGCAGCGGCTGTATTGCGCCGGACCGTTTCGCCTTGATGGTGGGTACCAGCGGCGCCATGCGCGCAGTCATCGAGCGCGAACACATCTCGATTCCCGACGGCCTCTGGTGCTACCGGGTCGATCGCAAACGCTTCGTTCTCGGCGGCGCTCTTTCGAACGGCGGCGAAGTTTTCGCTTGGATGAAGCGCACCCTCGCTCTCGATCCGGAGAAGATCGAACCCAAGATCGCGGCGATGACCCCTGGCGCACACGGCCTGACCGTGCTCCCTCTTTTTGCCGGCGAGCGCTCCCCGAAGTGGCGCGCGGACGCCCGCGCGGCCATCATCGGCATGAGCCTCAACACCAGCCCCATGGAAATTCTTCGCGCCGCGCTGGAATCCGTCGCTCTCCGCTTCCGCAACATTTACGACATCATGCTGCAGGTCATCGGCACGCCCAATCAAGTGATCGGCTCGGGCGGTGCGCTGCTGCATTCGCCGGCTTGGACCCAAATGATGGCCGACGCGCTCCGCAATCCCATCACGCCATGCCTGGAAAACGAGGCCACAAGCCGCGGCGCCGCCATGCTTGCGCTCGAGCGTCTCGGCGTCATCGCGCATCTCGACGCCATCCCGGCCGCGCTCGGCAACCCTGTGCCGCCGATCGACGCGAACCATCCTATCTATGAGCGGGAACTGGCCAATCAGCGCCGGCTCTACACCAAACTTTTCGAGGAGAATTAACAAGTGATCAATCAACTGGCCAGCCGGGTCAAGCTTCTGCTGATGGATGTCGACGGCGTCATGACCGATGGCCATCTCTACAACGTGCCCGATGCCGCGGGCAAAATGGTCGAGACCAAGGGTTTCGATTCGCAGGACGGAATTGCGCTGCAATGGCTGCAGTGGAAGGGGGTGAAAACCGGCCTCATCAGCGGACGCATTTCACCCGCCACCGTCGAGCGCGCCGCGCAGTGCAAATTCAATTACGTGTATCAAGGCCACATCGAGAAGATCCCAATTCTCGAAGAGATCATGGCCGATTGCGGTCTTCACTCCGACGAAGTAGCCTACATCGGCGACGATCTTACCGACATTGTGGTGATGCACCGGGTCGGGCTTCCGATCGCCACTGCCAACGCGCGGAATGAAGTGAAGAACGAAGCCCAGTACGTGACGCGCGCGCCGGGCGGAAGCGGCGCCGTTCGCGAAGTGATCGAATTGATCTTGCAGGCCAAGGGTCTCTGGCGGGAGATTCTGGCCAAGTACGAAGTGCCGGTATAGATTCGCTTGGCCCTACGCCCCGGCAGCCCGCGATTTGGCAGCTTCGGCGTGAGTCTGCGTCGCCCATCCGAGAATCATCCCGGCCAGCGTCCCGGGCACCATAATCGAAACGTAGTAGTGGTTCCCGTCGATTGCGGGCATCGACGCGATCCCGAACGCGAATAACACCCCGAGCGCTCCGCCGAACAGAATTCCCATAGGGGTGGAATGCACCCGCCGGGCGAAAAATCCGGCGCACAGCCCGACTATGGCGCTCTTGAATGCGCCGCCAATCACGATGCTGACAATCGCGGTCCGCACCGCCGGGGTCAACCATGCGCTTAAGCCGTCCATGGCGCCCAAAACTACGCCCATCAGTAGTCCGTAAAGTGGCTTGTTCACGGAAGGGAGTGTATCACGGAAGCGACCGAGGTGCCATGGTATCTTGAAGGGTTCAGTGACCTCGCCGTTAAACTTCCATCTTGAGCAATTTGAGGGTCCACTTGACCTCCTGCTCGAGCTGATTCGCAAGCAGCAAATTGATATCCGCGACATCCCCATCGCCAAGATTACTTCCCAGTATCTTTATTTTCTGGATCAGGCCCGCGAAAAGGATATCGACGTCGGCGCGGAGTTCGTTTTCATGGCCGCGACGCTGATTCACATCAAGTCGCGCATGTTGTTGCCCACTGACCCCGCTCTCCAGGAGAACGGAATAGAGGAAGATCCCCGGCAGGATTTGGTCACGCGCCTTATCGAGCACGAAAAGTTCAAGAACGCCGCCGAAATGCTGCTGCAAAAGCGCATGATCGAGGAGAACGTATGGTCCAATCCGCAGATCAAAGCCTTCGCGGCGGAAGATGAAGATCCCGGCCTCGCAATCAATCTCTTTGACTTGGTAAAAGCTTTCGGCGAGGTGATCGAACGCGCCAAGAGCCGCCCGGTTTACGAAGTCTCCACCGAGGAAGTCAGCGTATCCGACATGGTGGTCCATTTGCACGCATTGCTGCAGAGAACGCGTCCCGACCGGCCGCTTTTCATTTTGCAAATTCTGGAGCAGCAGCGTTCTCTGCGCGCAATGATCTGCCTTTTTCTGGCCGTGCTTGAGATGGTGAAATCCCAGGCCGTCGAGATCGTGCAAAAAGATCTTTTTGGGGAGATTGCGTTGCGCAAGCACGCCAATTTCGAAGAAGTAGTCAGCTCGCCCGTCGCGATGACGGCAATTGAAGAAGAGTACAAGTAGCCGACCGAATGGAAACCACAGAAACCCTCCTCCCCGACCCGGAAATTCAGGAAACCCCGCCAGCCGAAAATATGGAAGTGCGGGATGCCACGACTGACGCCACGCTCAAAGCCGTCATCGAAGCGATCGTCTATCTGACCGATGAACCGCTCACCATGGAACAGATCGCAACCGCGCTGAATCAGCCGCGCGAGCGCATCTTGGGCATTCTCGAGCAGCTTGTGGATGAGTTCGCCGCGCCGGAGCACGGCCTCAGCATCCGCGAGATTGCCGGCGGGTACAAGATGGCCACCAAAGCCGAGCATCACGAAGCGGTTCGCGCCTTCGTCAAGAATCTGCAGCCGCCCGTGAAGTTATCGCTCGCCGGCCTCGAAACCCTGGCTGTGATTGCTTACAAGCAGCCGATCACCGCGCCGGAAATCATGGACATCCGCGGCGTGCAGGGCGCCGGTGTCTTGAAGACGCTGCTGGACCGTAAACTGATCGCCGCCGCTGGGCGCAAGAATGTGGTGGGCAAGCCGATTCTCTACAAAACGACGCGCGAGTTCCTGGTCCAATTCGGGCTGAAGGACTTGGCCGAGCTGCCATCTATCAAAGAATTCGAAGAGATCCGCCGCCTCTCCGTGCCGGAAGCCGGCACGGTGGAAACGCCGCCTGCGGAGGCACAGGCCGAAGCCGCCGCCGAAGCTCACTCACCAGAGCCGGAACCGCAGGATTAAATGGCTCAAGAACGCCTTCAAAAAATATTGAGCACCGCCGGCATCGCCTCCCGGCGCAAGGCCGAGCAGATGATCGTCGAGGCTCGCGTCACCGTGAACGGCGCGGTGATCACCGAGCTCGGCACCAAGGCCGATCTCGACACGGATCACATCAAAGTAGACGGCAAGTTGCTGCATCGCCCCAAGCACCTCATCTACATTGCGCTTCACAAGCCCAACAACTGCATGACCACGGTCGACGATCCGCAAGGCCGCGAAACCGTCATGGACCTGCTGCGCGGCCTCAAAGAGCGTGTCTACCCCGTTGGCCGCCTCGATTATCACAGTGAAGGTCTGCTGCTGCTCACCAATGACGGCGAGTTCGCCAACGGCATTACTTCCTCCATCCACCACATCCCCAAAACATATCTGGTGAAGGTGACCGGAACGCTGTCCGACGACCAGGAAGAAGCCTTCCGCAACGGCATCCGTCTGGAGGGCCGCATGACCGCGCCTGCCGGCCTGAAGCTCGTTCATCGCGCTGAGAATCCGTGGTACGAAGTGCGCCTCTTCGAGGGCCGCAAAAACCAGATCCGAATGATGTTTAAACATTTCGGCGTGCTGGTGGAAAAGTTGAAGCGCGTGAAGATCGGATTCCTGGAACTGGGCGCTTTAAGAGCTGCGGAGTTCCGCTATTTACTGCCCGAAGAAGTCGAGCGATTCCGCCGTATTTTCTCCAAACCCGATCCTCAGAAGAAGTCGAACGCTAAAAAGAAAACCGCATGACGACCCCCGCTGAAATCCTAAGGGAGTGCCACACCATCGCTGTGGTCGGGCTTTCGCCCAAGCGTTCGCGCCCTAGCTATGGCGTGTCCGAATATATGAAAGACGCGGGATATCGCATAATTCCCGTCAATCCCGGCCACGCCGAAATTCTGGGTGAAACCTGCTATGCCAATCTCGACGATGTGCCGGAGCCATTTGAAATCGTCAATATTTTCCGGCAATCGGAATACGTTCCGGAGATTGTCGAGGCCGCGATCCGTAAAGGCGCCAAAGCGGTTTGGATGCAGGAAGGCGTCATGCATGAAGCCGCTGCGGCTCGGGCCCGTGCCGCCGGCATCGCCGTCGTCATGAACCGCTGCATTCTCAAAGAGCACCACAAGCTCTGACCGCGTTCGAAGCTGCAAGTAGCTGCTGAGAGAGGGCCGCGGCCCGGGTGCCGGCTTCGCTGATTTCCCGCAACCGTACAACGCTTTCCGAATCGAGTTTCGATTCACTCAGCATGATTTCGCTGTATCCCAGGATCACGACCAGCAGATTGTTAAACTCGTGCGCCACCTTCCCCGCGACCTTGCCTGCCGCCGCGAACCTTCGCGCTTCGGCCAGTTGACTCTCCCGTTGGTGCCGGCTCGTATGGTCGTGAATGATGTAGATGCGGCCCGTAATGCGGCCCGCCGTATGAACCGGCGCGGTGATTTCGGTGATATGCCGTTTCCTGCCATCGCGGCTCACCAGTATATTGGGACGCATCAACTTGAAGACGTCTGACTTGCGGCGGCTCTGAGCCTCACACGCTTTCCAGCCGCACAAACGCTCGGCGGCCGAGTTCATGAATTTGATTCGCCCCTCCCGATCGATCGCAACGATAGCATCGGCAGTGACGGCGAGGATGGCTTGCAGCCACTCGCGCTGTTCCAGAAGCGATTCCGCTTCGGCTTGGTGAGTCTCAGGGATCATAGCTGATTCACCATAGCCTGTCGCGAGGGCGCGCCCGGGCTGGCACAATAGCTAAATGATTCAAAAATAAACGGTTTGAATCGCGTTTAAGCCGGTGACTCAATCGAGGTCGCGATGCACCGTTGACGGAGAGAAAGCCGGGAGGCATACGGTGATGTACTCGGCGCCTTCCGCCGAGGGAGTGCTGTATCGAATCCATTCGCCGCGGTGGGTGACCACCGCCTGACCGGCATGCGCGTCGACCGCGCCTCCCTGAAACTCAACTCGCACCATGCCGTGAAGCACCACTGTAAACTCGTCGAATTCGGGAGTCTGCCCCGGTTCTTCCCAACCCGAAGGGCTGCGCATGCGAGCTATGCTCAGCGCGTCCGTGCCAGTGTTGACGCGGCCGACGAACTCGTCGATCAGTTTGGGCTTTGTGCCTGCGGCGGTGATTCGCGTTGCGTCCGAAATCAGCGTTGGTTTGGTCATAAGGATTTCACAAAAAGTTGAAATAATCCGGCCCGGTCGCGCGTCAAAAATATTTGATCTCTTTACACTGGGGTTCCTGCCGGTCCTTCCTGTAATTTACTTGATTGCGGGCGTAATCGCCCGCTATACTAGCCTTTTCGCTGAAGCGTGCAGACATGACGCCGAGAGACGATTCCGATCCATTAGCGCCCCAACGCGAGGCCGCATTTTTCTACGGTCTCTTCCTGCGCGGGCATTCGGTGGAAGCCTTGCGCCAGGATATTGACCTGCCGCGAACTCTGCTGGAAAAGTGGCTGAAAGCCCAAGATTTTGAGACTGCATTCCGCGACAATTTGCAGCGCGTCTACGTTTATCGCAAGCAGGTATTAGCGGTGTTCGACGCGCTGGTAATGAACGAACAAAACCGCGCCCGGCTGCAGTAGGCCCTCACTACCGAATTTCCGAAGGAAGTCCGCGCAATTCCCTGCGCTGGCCAGCCGATCGCAATGCCTCTAAGAGGGCCCCCGCGGCCGGAGGATAGAGAGGCGGTCCGCACCGGTGTCCGGCAGCGCGCGTCCATTCCCGTTCAAAAACCGATCGCACCTTATCGCTGCGGAAGACGCCACCCACCCACGCCGCGAACACATCCTCCCCGGGCATCCAAAGTTGCTCCGTCACCTTCGCCTCCAACTCGCTTAACTGCCGCCCAGCTTCCGCCAAGATCGCGCACGCGACGCAGTCCCCTAAGCGCGCGGCTTCATCCACCGTCGGCGACAGGCGGGCCACTCGGGACCGCGGCCAATCGTCCGTATAAAAAAGGTGGACCAGCGCATTCGCATTAGCCACGCCGGTGGCGGTCAGAAGCATTTCGCGGAGCGCCGTCTGGGGCCCCCAGCCCTCCTCCAAACGCAGAACTGCTCGAACTGCCTGCCTGACGATGTCGAATGCCCCGCCTTCATCGCCGAACACGTATCCCCAACCGCCGGCGCGCGCCGTCCGACCCGCCGTATTCCGGGCGAACGCGATAGAACCGGTCCCCGCGATTACGAGTGCGCCCACGCCGTCTGGCACCGCGCCGGCCAACGCGATCATAGCATCGTGCGTCACAAACATGTGGTCGGCTGCAATCACCGATGCCAGGATCGCTTCCTTATCCGCCGGCCCGCCGCTCATCCCGAAACACGCCGCTTGAAATTGCACCTGCTCCAGCCTGAGCCCAGCAGCTTTGCACGCATCGCTCGCGCAACTGCGCACCACGCGCGCCAGTTTCTCCGGGCCATCGGCAACGCCGACATGATTGCACGGCCCGGCGATGCCAAACCCGAGCACCCGCCCCGTCTCATCGCCCACCAGAGCAGTCGTGCTCGATTGGCCCCCGTCAATCCCGAGAAAGTAGGGCATCGTTTCCTATTCAATACGGTATAGGGTGGACCCGTTCCATTGCCCCGCCACGGTCACTCCCCATAAGGCCGGATTCACCTGAAATTCCCTCGCCTGCCCATGCGAGTCCTCAACCAGAATAAAACCCACACCGCGCGCCTTGATCGCGTCCGTCGCCGCGCGCCTCCAGCCCGGTTTCGGGGAGACATCAGACCCGGCAGGCGCACCCGCCAGTGAAATCCATTTGCCCGAGTCATCGCGACGCTCCAGCCGTAATCGCACCTGGTATTGATCGTGCGCGCACTCCACGCGCACGCGGCTAACCAGAAGAGGCCGCGTGAAATCCGCTTGGATGAACATACCCGGACGCATGCTCTCCCAACTGCGCCAGCGCGTCACCGGATTGTTGTCGAAGGCAAGCTGAACATCCCACGGATACGGCTTCGCGGTCAGCCTCCAAGAGCCATCGCGCGGCAATTCTCTTTCGCCGTTGAAGAGCCGGAGCTCTGAGATACTCCAGATATCGGGCACCGCGCCTCCCGCGGTCTGGATCACGCGCACACCTTGCAGCGGCCTGGGCGGGAATTGGAAATCGAAACGCGCCGTCGGCATAAAATCTGTTAACTGGGGTACCAGGATGGCGTCCTTGATCGACTCGCCCATGGCGGACTGGTAATAAACAATGATGTCGCGCGTGGTGTACGCCTCCGCAACCGGATTGAACGCGAACACATGCCCGCCTTCCGGGACCACGCGATCGATCAGCCGCGCCATGCCGTAGTGCGGCAGGTGCTCGTTAAGAAATCGCTCTTCGGGAACGATGCGCAACGCCGCGCGCGCCGGCAGCGTGGTGAGCTGCCATCCGCCATCACCCGATATGCCCAAATCGATCAGTTTCGGCCACGAGAGAAGCGCGTGCACTATCAGCACCAGCCCTATCGCCACCGCGGAACCCTCGAGCGTGTGGTTCATGGTGAACGGGCGGGGCTCGCCGGTAATGCGCGCGTTAGTGCTAGAACGGGTTCTTCGCATCAGACGCAGTGAGGCTCGCCCGGTGATCAAGAGCGAGATTCCGGCCGCGATCTCATCCAGAGCCAGACCCATCGCGAACCCGAGAAAGGGCAGCGCGGGAATAAGAAATCGTGTGCCGATATTGGCGGCGTACGGCACACCGAAAACCAGAGCGGCTAGCAGAACACTCCGTCCCATACGCTTGCGCAAGCTCAGCAGCGCGATCGGCGCTAGCAGGAACACCGGTCCGACGCCCCCGCCCAGCGCCCCGGTAACGGTCGCCATCCACGGCACCGGCCAGAGGCTCGGCATGTTGTAAGTGCGGAAGAAGTGGCTGTACTCGCGCTCGAAGGACACGTGAATATACGGGTTCGGGAATATCGAGTTGAGGAACGGCGACGCCGGATTTCCAAACCAAATCACATTCTTAATCACCCACGGCGAGATCAGAATGGCCGCGCAGCCGGCGACCGTAAGAAGGCGCCGCATCCGTTGCCGGGGCGCATGCCACGCGACGAATCCGAGTGCGTAGGGGCCGGCCAGGAAGCCGGTGTATTTGATCGCGAACGCAAATCCGGCGAGCAGCCCGATGGGAATGAGCAGCTTCGAATTCTGATCCTCGCGCCAGATCTGCAGGAAATAGAAGAGCGCGAAAGCGACCGTTGCGAGGCCGACATCGTTATATGCACTGATGCCGTCAATGCCCACGACCGGGCTCATGAAGAACAGCAGCGCTCCGCAGATTGCCGCGCGCGCCACCCCGAAGCGGCGCCCGTAGCAGAGCATCAGGAGCGGGAGCGTGAACAGGAATGCGCAGTGCACCATCGCCGCCGCGGAGTGCCTGCCGAACGCAAAGGCGAACAGGAAAAGCATCTCCAAACCTTGCGATATGTTGACGTAAAGATCCGTGGTGACGCGGTGGAACCCGTGCCACTTCAAGTACCGGCTGACCAGGCCCAAGTGGTACACCGCGCCATCGGGGCTGACCTCCGGGGCCATGGCGTTGAAGAAATACAGCACACCAAAGACGCTGAAAAGCACCGTGAAGAATGCCGCTGCCTGGACCGAAAGCTTCGGCAAGAACGCTGGCGGCGGCACATTCCGCGCTCGAAGATACCAGGCGATGAGCGCGGCGAGGCCAGTCCACAAGAACACGCCCTTGCGCGCCTGCCCCACTGCACACAACAAGAACACCAACAGGCTGAGCACCGCCGAGCCGCAGACAAACGCCAGCAGCGTGTGTTCGCGCTTCCGAAGCGCGATACCTAAGCCGCGAAACAGCAGTGCGCCGAACGCGGCAGCCGTGGCGACCGTGAAGGCGCAACCGAATAAGATGTAGACGACCTCGCGCACTACGATAGAAATCCCGCGCTGAAGAGGATGAAGCCGAGCGCCGCGCCGGTGTCGCCCTGGGCCGTCTTATCCGGCTCGATCCCGATCAAATTTACCGCGTTCGGGACGAGCACTCCAGGTGGCACCTTCATGCTGAACTGCGCGCGGCCCGGGCGAGTGCAGGTCTTTTGTCCAAAGGGTTTGTCGTTCGCCAGAAACGTCAGCGTCACGGGTCCGGTTTTGCGGAACAACGTTTCGGCGCAGGTGTAGTCAATCGAAAAGGTAAGCTCGTTGGCCGTCTCGATGAAGAATCGCAACTGCGGATGCGCGCCGGCCCAGCGCCAGACCGGAGTCTCGGCATTGGGCAGAAAATCGCGCACGAGGTAGCGCTCCACATCCGTATAGCGCATATTCACGAACGAACCGATCTCGTGCGGGCTCGCGAACTGATATTGTGCCGGCGGCGGAAATGAAGGCGTGGCACACGACGACAGAGCCGCGGCGGAAACGAGGACTACCAGCCAGTGCGCCACTTTAGAATAGGGTGTTCTTTTTCTTCTTCTTCTGGTCCCTCTGCTGCTGTTCGGCCAGGGTGTAGCTTGAAACGGAAGGCTGCGTCAGCGGTCGGCTGGGCGCCGCTGTGGACGGGTTTGACGTCGAAGGGGGGGCCAAAGGGGTGGTCGATTGCGTCGTGGTGGTGACCGGGGCCGGTTTCGCCACACTCGGAGCCGGCTTGTCGGCCTGGGTCGTTGTTTGGGAGGTCGTAGTGGAGGGCGCGCTTACCGGAGCAGTCGGCGTCGGAGTCACCGCAATTTCAACCGGCTTCGCAACCGGCACTGTGGTAGCAGCCGGCGCGGGGGGCGCCGCTGTATTAGTAACCACGGGCGTAACTACCGGCGCGGGTACCGCATGCTGCGCGGCCGGGCGAGTTTGCGTGGTCACCATGCCGCCGGGCACCACACGATTCAACGCCTCCATCGCCACTGGAGCCATGATCCGGTAACCCTTGCCGTTCGGATGCAGCCCGTCATCCGAGGCGTCCGGCATCAGCATCCCGGCATTGTCTTTCAGCGCGCTGTAGTAATCCACGTAGCTGTAGTTGTGCTGGCGGCAGTAATTCTGCAGCCAGTTGTTGATCTGGAGGATGGTCGCCGGCGGCCGCGTTCGCGTCATCTCGAAGCGTGGATTGGCATCTTTGTGATAATCGCTGACCGGCAGAATCGAAGCGAACAACGGCCGGATATGCTGCGCGTTCGCCAATTCGCCAATCATCTCCAGGTTGCTCTCGATGGTCTTGACTGGAACCCCGCGCGCGACGTCGTTCGTCCCGGCGAGGATCAGCACGGCCCGCGGATGCAGATCCAAAACATCCGCCTTCATGCGCCCGAGCATCTCGCCCGTTACCTGACCACTGATGCCGCGGTTCACGTACTCCCGTCCGGTGAAGTATTCATTCAGGCGCCAGGAATCGGTGATGGAATCGCCGAAGAAAACCACTCGAGGCATGGCCGGCGAAGGGGCCCCAAGCTTCTCATTCGCGTCGGCATAGCGCCGCAGATTGTCGCGATCCGGGTTGCGAAGCTGCCGCTCCTTCTCATCGAGCAGCGATTCGAAATAGATCCCGAAGCGCTCCACCGCGTCACGCAATTCCGCGAACTGCTGGCGGGCCGTTTCGGGCAGCGATACGGGCTTCGGCAGCGCGTCGGCCACGGCCAGATACGCGCGCGCCCCCCCAAGCAGACTGTACGTCAGCCCGCTATTCTGCGGCGTGGTCTGCAGCCCGAGCACCGCCTGCCGCGCGCTCTCCGCGATGGCGCCCGTGCTGCGCGTGAGACCGGGCACCATCACCGCGGTCGATTCCATCAGTTGCGTAATGCGCCGGGCGAGCTGTTCGGAATCCTTCGCGTTTAGTGTTGCGCCGCTCGGATTCGCCGCTGACGCCGGCGTGGAAGTCTGTTGGGCCGTTGCCCAGCCAGCACCGAGGATGACTAGAACTGCCGCAATCGGTTTCATAACTTCGTCTCTTTATTCAATCGTAAGGTAACTGTGCCGATCGTGAATTGCATACGGATCTCGATCTGCACCGGAAGTTTGCGCCGGTCCTCGGTGAGCCACACGTGCAGATGCGCGGGTCGCCGATACAGCACGTTGTTGAACGCGAAGATCTCATATTTCAGCGTCTTCTGTACGCCGAGCGGTGTATTCACATCTTCACGCCCCTGGGCTTCCACCTTCAGCGACACGGTCCTTTTACCGTCGCTGACGGGGATCTGCATGGAGTGGCCGGGTTCCACGTTCACGCTTCGCAGGAAGTAAAGGCCCCCAACGATGTCATGCACGCAAGCCGGAATCTCGATCTCATGCGCCGCCACCGTGTTGTTCTTCGGGATCTCTTTTTCAAGATAAATGGCCTTCTTGGCATTGCCGTCGAAGGTGACCTTGGTTTCGCGATTCCGGCTGCCTTCATGGGCGGTGAGAAACGTGGTTTCGGCGCAGAAATTTGAACCGAGCGTGGACGTGTAATCGTCGTTCACATGAAACAGGCGCGACACCAACCCGGTGCTTTCGAGGTGGAGTTTGGCTTCACCTCCGTGCCCCGGCGTCGAGTTCGGACTCCACGATAACTTGGCTCGCCCTGCCGGAACCAGGCGCCATTCCACGTCATAATCGAGCACTTCGCCGCCGGGCGATTGCCCATGCCCGCACAGCGCACCGGCCAGGAACAGAGTCGCCCACCGGATTACGCGTCTCGCACGCGGAGTGGCATCCATGAAGCCGTAAGTTTCTCAGGTTTCGGAAACCCAAGTCAAAGAGCCGGCTCGGGCCGGGTATGGCGATGAATCTGCTAATCAGATCCCGGAGGAGTTTGTAATGAAGAAATCAATCTGGATTGCCGTGTTTTCCATCGGCGTGCTCGTCGCGTCCGACAAGCCCGACCTGCTCGGGAGTTGGCAATATGCTCCAGATCAGGCGTCGACGTCGGGGCCAGATTCTACACCGAGTACGGTTACCATCGCCATCACCAAAAAAGGCAAGATGGTCCACATGATGCGGAGGACCACGGTCGGGAACGACGAGAAGGTGGTTGAGAGCGACTGCCGGAGCGACGGCAAATACCACCCGGTCCTCGGCACGGAAGGCGGCTCGATCAAGTGCAAGTGGGAAGGCAATACGCTGGTTACCGACCGGCAGTGGGGCGATGGCCAGAACCACGAACACATGATGCTCACGCTTTCTCCTGACGGGACGACGATCACCGAGCAGGTGCACTCGGAGCTGCCCTCCGGCGCCAGCGACAATACGCTGGTTCTAAAGCGGCAATAACGCCTGCAGAAACGCCAGGGCCACTTCTTTTCCGCGCTCCCCCACCTCGCCAATGGGCCCAACGCACGACGGGCATCCTGCCTCGCAGGGGCACGCCGCAATCAGTTCCCGCGTTTGCGCGGCCAGCCGATCCCGCATGCGATGCAGCGGTTCGCTCTGGCCAATGCCCCCGGCATAAGTGTCGTAGAGATACAGATTCGGCTCCCAAATTTGCGCGGCCGGCTGTTCGGTGAGCGCAATCCCCAAATCGCGCGGATCGCACATCAACATCAGCGTGGCAATGGTGCGAAGCGCATTCCCCAGACCCGTGAGGCCGTTCTGTTTTTCAGTCGGCGTAAAGGCGAACGCGGCCAGGAACGGGGCGGGGAAGTGCAGCCAGAATGACGTGGTGTGCATCTCCTGCTCGGGCATGGAGAGCCGCCCCGCGCCCACATTCTCCATGGTGTAGAACTTAATCTTTTTAAAACCGACAATCTGCCGGTTCACGCGAACGTCGCCGTGGCTGGCGTTGGCGCCTGTCATGGGCGCAACAGCTTCGCTCTTCAGCACCGCCACCTGCGTGTAGTCGATCGCGTCGGTGTAGTAGTCGCAGTCCACCTGCTTTACATACGCCTTCCGCTCTTTGTAATCGAAGCGCTCGACGTGGAATTGCTTGGCCTCATGAAGGTAGATGGCCTTTTCGTGAAGCGTGGTCAGCGCCGTGGTGAAAGAGACGTCCGCGATCACCTTCGGCTCGCCCGTGATGTCGATCACGACGAAGTTGTCGCTGCTTACCGACCGCAGCGCGATCGTGTCGGCGGGGTAGGTGTCGGAAGTCCAGTGCCAGTTGCCCGCGGATTTATGGAGGAAGCCCTGGTCCTCCAGGAAGCGGCAAAGGTCGCCGGTTTCGTGCGGACCGAACTTTTCCTTTTCCGATAGCGGAAGCTCGAAAGCCGCGCATTTCATGTGGCTCAGCAGGATCTCGAGATTGTCCGCGTTCACGTAAGCGTGTTCCGGCGAGCGCTCGAAGAAGTACTCGGGATGCTCGACGATGTACTGATCCAGCGGAGCGCTCGAAGCCACCATCACCGCGACCGACGCCGTCTGCCGCCTTCCGGCGCGTCCGGCCCGCTGCCAGGTCGACGCGATCGTCCCCGGATACCCGGCCATCACCACGGCATCGAGCGATCCGATATCGATCCCGAGTTCAAGAGCGTTGGTCGCCACCACGGCGCGGATGTCGCCCGACCGCAAGCGCCTCTCAATTTCACGCCGCTCCCGTGGAAGATAGCCGCCCCGATAGCCGCGCACGGTCTCCGTCGGGATACGCCCGTTGTCGCAGGCATCTTTCAAATACGTGACCAGGATTTCGGTCGCAAGCCGGTTGTTCGCGAACACCAGGGTCTGCTGATGATGGTCGATAAATTCGAGCGCAATGCGGCGCGTCTCGTTAATGTAGCTGCGCCGGATGCCGAGCTGGCGGTTCACCACCGGCGGGTTATAGAGGATGAAGTACTTTTCACCCGTGGGCGCGCCGCTCTGATCGACGATTTCGAATTCGCGTTCGGCCAACGTTTGAGCCAGCTCGCGCGGATTCGCGATTGTCGCGGAGCAGCAGATGAAGACGGGATTCGATCCATAGAACTCGCAGATGCGCTTGAGCCGGCGCAGCAGGTTGGCGAAGTGGCTGCCGTAAACGCCGCGATAGTAATGCAACTCGTCGATCACGATGTAGCGCAGGTTCTCGAACAGCTTGGCCCACTTGGTGTGATGCGGTAGGATGCCGCTGTGCAGCATATCCGGATTCGTCAACACGACGTTGGCGCGCTGGCGAATGGCCTTGCGGGCGTCCTGCGGCGTGTCGCCGTCGTAGGTGAAGGCGCGGATATTCGAGCCCATCTCATCGACCAGCGTGTTGAACTCATGCAACTGATCTTCGGCCAGCGCCTTGGTGGGGAACAGGTACATGGCGCGCGCGCCGGGGTCGCGCATCAGCAGCTCGAAGACGGGCAGGTTGTAGCACAGCGTCTTGCCGCTGGCGGTCGGGGTGACGATGACGAGGTTCTTGCCAGAGGTCGCAATCTGGTACGCCGCCGCCTGGTGGCTATAGAGCTGGGTGATGCCGCGCGCTTCCAGAACCTTCCGCAGGGGCGGCGCGACGGTCTCGGGGATCTCTCGATAGTCCCCTTCGCGAGTCGGCTGGTGGTGGATGGCGCGGACCGGCGGATCCGAGCGGCGTTGGAGCGCCTCGAAGTACTGCACCATGGCGGTGTGATCGGACGTGCGGGCGAGGCCTGAGGGCCCAAGCAAAGGAAGAGTCATTGTTCGCCTTTTCTTTGCCTAGTATGGCGTACATTCCGCTAACGACGTTTTGCAGGCGGGTAATCAAGGCTAGGCGGCAATCATCGTTTACCCCCGCGGGCCGGAACCCGTACCTAATAAACGTCCAGTAAATGAAGGATTGCATCTCATTCCGTCCACTCGAGGGAGCGGAACCCTATTCGGCTGGCATTGACGTCGCCATTGGGGTACAGAAGCTAACAGGTTTAGGATTGGGTCCGGTGATTATACGAGAGTTCGTGAGGCGGTTTGTTTTTGTATCCCCCGCCGTCCGTGCCGTCATTACCGATCCTGAGGAGCGTAGCGTCCGATCTTTGCACGCCTTCTTGAAAGCCGGATTCAAGCTAGTGGAGACGATCCAACTCATCGGGGAGAGTCGCAAGCGGCATGTCATGCGTTTGGATCGTCCATAGCCTGCGAAATGCGAACGGGCACGTGCCGGTCGCCCGGCATCGGAGCTCGTCACGCAGCCTTTTGCTTCTCTTCCTCGGCCAGATCGAATGCGCCGTCATCGCGCCATCAGGGCATGAATTCGCTCGAGAACTCATTTTTCAGGGTGCGCCTTACCATGCACTTCAGTGGAAACCAGTGAAAAACGTTCTGGAGATCGGAGGCATTATCTATCGAATAGCCCAGATCTCCGGATCCAGTCAACGCATGTGCAATGCGGTTCCGAATGGGCAGCAGGTACGCGTCGAAAACGGCCGACGCCGTAGTACTGGACTTCGGGAGTACCGGCATTCGGGAGTAAAGGCATGGACAGGCGTGACCGACATCCCAATGGTGCGGTAGGCCAAAAGAACCTTTACCATTGGCCCTCCCGTGTAGCGATCAATCACGTCTACTTGCTCAACGTATAGCGGTACGTTTAGATGAACAGAAACCCAGCTCCAGTGCCGGTGACAGCGCAGTCCACGCGATTCGCTCGGCGTCGTGCATATGCAGCCCGCGTCGCTGCGAAGCAGTGGCAGCAATATGACTTACTCCGGTCTCAAAAACAGCCGCCGGTCCCAAATCACCGGCTCCGGAACCCCGAACGAAATCCTCTTAAACTCCGGATGCATCTGATGGATCACCACGTTCCGCTCCCCGCGCGCCACCACCGAAGGCACCCAAAGCACCGCGGATCGCTTGGAATCACACCAGACATTCCCAAACTCCCGGCTCAGCTCCTCGTCCTCCGCCGCAAACTCCGGAATCTCCGCCGCTGTCACCTCTTCCGCGCTCACGTCCGCCGGAATCGAGATCTCGCGGCACTGTTGCCCCTTTGGGATCCTCCCGATGTTGCTGTGGACCATCTTCTCGATCAGCGCACCTGCATAGGTTTCCGCGGCATAGATCACCCAGCGCCCCGGTGAATTCCAGCGGCCTCCATAACGCGCCGCGCCCGTTCCGTCCGCAATTGGCACCCGCGAATCAGCGATCCTCCAGGCGCGCAGCGGAAAGCTACGCGGGGAGCCCATACAGAATCTTGAAAAGAACCTCTTCGGTGTGCCGGGCTCCCAGCTCGGTGAGCGCCGCTTCCATCGGCGTCTTCCCACCCAATTCCGGATGCGCGGTCGTCAGGAACACTTGCGCATCTTCGCCCGGTCCCCAAACATGTTCAGCCGTCGCCACCACCCGTGCCAGCCTTTCCGTGCGTTCGCTTTCCGCCGCGCTTAAGCGGTCCCGCCGCCGCTTGAAAGTGGCCTCGGGAACAACCTTGTACATCGCTCGCAGTTGATCGCCCGCATCCGTGAAGACGTGCCTCACCGTATTCCGCAGAGTCGCTTTCGGCAGCCCTTCCGACACCGCGTGATTCAGATCCACAATCGAGAAGCGGACACCGCCGAATGTCTGCCTTCCGCCCAGCACGTCCACTATTTCCTTCGTCTCAACCAATTCATTCTCCGCTGGTATCAACATACCACACCAACCTATTCAGTTGATACCAGACTATAATAACCGTATCGGACCCGACATGCGTAGACGTGACGCCCTCAAGCTCCCCTTGGCTGCCTCAGCCGCCCTGAATCTCGCCTCCGCGTCGCCGTCGCAGGTCGAAACTGAAATCATCCGCCTGAAGCTGAAGCATACCTGGACCACGGTAATGTCCTCCAGCGACTTCCGCGACACCCTCCACCTCCGCTTCACCGCCGACAATCTCACCGGTCACGGCGAAGGCGCCCCCATCATCCGATACAAAGAAAGCGCCCAATCCGCGCAGGAAACCATCGAGTCGCTCAAGCCCTATCTGAACTCAGCCGACCCGCGCCAGTTCTCCAAAATCCTCGCCGAAGTCTTCCGTCGCGTCCCCGGCCAGTTTGCCGCCAAGGCCGCTCTCGACATCGCCCTCATGGATTGGACCGGCCAGAAACTCGGCATCCCCCTCTACCGCTATTTCGGCCTCGATGCCGCCGACGCGCCCATCACCACCTTCTCCATCGGCATCGACAATCCGGCCACTACTCGCGCCAAAGTCGAAGAAGCCGCCCAGTTCCCCGTGCTCAAGATTAAGGTGGGTCTGGATAGCGATGAAGCCTCCATGGAAGCCGTGCGCGCCGTCACCAAGAAACCCTTGCGCGTCGATGCCAATGAAGGCTGGACCAACAAAGAAGAAGCCGTTCGCAAGATAAACTGGCTCGAAACGCAGGGCGTCGAGTTCATCGAACAGCCCATGCCGGCGGCGATGATTGAGGAGACGCGCTGGGTCCGCAGCCGCGTGCACATGCCGATCATTGCCGATGAAGCCTGCCTCCATCCCTCCGACATTCCCAAACTCGCCAACGCCTTCGACGGCGTAAACATCAAGCTCGATAAAAGCGGCGGCATGCTGGAAGCCTACCGGATGATTCAGATCGCAAAATCGCTCGGCATGAAGACGATGCTCGGCTGCATGATCTCCAGTTCCGTCACCGTAACCGCCGCCGCGCAGCTATCCCCACTGGTCGATTACGCCGATCTCGATGGAAACTTGTTGGTCGCGAATGACCCGTGGACCGGAGTCACCGTGCGCAATGGCAAGCTCATCCTGCCCAGCGGCCCGGGTTTGGGATTGGTGCGCAACACCTAAAACATCATGAGCACGCCAGGCCCGTTCACGGTCGCTCAGCTCGATTCCTTCCCGGAGGACGGGAAGAAGTACGAGTTGGATTACGGGGAACTGATCGTGACCAACCGGCCTGACCTCAAGCATGAGCTCGTCAAATCGAGAATCTTGAAGGTCTTGGTCGACTATTAAAGCCGAGCTCCAAGACACACTGGAAAGCCCCGACGTCTGCATCGAAATCGTTTCTTCCGAAACCGCGAAGCGCCTCGATCGGAAGATCGATTTCTACTTCGCATCCGGCGCCCGGTCAATTTGGATACTTTACCCGGACACCGAAAAAGTGCACGTCTTCTCCAGCCCCGATTCATTTCGCATCTTGCGCGGCCGCGATGTTCTGCAGATTCCCGATGTTCTGCCGAACTTTTCGGTAGCCGCCTGCGATTTCGTCCAAACGTAAACTAGCGGTCTTTACTCAATTTCCGAAAATATTCCGCTACCGCGCTACTGTACCCCGGCGGAACGGCTTGCGGCGTCGTGCTGCGGACACTGCCTGCCTGTCCGTCGACCTTGCGTCGCAGCATCAGCTCGATCTGCTCCACCTGAGCCAGCACACGCGTCTGCAATTCTTCAATCAGCCGCGGGTTTTCGGTGAACTTGCGCGGATCGACGCGCTGCAACTCCCGCATCAAATCTTGAATTTCCCCCGATATTTCCGGATCGTTGCGAACCGATTGCTGCAGCCTTCCCAAATCTCGAACCAGATCGTTGTAGTTGCGCGCAACCGTTGCCGGATCGGGCGCTTGCCAGTCGCCCATGTTGCGCGCATCCCACCCGCCGTTGCCCGCCGCGCCATAATGGCCGCCCACCGCCGTGCTTCCGAAGGAACCGCCCTGCCGCGCGCCTTGACCGGATTGATCACCCGGCTGCCTTCCGCTCGCCGACTGCTGTCCGCCCTGCCCCTGGCCTCCTTGGCCTTGCTGTCCGGCTTGCCCCTGTTGTCCACTACTCTGGCCTGCTTGCTGTCCGCCCGGCTGTTCTCCAGGCTGTTCGCCGGGCTGTTTCCCACTTTGTTTTCCAGGCTGATCCCCGCCCTTTTGTCCCGGCTGGCGTCCAGCTTGCTGCCCCGGCGCGCGACCCATCTGTTCCACCTGCTGCCGCAATCGCTCCGCCTGCGCAAGTGCCTGCTGCCCCGCCTCTTGCTGTGGGTTCGACTTCCCCATCGCGCTCTGGGCATCACGCAGCCGTTCGCTCAACTCTCGCAGCCCTTGCGTCACCGGCGCCTCCCGCATCACCGCGTACGAACCGAGGCCACGCTTCAGGAAATCCACGGTCCACTTCATCCGCGATTGCAGTTCGTTCTGCTGCAACTGCCCGATGCTGTCGCGCAACTTCGCCGAGGCCTCCCGCTGGGTCGAAGCCAAATCCCGCGCCGCCTGCTGCAACTGTTTCTCCAGCGCGGACAGCTCGTTCAGCATTTGCTGCTTTTCTTGCGCCATCTGCTCGGAAAGTTGCCTGTTCTGCTCGGCCGTGCGCGCCGCCGGGTCCATCCCGGAAAAGTTCCGGCGCATCCGGTTGTCGAAATCCTGCTGTTGCGTCGCAAGCTGCTGTGCACGGTGCGCCAGATCGGAAACCTGGTTGCCCGTCTCCTGCTTACGCATCGCTTCCAGCATCTGCCGCGCCTCTTGCAACCGCTCAGCAGCCCGCCTTGCCTGGGCTTCCCCTTGTCCCTGTTGCCCGGGCTTTTGCTCGGACTGCTGACCCGATTGCTGACCGCGTTGCTGTGCCGACGACGCTCCGCTCATATCGCGCGTCGCTTCCGATAGGCGCTGCAGCGCTTCTTCTAATGTTTGCGTCTGCTGCGGATCTCTTCGCGCAAGTTGCGGCTGCTGTTCTCCCTGTTGCTGCTGCCCGCCCTGGGCCTGACTCTGTTGTTGTTGCTGTTTCTGCCTTTGTCCCTGGCTCTTGCTGCTCTGCCCCCCTTGCCCCTGACCCGATTGCGATTGCGACTGCTGGCCTTGCTGCCCTTGCTGCGATTCCTGACCCTGCTGCGGACTGTTCTGCGCCAGTTCTTCCATTTGCCGCTTCAGCTCTTCCGCCTCGCGACGCAGCATCTCCTGCTGCCAACGCTGCTGCACGGATTGCTGATTGTTCCGCTGCTGGTCGGCCAACTGCTGCTGCCTTCGCGCCAGTTCCGCCAGCTTCTGCAGTGCCTCGTCAATCTTCTTCTGTTTCTGTTCGGATGCCGATTGCTGCCCGCTCTCGTACTGATTTTTTTCCGTATCAAGTTCGAGATTGAACATGTTCTCGAGGTCGCGGCCACCGCCTCCGCCGCCCCCTCCACCCGCCTTGCCGAATGCCACCTGCACCTGCCGGAAGATAGCTTCCGCTCGCAGCAGATACTGCAGCGACTTCTGCTCCGGCCCCAGCGCATCCTGGAACTTGGTCGCGCGCAGTTGCTCCGTTGCCGGACCCATCGAGGCGACCGCCTTCTCCATGTTCTCCACGAACGCCTGGAACGCCGGATTCGCGCCCGCCATCTGCCGCGCCTTCATGCGATCGGCGAGCGTCTGCGCCGCGTCTTTCAGCTTCGATTGCACGCCCGACAGGAACTTCGCGTTCTCTCCCGCCGGCATCGCCTGCCCCGCGCCGCCCTTCACTTGGTTCCAAGTCGCCGCGATGATTTCCTTTTGCCGGTCTGAAATCTTCGGGCCCTGGTCTTCAGCGTCGCCCCCGCCGCCGGCAGACTGTGCCTGTGAATATTCCTTCTCGAATGGCTGGGCCTCGATGAAGTAAATATCGCTCTTCGTAGTGACGCGCCCGTCACGCGCCGTGCCATAGAGACTCACGATGTCGCCCGGCACCAGCTTGAAATCTTCCAGCGCGAGCGTCGTGGATTGCTGACTCTCCTTCGCGCCCTTGCCCTTCAGCAAATTGACCGTTTTCTCCGGCGCGCCATTCACTGAATAGTGCAGATCCAATGCCTGCAGGCCAAATTCGCCTTTGCCCGAGAGCGCAACGGTCACTTCCTCGATCGGGCTCACCTTTGCATCTTTTCCCGGTTTCAGGATAGAAATGGTCGGCGGCGATACCTTGCGCGCCTCAATGAAATAATCGTCGCTGAGCCGCACCATCTCGCTCTGCTCTGGTGTAGCCACGTGATAGGTGCCGTCCTTCTCGATGGGAACTCGCGCCGTCAGCTTCGCCGGAGCCGCGCTCTTCAGCTCGATCTTGCTGCCGTCTTCCAGCAGCAAACTCGCTTGCGCCAGCGGCCGGTCGGTTTCAATCTCGACATCGGCGGATGTCCCTTGCGCCGCGCGAAGGTCGCCGCCCGGATCTTCGACTTGCGAACCGAGACCTGTCCACACGGGATAGTGATAAGTCACGCGAATATTCTTGACGGCCGGTAAGTCAAGCACGCTGAGCTTGTAAGTGCTCGACTTCACGCCGCCCGCTTCCACGTAATACTCCACGTTCTCCGGCACCGCGGCAAACACAAATTCGTAACCACCCGCGCCCGGCGAAGGCTGCATCGCCGCTTGCTCCCACTTACTCGAACTGGCGTAACGCGCGAACACACTGACTAGCGGCGATTCAAACCCGCTCAAGTGAGCAATTACCGATTGATCCGAACGCCGCCGGATCAGCCGGTTCCCCGGTTCCACGCGAATGTCATAGAAGGGCTTGCGAGTTTCTTTCGGATACGCGCCCCAGAGCAGGGAAGTCCCATAGCCCAGGAATCCCGGCCCCGACACGATCAGCCACAACAGCACCACGCCCGCAACCGCTCCGATCGACGCAAAACTGACGATTCGCCGTGTCTCGACCACTTCATGGGCACTGGTTTTGTTAGCGACGTCGAGAGCGTCCGCGGCGAGCAATGGCAGGAACGGATCCGCCGCATTCTGCCGCTGTCTCTCGGTGAAAGTCAGCAGCCGCTGCTCAAATTGCGGAAACTTCGCTTCGGCATCGCGCGCCGCGCGTCTCCGGTTCAGACGTAGTAACGGGAACACGAGACCGCCTGCGATCGCCCCGGCAATAGCGAAGTAAAGCAGCACCCGCGCCCAAAAGACGCTTGGATCCGAGAAGGAGAACTGATTGATGATCACCACCAGCACAACGGTCACGACCAATGCCGCCGCAAACAACACTGCCGTGCCGCGCGTTAGCGCCAGCATCCGAAGCTTGCGCTCAAGCCGTGCAAGATATTCGGTAAGTCCCTGAAGCGGATTCATGCAGTCTCCTTATCGAGAGTAAGATGGCGATTGCCCAATACCGATTCCGCCACAGCCACGATCAGGCCCATAAGCAGAACGTACCACCAGAAATCGATTTTGTGCTGTGAGGCGGCTTGGCCCGGCGCGGAACTTTCAGCGCTTGCATTTCCTGTATTTTTCCACAGCGCCAAAGTTTCCGCCGGAATCAGCGACAGATCGGATTCGCGACGATCCGGATTTACCGCCGCCAGTTCGTGTTTTCCATTCGTACGCCGGACATCGTAAAAGCCTTCTCTCACCAAAGCCAGATTGCGCGCGCGCGCCGCTTCGGAAAGCGAAAGCGCCCGCTGGCCGTCCGGCCCGATCACTTCCACCGAACCGCCCGGCTCTCCCGCCGTGCGCAGATCCACGTACGAGCCAACCGTATAGTTCGGCGGCGCCGCTTCCACTCCACCCAGATAATGCGCCGTTTGTTCCACGAACGGCACGAAGGCCGGCTGCAGTGGAAAGTCGTTGGCGACATTGTCGAATGTCGACGCGAACACCAGCACGCGTCCTCCGCCCAGTGCCTTTTCGACCAGCAGCGGCGATCCGTCCGAAAGCCGTGCCAGCACGCGGTACGTCTCCGCATTGACCGCCACCGTCTGATAAAACTTGATGCCTTGCCAGTTGCCCGTGCGATTCAAAGCGGGATGGGTCGCGTCCACCATGGTTACCGACTCGAAGCGATCCCCTTCCGGCGACGCATAGCGCGTTCCGTTCGTTGCAAAGTCCGCTACCGGCACGCGGCGCACCGAGTTCTTGCCCAATGAAACCAGCACCGACCCGCCGTTCTTCACATAACCCTTCAGCGCATCTTCCAACTTCGGCGGCACGGTGCCGACATCCGAGATCACGACAAAAGCGTATTTGCCCGGCGAAACATTGGCCGATTGCTCTACCGCCAGCGGTTCCAGCGTGAACGCGGGCTCATTCGATGCTTCGAGCGCCGTTCGGAAATACAACAAGTCCCGCGTGTTTCTAGCGTCATGAATAAAAAGCGCGGGCCGCGGATCGGCGCGCTCCACGGAAAAATTGAAATGATCGTCTGCCGGGAACGTGTCCGCCGCATCGATGCGCGCTTCGCCGCGATTCAGACCGTATGGTGCTTCAAGGGTCAGAAACTCGATGGTTGCGCGTCCGTTCGCCGGGACCGCGATCGTCTTCGTCTCCACCAACTTGCTATTTAGCAGCAGCGAAACGCGCCGGTTCGCGGCCGGCGTATTGCTCCCCGCCACCGTGACCGTAACGCGGACCTTTTTGGGATCGAAAACACGCCTCGGCGCACTCACATTCTCCACTGTATAATTCGGAACCGCTTGCGATGCCGCCGCATGCGGAATCAGATCGATGCCGCTCGCGAGTTGCAGATCGGCAAAGCTGCCCGGCAATGACGATTTCTGCATGTCCGAAAAGAGATGCGCCTCCACCGGACCATGCTGGCTCTGCGCCATCGACCGCAGCATACGCGATAGCTCCGCGAAGGAAGCTGCTGAATCCGACGGTTCGATCGACTCCACAGCCGCGCGCAATGCCGGTTTGTCGCCCGTCATCTCCGTTAGAATTCGCGTGGTTCCGCCCAGCAGAAATAGCTGCGCCCGGTCTTCGGTTCGCATCGCGTCGATCGTGCTGAGTGCCGCGCGTTTCGCCTGCGCCAGCCTGTCGCCCTGCCGCATGCTGAATGAGTCGTCGAATGCCAATGCAAGATTCTTTCCGCCTTGCGCCGAAGCCACCGTCGACGAATTGATGAACGGACGCGCGAACGCAATCGCTATCAAGATAAGCAGCGCAGTGCGCAGCGCGAACAGCAGCAGATATCGCAGGCGCCGGTGTTTGATGGAACTCTGCGTGCGGCGCTCGAAAAACATGAGCGAGCTAAACGGCAGCGGCGTCGACTTGTGTTGCCGCAGCAAGTGCAGATAGATCGGCAGCCCGACAGCCAACAGGCCGCCCAGAAATGCAGGCGCGAGAAAGCCCACGCTAGAGCCTCCCCTGCCGGATAGTCAGATATTCGCGCAGCCCTTCATCCAGCGGGCGCGCGGTGTTCATCAGAAAATAATCGAGGCCTGCCGCCTTCGCCTTGTCGCGCAGCGCCGTAATGTGCGCGTCCATCTTCGCGCGGTATTCCACGCGGGCATAATCGGGCGTGACTTCGAGGCTCGACTTATCTTCCATATCAACCAGCAGAATCGGATCGTTGAAGACCGGCCGGATCTCGCGCGGGTCCAGAATGTGAAACAGAATCACCTCGTTGCCGTGAAATCTCAGCGGCTCCACAACCCTGATAATGTTCGCGGGGTCGTCATAAAAATCCGACAGCACCACCACCACGCCGCGGCGGTGCAGAAATTGTTGGAAGTGCAGAAAAGGCTTCGCGAAATCCGTGTGCGTCCCCACCGTGGATTGTTCGATCGCGTGCAGCAGGCGGAAAAGCTGACCTTGCCGCGTGGATGGCGCTACATAATCGCGAACATCTTCATCGAAAACGATGAGCCCCGTGGCGTCCCGCTGCGACTTCCCCAGATACGCCAGAGACGCCGCGACGAACCGCGCATAATCCAATTTATTCACGCCGCCCGACCCAAAACCCATTGACGCGCTCGTATCCAGCAGCAGCAAAAGCTGCGAATTCGTCTCGCCCCGGTACCGCTTCAAATACGCTTTTTCGGTGCGCGCGAAAACATTCCAATCGATGTGCCGCAAGTCGTCGCCCGGCGTGTAAGAACGGTACTCCGCAAATTCCTGGCTGAAGCCGAAGTCGGGCGAGCGGTGCAGCCCAGCGACGAATCCATCCACCACGGTCTTCGCAACCAGTTCCAGCGATGAAATGGTCGACAGCGTCTTAGGGTCCAGAAAGCGCTGCAGCATGAGTTAGTCCCGCGGCGCGGGCCTGGCTTCGAGAATTCGTTTCAGCAGGTCGTCTGTCGTCAGCCGGTCGGATTCCGCGTGGAAATTCAGCAGCACGCGATGCCGCAACACCGGCACGTAAAGGGCGCGGATATCGTCATACGATACGTGATAGCGGCCCTTTTTCAGCGCCCGCGCTTTCGCCGCCAGCACCAGAAATTGCGCCGCGCGCACGCTCGCCCCGTAGTTCACATACTTCTTGACGAAGTCCGCGGCGCTTTCGTCACGCGGACGTGACGCCCGGACCAGTTCAATTGCATGCTTCGCCACGGATTCTCCGATCGGCACCATGCGTACCAGTTGCTGAAAATCCAGAATTTCCTGCGCTGACGTAACCGCGGTCGCCTCCGCCACATGCGTCGTCGTCGTAAGATCCACCACCTGCAACTCTTCGGCCGCCGACAAATAATCCAGCACCGTATTGAATAGAAAGCGGTCGAGCTGCGCTTCGGGAAGCGGATATGTGCCCTCAAGTTCAATCGGATTCTGCGTCGCCAGCACGAAGAACGGCGACGGCAGCTTGTAGTTGTTGCCGCGCACCGTGCAAGCCTTTTCCTGCATCGCCTCCAGCAGCGCCGATTGCGTCTTCGGCGGTGTTCGGTTGATCTCGTCGGCCAGCAGAATATTCGAGAAGATCGGCCCTTCGATAAACGTCCAAGTGCGCCGCCCGGTGCCAGGGTCTTCTTCGATAATGTCCGTGCCCGTCATGTCCGATGGCATCAGATCCGGCGTAAACTGAATCCGCTTGAAGATCAGCCCGAGCGTCTGCGCCATGGTGCGGACCAGCAGCGTTTTTGCCGTTCCGGGAAGCCCGGTGATCAGACAATGGCCGCCCACGAACAGCGCGATCATCACCTGTTCGAGCACTTCTTCCTGGCCCACGATCACGCGGCGGACCTGCTTCACAATCTGTGCATCGACTTGGCGGAAACGGTCGATGCGCGACTTCAGAACTTCCGGTTCGAGTTCGGTAGTGGTGGCTAGAGTTGACATGAAATTTTAGTTGGTCGGCGTGGCCGAAAGTTCCAGCAGCATCTTCTGCGCGGGGCGGAAATTCGGCGCCGCCTCAAGCGCCAGCAGCAGTTCGTCGCGCGCATCACCGGCCTTCTGCAGCGCCTTGTAAGCCCGCGCTAAATTGAAATGGCTCCCTGCCTGATCGAGCGGCTTTTCCGCGATCACCGCGCGAAATTCTCGCACCGCGCCATCCAGATCGCCCTGCGCCAGCCATAAATCGCCCAGCCGCTGATGCAGCTCCGGATCGATGGGCGCGATGAAGTTCAGCCGGTTCAAAACCTTCGCCGCATCCCGCGGCCGCCCGTCTTCCACCAGCAGCGTGGCAAGTTTCTTCAGAGCCTCTGGGCTGCGGCCGCCGATCTGCGAATAGTGCTCCAACTGCGCCATGGCAGCCAGCTTGTCGTTCTTCGCCAGATAGGCATCGGATAGAAACTCGTACACGTTCGCGTGCTCCACGTAATCCGGATACAGATCGCGAATCGCGAGCCCGGTTCGAATCGCCTCGTCGTACTTCTTGGCTTTCGAAAGCTCGGACAATTCCTTCATCTTCTTGCGCCATTCCGCGTAGCCGTCGACGGTCTTCTTGGTCTCGGCTTCAACCGACGCAAGGAACTGCTTGTCCAATTCCTCCGGCTCCATGCCGAGATCCTTCCGAATTACTTCAGCCGTCGACAGCGTCCCCGCGAAATCGTGAACCATGTCGAGCAGCTTGTGCTCGCCCCACTTCGCGGAAATGAAGTCGCACACCTTGCCGGCCTGGTAATAAGAGACCAGCACCTGCGCTTGAAAACTCGGGTGAATGAAGCCGCGATCCATGTCCGCGATCGGCAGCAGCTTCTTATCCTTTATCGCGGTGATCACCTCCGGACCCAGCCGGTCGCCCCAATCCGCGGCAACAGCCGTCTCCTCGTGCACCGCCATGCCTTCCGTGAACCAGCGCGGCACGTGGTGTTTGGTTAGCGTCAGCACGTAAACGTGGCTAAGCTCATGCCACATCGTGCTGGCCCAGTGGAAACTCCCAGGCGGCCGTCCCGAAGGGCTATCCATCGCGACTACATAACCAAACGTCACGCCCAGCGCGCCCAGACCCGGCATGCCCATCGTGCGCACCGCGAAGTCTTCGTGATCCGGATAAACTTCCACCTGCGCCGGGCGATCCAGTTTCACCTCGTACTTCTTCTCGTACACCGCCATGGCCCGCTTCATCTCGGATTCGAAATAAGGCCGCAGCACCTCGGCCTCTTTTTTATGCAGCCTCAGCACCGTGTTGCCGTCGCGAAACGTCACGAAGTTCTTGTAGCTGTCCATCAGTCGGAGCGAGTTTACCGTCGCGTCATCTTTCTGTCCGTTCGCATATCCGAGTTCCAGATGCTGCCGCGCTTCTTCCTCGAAACCGAGCCGCATCAGGTTGATGCCGAGCTGTTCATGCGCGCTCCAAAGATCCGGCGTAAGCGCGATCGCCTTGCGGTAATACCCGATGCCTTCTTCATAACGGCGATTCAGCACGAATAGTGCGGCCAGAGTCTCATACGCTTTGCCGTAGCGCGAGTTGATTGCGCCGATCCGATCGAGCCACGGCGTTGGCCGGTCCTTTAGCAAGTCAATCGCGGCGAGCACCGTCATTGCGTCGAGTGCCGTGGGCGAAACCGCCAGCGCCTTGTTGGCTTCCGCCGTCGCATCGGTATAGTTGCTGTCCTCTACCTTCAGCTTCGCGAGTAAAGCGCGAGCCTCCACCGAATTCGGATCGGTCTCGAGCGCTTGCTGCGCGAACCCTGCCGCCTTGTCATCGAAGCTCTGCTCGGCTACAAGCGCGAGCCCAAGCAGGGCACCGGCATGCTTCGGCGAAATTGTGAGCGCCTCGCTGAAGAGTGCCATGGAATCCGCCCGATTGAAGCGCTCCAGCAGCAGCCGGCCCCAGCGAACGCGATAGTCCGCATTCTTCGGATTCTGCTTCACCAGTGCCGCGAACTGAGCGTTGGCGCCCTGATAATCGCGCGCGCGCCACAACGATTCCGCCCGATCCAGCGTCTGGCCAAACGCGAAAATCGGAAGTATCAAAAACGCGAGGACCCTCATTTTTCCAGTTCCTCTTGCGTCTTCGCCAACTCCAGCAGCAGCCCCGCGATCTGCTTTCGATACTCCTCCGGCGGCATCAGCGACTTCTGATATTTCAATTCATCGATCTTCCCTTCGATCTCGTTTTTCTTCGCCACCAACCGCAGTTTTGCCGGGTCCGTGATCGCGATCGCGGCGCCCAACCGCACCACCGGAAACGCCGCGGCCTTGGCTTCGTTGTCGATTGATGCGTGCTCCGTGGAAAGCCGCTTCTGCTCATCGTAAAACTGTTTCGTCTTAGCTTCGGCGAATTTAAAAGCCTCGAGCGCGGAGATGGTTTCGTTCTTGTCAACGTCTACCGAAGGGTCCCGCAGCGCCTCCACCCAGAACCTTGGAAACACGGTCGCGTTTTTTTCCGTGCCCGATTTTGTTGCCGAAACAATCACCCGATTCGCCGCGCGCAGGGCCGGCACCGCCCCGCCGCTAGCGCTCGTCATATTCACGATGAGCTGCCGTCCGGCGTGTATCTTATCCAGCATCTCGGCCAACTCTGTTGCCGAAAGATCCGGTCCCGGCAAGTTAAATTTATACTCCGAGCCATCGAAGGTCCCGTGCCCGATCAGCATCAGCACCAGCGCGTCTGGTGCTTTCGCCTCGTGTGCCACCTTCTCCAACGCTCCGCGCACGGCTGCCTTTGTTGCGCCCGCGCCGTGCAGCGTCTGCACATCGTTCCCCGTGCCAAGCTTCAGCGTCTTGTCGATGTCGGTAGCTTCCATGGCGAAGCGCTGCTCATAATCCGGCTCACCGCCCAGCCCCGCCACGGTGACGTAAAAAGTAGTGGCGTGCAGCGACGCCGAAAGGATACAGGCCAGCGCGAGCAGCCTCACACCACGCCCCACTTACGGCGCAACAGCCATTCGCCGCCCCGCAGCGCCAGCACCAGCAGGAAGACGATCGGCATGTCCCACAAATCGAGAGTTTCGTGCGTTGTCAACCCCGCTTCAGAATACGAAACTTCCTCCGGCAACCGGCTTGCTCCCGAGGGCGTATAATACTTTCCGCCGGTCTGCTCTGACAGTTTTTCCAGCAGCGCCTTGTCCTGGTTCAGATGGAAATTCTCCGCGACGCCGTCCTCGCGACGGAACGTCAGCACATCGCGCCCCAACTCTTTGCCCTCCGCGGTGACCGTGACCTCCGCAAGATACGAACCCGGCTTGGCTGCGCCCCAATCCACCGCATAAACCCCCGTTTCGAGGGGCTGCGGCGCCAGCGTCACCGTTTCGGAAAGATTCTCCGGGCCGACCAAATGCGCTTCGACGTGTGCGTTCCCTATAGGTTGAAAACTCTTGTCGCGCGCCTCCACGCGGAGGTGCATGTTGGTTTCATCGGAAAGCACTTGACGCGGAGTAGACGCGAGCACTTGTCCCGGCGTTTCCGAGACCAGCCAGCGCAGCACCTGCTGCCAGAAGATCGCATGCGTTGTGTCGGTGTGCTCCTGCTGCATCTTCCAGCGCCAGGTCCCCGCTGTCGCCAACACCGCCGTACGGCCCCGTCCGTAGTTCTCAATGACTAGCAGCGGCGATTTCTTCTGCCCCGCCGGTGCCACTTCGGCCAGCGTGACCGCGCCCGGCTTGGCTTCGCCGACAACTTGGTAGTTCGCGATCAATGGCAGCTTCTTCCAGCGCTCCGCATTGCGATCCCGCCCTTCCTCCAGGCGGCACAAAATGCTCTCGCGCCCAGCCAGTGTCAGCTCGGCCGGGGAATATTCGCGATGGAACGTGCCTTCATTCAGGGGCAATTTCACGGGCAGCATTTCGGCGATGACCGAATGCGGGTACCCGCCATCCGATAGTCCAAAACGTCCGCCCAGAAACAGTACGCCACCGCCGCGCCGGTTGGCGAATTCACGAATCAGATCCTGCTGCGTCGGCGTGAAGTAACTTGCCTCCACACTGCCGATGATCAGCCCATCGTATGTAAACAGCTCATCCGCCGTCGCTGGAAAGCCTTGCTCCAACTCCGTGGGAGTGTCGATCCCCTGCCGGTAAATCTTGTTCGGAGTCGTGCGCAGCATGGTCACAATTTGCAGGGTGTGATCGTCTTCCACCGCGCGGCGAATGAACTTGTACTCCCAGCGCGGCTCGCCTTCGACATAGAGAATGCGCGGCTTGCGCGACGTCACATTGATCAATCGCGTCAGCGAATTGTTCGACGCGTTCTCCTCACCCGGCAGCGGGTCAAGTGTCACCTGCACGGTGCGCGGCCCCGCTGGTCCCACATTGAAGACGAGAGTCGACGATTGCGTGACGCCGTCCGGCTTCACATCCACCATCTGCGACGCGAGAACCTTTGCGCCATCGCGCACCGAGACTCGCGCCTTTTGCCCGGTATAGCCGTTCTGCCGGAAGGTCACCTGCGCGCTCACCCGCGAATCCGCCAACGCGCGCTGCGGCAGCACCACCTCTTCAATAGCCAGGTCGTGCCCGAACTTCTCGCGCCCGAAGCCCACCGTATGCACCGGAATTCGCTGCTGCCGCAATCGCGCGATGGTGTCGACATCAATGCCGCCCGAGGTATCGCCGCCATCGGAGAGCAGCACCACGGCGCCCAGAGGCAGCGCCGAGGATTCCGCCACCACGTTCTTTAGCGCCTCGCCAATGCGCGTCGAATTCCCTGCCGCCGGGAATGCCGGATTTGGCGTGTCAACGCGCGCGATGTCGCTCCCGAAACGGTACAGCCGCGTCTGAAATCGGGACACCAGTTGCGGCGCCAATTTACGCGTGAATAAGTCTTGGGCCGCGGCCAGCCTTGTTTTCCCGTCGTCCGCGGTCCCCATGCTGCGCGAATCGTCCATCAACACCGCGATGATATTTTGCTGCGGCCGCAGCGTCGCCACGCTGATCGCCGGATGCCACAGCATCAACAGCAGTAGCGTCACCAGCGCCGTTTCCAGCAGCCAGATAGAGATAGGGCGGGCGCCCGTCAACATTCCGCGGTGCCGCCGCACATGCCAGAACAGAAGCCCTGCCGCGAGCGCAACCAGCAGCCCCATCAGCCACACTGGCCACGGCGTCAGAAGCACAAAGTGACCCTTTGAAAATAGCGCCGGAGGATATTTGAATAGAAATTCGAACATGTAGAGAGACACCGGACTCAATGCGTCATCGCGTAGATGATGTAATTGATCCCAAGCCGGTAAGCCTGCGAAGTGTACTTAACCTCATACTTCGGGTTATCGGCGTGCTCCCAGGCATCGCCGTTGTCCTGATTGAAAGTCATCGCGACCATGATGCGGCCCTTATCGTCGTAAATGCCGCGCCAGTGCGGAATCACCCCGTCTTTCTCGTAAATCTTCCCGCTGTAGAGATACTGCAAACCCGGGACTTGGAGCCGCTCCTGCAGATCGTAGAGCACATGAAAGATCGCGTCCTTGCCTTCGATCTCTACAATCGGCCTGTCGGGAAAAATTCGGTTCATGCTCTTCGTGAACACATCCCACTCGTATGTTCCGTGAAAATCGTCGACCATCAGAAAGCCGCCGCGGTCGAAATATTCGCGCATCATCTTGCACTGCTTGTCCGTGAGATCCCAGTGCCCCACTTCGACCGCGTAAACCCACGGCCAATTGAAGATTTCTTCCGTCTCGAGGTCGATGATCTGCTCGCTCGACCGCGTGGAAATACGCGTCAAACGCCGCACGCCTTGCACAAATTGACGGTCGGCTTTGGGGAAATCGGTGGGCCAGCTTCCACGCCCGCCCCAGTACCCCGCATAGCGGCCCGACGGATACTTTAGCCTCGCAAAAGCCCACTCCGTGCGTTCGT
Organism: Bryobacterales bacterium; assembly: GCA_038229055.1. GTDB lineage: Bacteria > Acidobacteriota > Terriglobia > Bryobacterales > Bryobacteraceae > JANYJA01. The sequence continues at coordinate 25,279 of JBBROU010000002.1, read as the reverse complement.
AAGCGTCCGCCGGAACCGGCACCGGATTGTCCTCTTCATCCGTGTATGCGCGGAAGTTGGCCTGGAAGGCAAAGAGCGCAGTGAGGCTCGAAAGTAAAAGTACGATCGCCGGAACTGCGAAGCGGACCCGCATCAATGCCCTCGTATGACGATTAGGATAGCAGTGATTTCCGCGACACCACGCGCGATGGAAAAAGCGTAGAATGTGGAGCAGACAGTTCTCATTGGAACGGACGGACGACAGCCATGATGAAGTACGCTGTGGTAATTGAACGCGGGGACCATAAATTTTCGGCTTATGCTCCGGACCTGCCGGGATGCATATCGACTGGCGGCTCAGTTGAAGAGACCGAACGTAACATGCGCGAAGCCATCGAGATGCATCTCGAAGGCCTCTACGAGGAAGGTGAACCTATCCCCCAACCCCACACCGCTGTTGCGTGGGTCGCCCTGGACGGGCCTGCTTCGTAAAGCACCTGTATCACAAAATCCTAGCTGCTTCGACCCAGTTCTTTCTTAGTTGCCTCTGCTCCTTTTACGCGCTTAGTTCCTTGAAGAGGCGTGCTCGCTTCGGGGTTCGATTTGGCGTGCGAGAGCTTGCGGTCGGCTTGCCTGTTACTATCAACGCATGAAACTGCTGCTGACTCTTTCAGCGCTGCTCTCGCTCATGACCTTAAACGCTCAAGTGCAACCCCCTGTCGCCCGCAAAGTTCCCAAGGCTCTCGCCATTCACGGCGACACACGCACCGACAATTACTACTGGCTTCGCGACAAGACCGATCCCGAAGCCGTCGAATATCTCAAGGCCGAAAACGCCTACACCGAATCGGTGATGAAGCCGAACGAGGCTCTCCGCGATACGATTTACAACGAAATCCTCTCGCGCACCAAGCAAACCGACCTGGAAGTTCCGGTAAAGGACGGGCCTTACTTCTATTACTCCCGCACGGTTGAAGGCAAGCAGTATCCAATATTCTGCCGCAAGAAAGATGCCTTATCCGCTCCCGAGGAAGTAACGTTGGACGCCAACGAACTCGCCGCCGGTCAGGCGTATTTCTCGCTCGGCGGTTATAACGTCAGCGAAGATCACAAACTGCTCGCCTACATGGTCGATAACAATGGCTCCGAACATTTTACGCTTCACATTAAAGACTTATCGACAGGTAAGACCCTGCCCGATCAAATCGGAGAAATCACTTACGGCACGGCCTGGGGCAATGACAATCGAACGCTGTTTTATACGACCTTCGATGCAACCCAACGGCCCGACAGGATTCGGCGCCACGTCCTCGGAAGCGACCCCGCACAGGACGCAATCGTCTACACCGACAACGACGGTCTCTTCGATGTCAGCCTTTCGAAATCGCGCGACCGCCGCTTCTTACTCATCACCACGGCCAACACCGGCAAGACTTCTGAAGTCTCTTTTCTCGATGCGTCGAAACCATCCGGCTCCTTTCAAGTAGTCGCCCCACGCCGCGCGGGCATTGAATATTACGTTGAGCCGCAGGACGATCAGTTTTTGATCCGGACCAACGACGATGGCGCCGTCAACTTCAAGCTGATGTCGGTGAACGTGGCCGACCCGGCGCGAAAAAACTGGAAAGAAGTAATTCCGGTTCAGCCCGATACCACACTCACAGGCGTCGACGCGTTCGCTGGATTCACCGTGCTTCACACGCGCGAAAACGGTCTGCCGAATATCCGCGTGCGTAATCGCAAGTCGGGCGCAACTTACTCTGTAACGTTCCCGGAGCCCGCGTATTCCGTCGCCCCCGCTGCAAACCCTGAATACCAGAGTACCTTGCTCCGGTTCACTTACACGTCGCTTGTAACGCCTAGGTCGGTCTACGATTTCAACATGGCCGATCGGACGCGTGCGCTTCTGAAGCAGACCGAGATCTTGGGAGGCTATGATCCATCGCGTTATCGCTCGGAGCGCATCTACGCGACCGCGTCCGATGGAAAGCGCATCCCCATTTCTCTGGTTTACAAAACCGGCTTCGTTCGCGACGGTAAGGCTCCCGCTTTCCTTATGGGCTACGGCTCTTATGGCATCAACAGCGATCCCGCGTTCTCCACCTCGGCCTTGAGTCTTCTGGATCGCGGCTTTGTTTACGCCATCGCGCATGTGCGCGGCGGCTCGGAATTCGGACGTCAGTGGTTCGACGACGGCCGCATGCTCCACAAGCGCAACAGCTTCACCGATTTCATTGCGTGCGGCGAGTATCTGGTCTCACAGAAATATACTTCGCCGGCGAAACTTGCCGCGATGGGCGGCAGCGCGGGCGGCTTATTGATGGGTGCCGTAATCAATTTGCGCCCCGGCCTGTTCCACACTGTAATCGCCGCGGTCCCGTTCGTGGACGTGGTGACAACCATGCTCGACCCCACCATCCCGCTCACAACCGGCGAATACGATCAATGGGGAAATCCGGAAGACAAGAAGTACTACGACTACATAAAGTCTTACTCGCCCTATGACAACGTAGAGCACAAAGCGTATCCGAATTTGCTGGTGACAACCGGATTGAACGACCCTCGTGTGGCCTATTGGGAACCCGCCAAGTGGGTTGCACGGCTCCGCGCGTATAAGACCGATCACAACGTGCTGCTGCTGAAGACACAGATGGGCGCGGGCCACGGAGGCCCTTCCGGCCGCTACGAGCGCATGAAGGAAACAGCGTTCTTCTATGCATTCATTCTCAGTACGATGGGACCGATTTAAGCCTTATTCGAACTGGCGCCGGAAATCTGCAAACTGCTTTTCCAACTCGGCAACCCGCTGCTCGAGTTGCACAATCCGATCCGGCGCGGCGGCGGAATGAGCGATCTGCGGCTCCGCTTCCGTCTCATGCACGGGACCCGCAAGTAAATGTGCATAGCGCGGCTCCTTATGGCCCGCGCGGCGCGCCAGTTTCGCTGCCATACCGCTCTCGATCAGACGCTCCAGCACGGATTCAACTTCTTCCAGATCCGCGAATTGGTGCATCCGCTCCGATCGATCTTTCACCTCGCCCAATGTCTGCGGACCTCGCAGCATCAGCACGCAAAGGACGGCCAGCTCCCGGCGCCCCATGTTCAGAGTCTCGGAAAATCGCTGTGCATACTTGTGCACGCGGCTACCGCCGATGATCTCCGCGGCGAATCGCTTCCGGCGCAGCAGTTCGATCGCGTTCGCAACCGTCTCTTCGTCGTAGTTCACCACCGGATAACGATTCGATTTCTGATTGCACGCGTTCACCAGGGCATTGAGCGATAGAGGGTAGTATTCCGGCGTCGTGCTCTCTTTTTCAATCAGCGCACCCAGCACCCGTACTTCGGTTTCGTCCAGCGTAAACTCCACGCGTTCAGTGTACATTGGAGAATTCACCCGTTCGTTGCGCCACGCTCAAAATTCAACTGGAGGAGTCTGTTGTGTGGTTGCGCAGTAGGCGCGTGGTCCTTGCCGACAGCATTGGACCCGCTTCGATTCACGTTTCCAGCGGCCGAATCGCCCAGGTCTCCGGCTACGACGATGTCCCCGCGGACTGCGTCGATTACGACGATCTCGCGATCCTGCCAGGCCTCGTCGATACAAATGTTCATATCAACGAGCCCGGGCGCGCCGGCTGGGAAAGCTTCGAAACCGCGACACGCGCCGCGGCGGCGGGCGGCATCACTACCGTGATCGACATGCCTCTGGATTCGATTCCCGCCACAACCAACCTCGCCGCTCTCGAAGCGAAACGTGCTGCTGCCGCGGGACGTTGCTGGGTGGACGTGGGGTTCTGGGGCCCCATAGTTTCCGGCAACCGCGACGAGTTGACGGCACTGCGAGAAACGGGAGTATTCGGTTTTCAATGTTCTTTCGCGCTCGTCGGCGAAAGTGATCTTCGCAACGCGCTCCCGCTGCTTGGCGGGCTGCCCCTCCTCGTTCACGCAGAATTGCCGGAGTATCTTGTCCAACCGCAAGGTGACCGCCAGAGCTACGAAACTTGGCTCGCTTCGCGGCCGCTTGAAGCAGAACATCGGGCCATCGAGATGCTGGTGCGTCTTGGCGGGGAATATTCGGCGCGCATTCACATCGACTGTTTGTCCTCCGCGGACAGTCTGGACTTGCTGGATGGAAAGCAGGAATTCATCACCGCCGGAACCTGTCCGCATTACCTGGCGTTCGCCGCGGAAGAGATTGCCAATGGCGCGCTCGAGTTCAAGTGCGCTCCTCCAATTCGAGACTTCATGAACCGCGAGCAGTTGTGGCAGGCGCTGCGCGATCATCGTTTGGGCATGGTGGTGACGGACGATTCACCATGCTCTTCTGAACTTAAGCGCGGCGATTTTATCGAGGCTCGTGCCGGCATCAGCTCGCTTCAGCTCAGCTTACCGGTCATGTGGACGCACGCTTCTCTTCGCGGATTCACTCTGCTGGATATCGCGCGATGGATGTGTGCAAATCCGGCGCGTCTTGCCGGTCTTAGCGCGCGCAAGGGATCGATCGCCGCCGGATGCGATGCCGATTTCGTAGTCTTCGATCCCGAAGAACAGTTTGAAGTGCGGACCGGGAATCTGCACCGCCGGCACGAAATCACGCCTTACGCGGGCCATTTACTAAGCGGAGTCGTGAAGGCGACGTATCTACGGGGTGAACTGGTTGACGATCGCGCCAGAGGAATCTCTCTGCGTCGCGCCTAATAACGAATCCGGTTGGCGAAAGCCGACCACGCCGTGAACACCGACTGCGCTTCACCGCGCAGCGCCGCACATGCGGCTCGAATGGCAACGATTTCCGCATGCGCCCCCGCCGCTGGATGTGCGATTGTTTATTAGTTGAGTACTCCAATGCGTTCCGGCATCACCCGAGTTCGATTGCAGAATTACAAGAGCATCGCTTCGTGCGATGTCGCATTGGGTCCGCTGACGTTTCTGGTTGGACCGAATGGCGCGGGGAAGAGCAATTTCCTGGACGCTTTGCGGTTCGTGAAAGACACGCTGAATGACGACTTGACAAAGGCTATTTCTAGCCGGGGAGGATTCAGTTCCCTCAGAAAGCTGCCGAAGGCCGGCTTTGACCCGGTTGGAATTCGGATTGGTTTTGTTACACAAGATCAGCATGCTGGCCACTACTCGTTTCAACTTGGAGGATCGTCGGGGGGCATCAAGGTCTTGCAAGAGGAGTGCGTCGTAATCGGCAGTAAACGTCACGAATATCGACTAAGCGCTGGTAAGTTGGAAATCACCGCCCCCATGTATCCACCTATTGCATTGCACCGGATCGTTTGTACCTACAGAATGCGGCCGGGATTCCCGCTTTCCGGCCTGTGTATGCACTGGCGGCCGGGATGGCGTTCTATAATCCAATTCCCCCGCACATACGTGCGCTAAACCCAGGCAATGGACATCCCTTGCTCGAGCCGGATGGGGCGAACTTGGGTAGTGTACTCAAACATTTGATTCAGGGCCAGCCTTCCGAGTGGAAGATGCTTCAGCAATACTTGAAAAGAATCTATCCGGGGTTTGGAAGTTTGGTAGTCAACGAAGTGAACGAATTTGATGTCTTGACGTTTTATGTCGGATCGTCTCGTCATGATTCTGACTTCCTTTTAGGGAGCAACATCTCTGATGGCACGTTAAGGGCTCTGGCGATACTCGCCGCAATATTCCAAGACTCATCGAATATCAGCTTGATTGGGATCGAAGAGCCGGAATCCGGCTTGCACCCCGCCGCCGCCGGTCTGCTCTTGCACGCGTTCCAAAATGCGAGTTCTCGCACTCAGATCGTCGTCACGAGTCATAGCGCTGACCTACTCGATGACAAGTCCGTTTCCCCGGAGTCGATTCTCGTCGTCACCTCGGTAAACGGCGATACTCAAATCGGTCCGCTCGACAAAGTAGGCCGATCGATCTTGCGCGATCACCTGTTCAGCGCGGGTGAGTTGCTGCGGCAAGATCAATTAAAGCCGGAAATACCGACACCAAAGTTCAACCGAATCCGCGTTCAGCGTCACAAGGTGCTCAAGATTGGTGAGTTGGAACGTCAAATCGATGCCGCCGCCAGACAGATGCCGCCGCATCGTGTCCGCAGTGCTAGCTCAGTGTGAATTCGAAGCTTGGTTTTTGGCGGCAGCGGAATCCTTACGTGGAATCCACGGACTTCCAGAAGACTTGCGTTCTCCGGAAGCGCCTGAGACAATTCGCGGAGCCAAGGAATGGCTCACGCGCAACATGCTGCCCGGCCGCCCTTACGATCCTGTTATTCACCAACCTGCGTTCGCCGCGAAGTTCGACATTCAAGCGGCCCGCCGGTCGCGGTCCTTCGACAAATTCTGCCGGGAAATTCTTCGCCTTACTTCCCCCTGAACCCAATCTCCACGCCCCCTACTACACCCATCGGCGGCATCCGTACCCCCGTAATCTCTTGATACACGGTCGAAGTCAAATTCGTAAACTGCACGAACGGATGCACGCGGCCGCGGACTCCGGCAGCGTAAAGATCCCACACCGCGTAAGGCGATCGTGCAATCCGTTGCACCACGCCTAGGCGCGAACGCATCAGCACCGCGCCCCGAAGATTCGCTTGCCAACCGGCGACGGCCTCATGGGAAGGATAGTTGGCGACGTACTTCGACAGTACGGAAGCGGCCGTGCCAGCCTGGCCGTGCAGAGCCGTGTAACTCACATCGAGTTGCTGGCCGCGGATCACAGTGTGTACGCCGGCTTCGACGCCTGTGAAATTCAGCCGTTCGAAATTCGTGGCGCGCCAGAGATCGTCCGGCGAAGTTCGCGTGTAATCGATAACATCCCGCTCGCGCCGTTCGAATACGGTTACACGCGCGCTGACGGTGCGAGTCGCGGCATATTCCAAACCCGCTTCATAGGTCCAGGCCTTCTCGGGACGCAGATTCGGCGATCCCACATTTCCAGGATCGTGGTAGTAAAGATCGGTATACGATGGCAGCCGGAAGGCATGCGTTGCCGCGCCATGCACCTTCAGTTTCGGCAATAGCCAAGCACCCGCCGTGATCGCAGGACTAAACTGCGACCGCCCTCCGCCATACACCTCTTCACGCCCGCCGATCGAGAATGAAAAGCGCTTCAGCGCGCGAATGTCTAAAGCCGCGAAGCCAGCGCCGCGAGTCCGCCGATGACGCCCTAAGTTGTTGCTGCCGATGGAATCGTGCAGCCCTTCGAGGCCATAGTGAAGCCTCGTGTTCCCGCCGAGCCGCTCCCAGCGGCGCACCGAAAACTGCTCTCCATCGACCGCGTGGCGGTTGGTGAAAACCTGCGGACGGTCCCGGTACAACACAAACAAATCGGTGTGCCGCCGGAAAGCAAAATTCACTTCCGTCTGCTTGCCGAGTTGCTGATGCAGGCCCCCGAACCAGCCTTTGGTCCGTTCCCAGGAATTGTATTTCCCGTAAAACCGATCCGCGCCAAACGGCCTGTCCGAAAGCGCGAGCGTTACGTCCGTCGCCCCCCAACCGGTTTTCAAATGCGACAACGAAGACAGCGATAAATTGCGATAATCGCGATCCGGCGCGAAACCCGTGCTGAAGTCGCGTGCAAAATCGAGTTCCTCGCCCCAGTGCGAGCCCGCTAGCTCGACAGCACCCGATTCCTGATTTACCCCGAAGTTTCCAACACCCGCGCGCAGTCGGAAATCCATCGACTGCGGCTCACGCGTCACCAGGTTGATCACCCCCGCCACTGCATCGGAGCCGTAGAGCGTGGAGCCCGAGCCCTCCAGAATCTCGATTCGGTCAACCGCGGCGAGCGGAATCGGTAAATCCAAATTATGATGGCCGGACTGCACATCGTTCAGGCGCATTCCGTTCAGCAATACCAGCGTCTGCCCAAACGATCCGCCGCGAATCGAAACATCCGCTTGGATGTCATTCGGGGAGCGCTGCCGCAAATCCACCGATGAATCGAGTTTGAAGAAGTCGGCCAGCGAGCCAGCCAGCAGCGGCACCACCGGATGCAACTCGATGGAGCGGTCCGACTCCTGTAAAGGCACCGGTTCATACGTGCCGGTGACCACAATATCCTGCGCGGCGAGCCTCGCGGCCAAGCAGAGGCACGCCCATCCAAAACGCATCCGGGCTCTATTTCCTTGTGGCTCCGGATTTACTTTTTCGCATGATGAAGCTGCTGAACATAGGCTACGACCTTCCTGATATCCGGGTCGGGAAGATCCGACGCCGGCATTGCCGTGTCCTGCACACCGTTTTTCACGATTCCGAACATCGCTTTCGATCCGGGGTGCGCCAGCTTGCCTTGCAGGTTTGCGCCGGCGCCGCCCTGTCCCTTGTCGCCGTGACATCCGCCGCAGTGCTGCGCGTATAGCTGCTTGCCCGTTGTCGCGCCACACGCGGCAACCGCCATCACTGTCGTCAGAATAAGCAGTTTCATAAAATCAATTCGTCGTAAAGACTGTTTTGCCTTTCCCCGATTTCATTCCACCCGAAAGCCCGTTCCACCCATGCCCGCCCATTCGCTTCCAACCTCTTGCGCTCTTGCGGCTGAACCGACAATTCTTGGATTGCCGCGGCGAACCCTTCGGCCGTATCGGAGATGAAAACCTGTTCGCCACCGCTCACCGCCAACCCGTTGACCCCCCAACTGGTGCTCACGATAGCCTTACCCATAGCCATCGCCTCGAGGATCTTTATATTTGTCCCCGCCGATGCCACCAGCGGCGCGATCACGATGGCGGCTTTGCGATAGGCCGGCCGCACATCGGCCACGAAATCATCAATCAAAATCCCCGAATCACCCGACTCGGTAAACAACGACTTTTTGTAGTATTGCATGAAGTACTCGTGTCTCGACCCGGCAATCACATGCAATCTCATTCCCGTAAGATGAGGCCAGATCTCTCGCAGGAAGAACTCCATTGCCAGTAGATTCGGCAGATGTGCAAACGAACCCAAAAACAGCAGCCGTCCCGGTTCGGGCTCTTCCTCGGAAGGACGAAATCTGTCCAAGTCCACTCCGTTGGGCAGACAGCGCGCCTTCGCGGAACCCACCGTGGCTCGATCTTTCTCCGACATCGTCACGATTCCATCCACTTCATTCCATGCCGCCTTTTCAAACGCATGCCAGCGGGCCAGTTCAAATTCCCGCTCGATGCGCTCATCCGGCGGGCTGTCAGTTCCTCGCAACAATTGCTCGTGCAGATCGAACGTGATGTCGTGCTCCACGAGCAGCGTTCTGGCCGGGCGGCAATCTTTCGCATACTGCGCCATTTGGGTCAACTCAAGCTGCACTAGGCGCGCCCGCCACTTCTTCACGGTCTGTCGAAGCGCCTCGCGAAAGCTCAGCGAATCGAACTCCTCCACCGTGCGCGGGCGGTCGCTGCAGCGAATCACATGGCTGCCGGTGCGCTTCACAAGCACGACCTCCGCGCATGTTTCCAATAATTCCGCCGGCGGCGTATTCAGATTCTCGGTAAAAGCAATCAGCACCAGGTCGAATCGCTTGGCGCCTTCGCGCATGAGGTTGAAGATCCGCACCGCGCCGCCGTGCGATAAGGGAAACGGCACGTACGGCGATGCGATCGCGACCACCGGCCGGCCCGTACGCCGTCCGGGAAAGACGGCAACGTCGCCGCACGTGAGCGCGAGACACGCCTCCTCCGTGCCTCGATTCGTAGCCGGCAACGGGCCGCGCGCAATTTTCCACGCCATCGCCAACGCGCGTCGCGCCGGCCGTTCTCCCCGCATCGCGAGCAATTGCAGCCGCCGCACAGCAGCTCTCCAGAGCTTCGAAAAAAGTGCCGGAGAAATGATCGCGCTGGCCAGAAATCGCAGGTAGTTAACCTCAACCATCGCGGCCAAATCGGTTTCCGAGTAATATCGCGCTGCGGTCGCCCGATGGCCGTGGATGACCGTGGCACCGGCAGCCAGCACCGTCGGCCAGCCACGCTGCCAGGCGCGATACCCGATATCCAGATCCTCTACGTACGCCGGGTGGTAGATGAGGCCAAACCCGCCCACGGCAACCAGCTTCGCCGTGTTGTAGAGTGAGCAGCCCGCGCTTCCGTAGAGCACGTAGGTCTCGTCTTCGCCCGGCAGCGGCTCTTCGCACCGGATTGGAAAATCGAGCGGGTCTGTCGCGCGGAATACCGCTTTGCCTGTTTCCTCGCGCCTCTTGCCCTCGGGGAAAAAGATTTGGGCCGTGGCGCAAAACAGGTCTGGTACGCGTTCAAATTTTCGCTCCAATATCGCGAGAAACTCCGGACCTACGGCCATGTCATTGTTCAACAGGCAGACCTTCGAAAAGCGGGCTCTTTCAATGCCGCGATTCACCGCCTCCGCAAACGAGAGCGGCTGGCGGCTCACTTCGACGCGCACCTCGGGATAGGTACTCGCCAGCCAGCCGGCCGTCCCATCGTCCGATCCATTATCGACGACGATCGTTTCCGATGGATTCTGCGACATCAGCGCGGGCAGCATCTGCTCCAGCAGCGCGCGCCCGTTCCGCGAAGGAATCACCACGGTGATTCCGGTCGGAAACTCGCGGGGAGAGTTCTCAATTCTTGCGATCCGCCGGCTGCCGCGAAACTTCATGGACGACAACCCGGCCCACGACAGCAGCGGGATGGCGGCTTCCGATGGATGCAGCAGCCTGCGCGCCCACGCACGGATGCGTCCGCCCGGTTGCAGGTGCCAGCGCGCTCGCTCGCGCACGCGCCAGGCGGCGTGCCTGAACAGCGATCCCAATTCCGCCGCGCGAAAGCTGAACCGGCGTCCGCGCTCGTCAAATCCCGCGAAGCGTCGACCCCCGGTCAACACGGCGATCCAACGCATCGCGCCGTATCCCACCCGAGGCATCATCAGAGCTGCCGAAACGGCTATCTCGCGGCCCCCGATCGCCGACCTCACACGAGCCAGATTCGCGCGCGCGCTCTGGTTTACATGGTAGAGAATCCACTCGCCCCGCAACGGCGCAAACTCGGCGACAACCAGCAGTTCCGCGTCGGGATAGTCACGCGCAATCCGCTCCGGAAACTGACGGTTCAGCTCCTCCGTTCCCGAGCAGAATGCGACCGCGACCGGTCTCAGAACAGCATCTCGGGCCACACCTGCAACGTCCCGTCCTGGTATCGCTCCCACATGTTCAGGGCGTGCGCCCCAAATGCCGTGGACACCGGATTCACATACGGCAGCATCGCACCGGCTTTCAAACCGAAGCAAAACCCGCCATCAACACGGAGGTCTTCATCCTCAAATTGGAATCCGGCCAGTGACTGAGCTTCGAACGCGGCGAATTCGTCGATCTTTTCCAGCCCCTGAGCCGCCGCATAAAGCCGCAACCGCAACAATTGCGCGATAACGTCGGAGCGCAGCAGCCCTTCACCAGCGTGGTGCAGGTAAAACGCTAGCTGCTCGAGTCCGTCGCGAAACGCCGCGGCACATTCGCGTTCCCGCAGGGCAGGGGTCAGCCCCTCCAGGAAATAACAAAACGCATGCAGCCGGTCCATCACCCGGTCCGCATCCCGATCTCCCGGCAGAAAGTCGGCCGCGCTTGCAAGCGATTCCGTCAAAACGCGCTGGTAAGCAGCTTCAAACCGCGCTTCACCGGTTGCCACGGCCAGTTCGTGCCAGCCGAGCGCCGCCTTCAACTGGTAGCATCCCGGCGATCGCGACCACCGCCCATCGCGCGCCAGGGGCTCTTTGCAGGGAAGCTGCAGGATCGGGTGAAAATCGCTCCCCGAATCGAAATCGCGCAGCATGCTCTCGCCGCATCGGGCCGCTGCATCGAGCAACTCTGCCTGACCTGACACCCGCCACACTGCCAGCAACCCGCGCACGACGATCCCGCAATCGAAGAAGTAAGCGCGGGGCTCAATGCGCGGATCCTCAGGTGGAAACTCAAACGGCATCATGCCGAGTTTCCGGTCCCACGCCTGTTCCGCCAAGAACCCGGCGATCTCGCGCGCTCGCTCCAGATACTCGGGGGCTCCGGTTACCTCGTATAGAAATATGAGCGCGCTCGCCGCATACCCGGAGATTTCAGTCGAGATTGCAGCGTTCTGTTTTACGTCGGAGCGATAGAACCGCACGACTCCGCCCCCAGGGCTTCCGATCCCCGAAGTTAGAAGCCATTGTCCGGCCAGCTCCAAATACGTTTTGATTTCAATTGCACTCCCGCTGCGAAACACAAAGCTTAGAATACACTGGTACGGGTGATTGATTGAGAATTCCGGCGTTGATGTTGATCAGCTTTGGGCTGCCTTGGTGGGGTGGGGAGACCGTCAATTTCGATTCCTCCAAACCTGGCACGGTGCCATCCGGTTGGACTGTCGCCGTCACGCACAAGGGCGCTCCCGCGCGTTGGATCGTGCACCCGGACGTCACTGCCCCGAGCGGGCCGAACGTGCTCGCCCAACTTTCCAACGACAAGACCCGATTTCGATTCCCCCTCGCCATCTACGACAAAGTCGTATGCCGGGATGGTGACGTCACGGTGAAATTCAAGCTTGTCGGCGGTAAAATCGATCAGACCGTCGGCCTGGTGTGGCGTTATCAGGATCCGAACAACTACTATCTTGTACACGCCAGCGGAAACGCGAACAACGTTGCCGTGTTCAAACTGCACGACGGCAAAAGCACCGCTATTGCACCCGTGGGCGCCGACGAGAGGGCTCCGTTCGTGCCGCATGAAGTCGAAGAGCGGCACTGGAATACGCTGCGCGTCTTCTTCCGCGGCGCGCGGGCTTCCGTCTACCTGAACCACCGCAAACTGCTGGAAGCGCAGGACTCTACTTTCTTGCAAGCCGGGCGCACCGGGGTGTGGACCAAGAGCGACACCATCGCCTATTTTGACGATTTCCGCATCGACAAAAAGTAGCCTTAGGCGCTCTCTCTAGCGCAGCAAGTCTAATTCAAAAAATACGTCCGGTACAGCGTGTCCCGCTGCTTCGGCACAAACCCCGCATCCCGGATCATCCGCCGCAGTTCTTCCTCCGTCGCCCGGTTGTGCGTGCCCGCCGCCGACACCACATTTTCTTCGATCATGATGCTGCCGACGTCGTTCCCGCCGAAGCGCAGGCCCACCTGGCAGGTCTTCAACCCCGGCGTCACCCATGACGATTGCACGTTCAGGATGTTGTTTAAATAAATCCGCGAAATCGCCAGCGTCTGCAGGTATTCCACCGCGGTCGCCTCTTCCTTAATGAACCGCCCGAGCGAGGTGTTCTCGCGCTGAAAACTCCACGGGATGAACGCCGTGAATCCGCCCGTTTCTTCCTGAATCTGCCGGATCACTTCGAAGTGATTCACGCGCTGCTCGATCGTCTCGCCTGTGCCGAACATCATCGTCGCCGTGGTTCGCATTCCCAACGCGTGCGCCGTGCGATGAACATCGATCCACTGCTGCGTCGTGCCCTTCAACCGGCTGATACGGTATCGAACCGCGTCATCCAGGATCTCCGCGCCGCCGCCCGGGATTGAATCCAGCCCCGCGTCCCGTAGCCGCGCAATGGTATCGCGCAGCGTCAGCCCGCTCACTTCGGCAATGTTCGTAATCTCCGACGCTGAAAAACAATGCGTGTGGATGCGGAATCGCTTCTTGATATTCCGCAGCAGATCCTCATACCACTCGATTTTCAAATCCGCGTGCAGGCCGCCCTGCATCAGAATCCCCGTGCCACCCAGGTCGATGGTCTCCTGGATCTTGTCGAAGATCACGTCCTGATCGAGCACGTAGCCTTCTTTATGCCCCATGGGACGATAGAACGCGCAGAAGCTGCAATATTCAGTGCAGAAATTCGTGTAGTTGATATTGCGGTCGATGATGTAGGAGACGACGCCCTCCGGATGCAGCCGGCGGCGCACCGCATCCGCTTCCATTCCAATGCCGATCAAATCGTCGGACGCGTACATGTCAAGAGCTTCCTGGCGGCTAATCATAGGCGAAATTTAATTATAAGATGCCGTGGGCGCGCAGTCCCGCTGATATAATTCCCCACATGCCAGAAGTCCGACACTCTGTCTGCGCCTTAGACTGTCCGGACGCCTGCTCACTTCTCATCAACGTCGAGTCCGGCAAGGGTTCACGGCTGCGCGGCGATCCCGCTCACCCCGTCACTCGCGGCTTCCTGTGCGGCAAGGTCGCCCGCTATCTCGAACGCGAGTATTCGCCCGACCGCCTGCTTTATCCGCGGCGCCGCGCCGGTGCCAAAGGCGAAGGCCGCTTCACTCGCATTTCCTGGGACGAGGCGCTCGACGAAACTGCTGATCGCCTTCAGCAAGTCTCTCGCGAGTTCGGCCCCGAAGCCATCCTCCCCTATAGTTACGGCGGCACTCTCGGATTCCTTCAGGGCAGCGGCATGGACCGGCGATTTTTCCACCGCCTCGGCGCATCGCGTCTCGATCGCACCATCTGCTCTTCCGCCGGAGGAGCCGGTTTGATCGAGGCGCTCGGTTTTCGCTACGGCACCGAGCCCGAGCAGTTCGCCAAATCGAAACTGATCCTCGCCTGGGGCGCCAACATCCTCGGCACGAACGTTCACCTCTGGCCTTTCATCGTCGAAGCCCGCCGCAACGGAGCCAAATTTTATACCATCGATCCGCACCAGAACCGCACTGGACACCTCTCCGACCGGCACTTCCCGATCAATCCCGGCAGTGACGCCGCGCTCGCGTTCGGCATGATGCGCGTCATCACCCGCGAGCGCCTGCATGACGCCGATTACGTCGCGCGCTTCACCGAAGGTTTCGACGCGCTGGTCGCTCGCGTCGCCGATTACACCCCGGATGCTGTCGCCCGATTCACTGGAATTCCCGCCGAAGATGTCGTCACACTCGCGCGCGAGTATGCCACCACGCGACCCGCGGTGATTCGTCTGAACTACGGAGTGCAACGCAGCGAGCGCGGAGGGATGTCCGTGCGTGCTATTGCCCTCTTGCCCGCTCTCGTCGGCGCCTGGGCCGATGTCGGGGGAGGCCTGCAACTCTCCACGTCTCAGGCCTTCCGCGTCAACCGCCCCGGTCTCGAGCGCGCCGATCTGCAATCGGCCTCTCCGCTGGGACGTGAAGCCCGCTTAGTCAATATGTCGGTGCTCGGCGAAGCGCTAACCCGTCTCGACGATCCGCCCGTCAAAGCGCTCGTCGTTTATAATTCGAACCCGGCCGCCGTCGCGCCCAACCAGAATGCCGTGCGGCGGGGCCTCAACCGCGACGATCTCTTCACCGTCGTGCTCGAACAGTTCGCGACCGACACCGCCGACCACGCCGATATTCTGCTGCCCGTTACAACTTTCCTCGAGCATACCGATCTCTATTACGCCTACGGCCATCATTACCTGCAGCTCGCGCGTCCCGCTTTGCCCGCGCCCGGCGAGACCCGCTCCAATGTCGCCATTTTCCGCGAGCTCGCCCTCCGCATGGGCTTCCCCGAACCTTGCTTCCGCGATACCGAAGACGACATGGTCCGCACCTTGCTTGATTCCGATCATCCGTTCATCAACGGAATCACGATCGACGAGCTCGACCGGGAGCATTTCGTGCGACTCCGTGTCGCCCCCAATGGCGACCCTTTTCAGCCCTTCGCCCGAGGCGGATTCGGCACTCCTTCCGGTAAGTGCGATTTCCGCGCGGCTTCGCTCCACTACGCCCCGCCCATCGAATCCCGCTTCGGCGCTGAAGACCTGCGTTCCCGATATCCGCTCGAAATGATCTCGCCGAAGAACGACGACAGCATGAATTCGACTTTCGGCAATCTGCCCCAAGTGGATTCTGAAACTGGCACCGCGTTGTTGCATGAACTCGATGCCGTTGCGCGCGGCATCACAACTGGCGACGCCATCCGCATGTTCAATGACCGCGGCTCCTGTGTCTTGCGAGCGCGCGTGAACGGAAGTGTGGCCCGCGGCGTCGTCGCGGTGCCTTCCACCCGCTGGCCCAAGTCCTCACCCGATCGCCGCAATGTCAACGCGCTGACGTCGGAGCGCCTTACCGACATCGGCGGCGGGGCCACCTTCTATAGTTGTTTGGTACAAGTAGAGAAAAGTGGAGATTAGATTCCGAAGGCACTCCCTGACCCTGCTGACGGTGGCCGTCTCCGCCGTGCTGATCCTGGGCGGATGCAAGTCGCGCAGCCGCGCCCGCGCACAGACCGATGAAGAGCCGCCGCGCATGGCCAGCGTCCTCACCATGGCCGATCCGCGGGCGAACGCACAGCTCCTCAGTGGCTTTTATCCCGTCGAACAGAACGCCTGGCGTTGGACCTCCTCAAAATTCTCAGTCGTATTGCGCAACCCTCGCGGTGCCGATCAGAAGGGCGCCACGTTGAAGCTGAAGCTCACCGTTCCCGATTCCGTAATCCAGCAGGTAAAAGGAACCGCGGTGTCCGCCACCATCAGTGGCGTCGAACTCGCGCCCGAGCCCTACAACGCTGCCGGCGAATACATCTACACGCGCGATGTGCCCGCGCGAGCCTTTGCCGGCGATTCCGTGAAAATCGACTTCGCCCTTCAGAGATTCATTCCCCCCGGTCCGGTCGACGCGCGAGAACTCGGGGTCGTCGTCTCCATGGTCGGCTTAGAAGGCAAATGAAGCCCGCCGTGCGCGTGGCGTACTGGCTCGTCCCACCGTTTTTCTGCCTCGCTCTTTATTGGTACGGCATCAAGGTCTGGTTCCAGGCCGACGATTTCGCCTGGCTCTCGCTCAGCCGGCAGGTCCACAACGGGGCCAGTCTGCTGCGAGCGTTGTTTGAGCCCATGGCCCAAGGCACCATCCGGCCCTGGAGCGAGCGCGGCTTCTTCCTGCTCTTCTATACTTTCTTCGGTCTGGATGCGCTGCCGTACCGGCTGTGCGTGTTTGCCACCCAATTCGCGAACCTGGCGCTGCTTGCCCATGTCGTTTGGAAGCTAACGCGTTCGCGAGTTGCGGCCTTCACCGCGCCGATTTTGTGGACCGCCAATAGCGCGTTGATCGTCCCCTTGTCCTGGAGCTCCAGCTACAACCAGATTCTCTGTCCATTCTTCTTGTTGTCGGCCTTTGCTCTCTTCCTGCGCTTTGCCGGGGGCGGACGCCTTCGAGATTATCTGCTGCAATTGGGCATCTTCATTCTTGGCTTCGGCGCGCTGGAGATCAATATCGTCTACCCGGCCATCGCAGCCGCTTACGTGCTCCTGCTTGACCGGCGTCGCCGGCTCATCCTCTCTCTCATTCCGCTCGTCGCCGTTTCCGTGATCTACTTCTTCGTGCACCACGCCTTCTCCCCGGGCCAGATGGAAGGCCCGTACGCGCTCCACTTCGATTCCGCCATTCCGGTCACGCTGCTGAATTACTGGGCTTGGACCTTTGTGCCGATGCAGTGGCCCGATCGCGCCGGACACATCGTGCTCCTCGGCCGAATCACGCTCGTCGTACTGGCCGCCGCCATTCTGAGCTTCACCGCTTGGAAGGCGGCCAAGCGCGACCACGTGCCGCTATTTTTCTTCGCATGGTTCCTGATCACGCTTGCGCCGCTTCTGCCGCTTCGCGATCACGTGTCCGACTATTATTTGTCCATCCCGGCTATCGGTATCGCCGCCATTGCCGCGGCCGGCATCTCCGAGGCGCTGCATTCGTCGCCCGCTGCCTCGTCCGCTGCGCTTGCGCTCGCTGCGATTTATTTGTGGCTCCAAATCCCCGAGTCGCATTTCGGTGTTCGTTGGTACTTCGAACGTTCGCGCAGTGCCCGCGCTCTTGTACTGGGAGTGGCGCGTGCGCGCGAGCTCCATCCCGGCAAAGCCATTCTCCTAACCGGCATCGGCGACGACCTTTATACCAGTGCCATTGCCCACTCTCCTTTCGCCGCGCTCGGAATTCCGGATGTCTACCTCGCACCCGAAACCGCCGCCTCCATAACTTCTCATCCCGGACTGAACGATCTCGCGATGTATCTGCTGCCGCCCGAGCCCGCTCGCAAGGCTCTGGAAACCGAACAGGTCGAAGTTTACTCGCCCGGACCCGTTCGCTTGCAGAATGTCACGTCGCTGTATGAGAAGAAATTACTCGCTAAGGCCGCGCCCGGACTCCCTCGCCGCGTTGACGCGGGAAATCGCTTGGAGTCTTATCTCCTCGGCGACGGATGGTATGCTCTGGAGGGCGGGTACCGCTGGATGTCTAAACGGGCCATCGTGCACATCGGCGGACCTCGGTCGCCCAACGAACGGATTGCTCTCACGGGATACTGTCCGAAAGAGCAGTTGCGCTCCGGCCCGCTGGAGTTTCAGGTGACTATCGACGGACGCCCCGCCGATTTGATAACATTTAGCGATCCAGAAACCCCGTTTCTCCGTATCCTGTCTGTACCGCCCAGTGCGCTTGGAAAGGATGCGATCGAGGTTTCCCTTGAAGTAAATCGGACATTTCGTGGTGACGGGGACGATCGCAAACTCGGCCTGGCGTTCGGAATAATAGAAATCCGCTAGAAATTCGGCCAGAACCCTAAGCTTTTTCGTGGTTCATCCGATTTAGATCCTTGAATGCTTGCGCCCGCGAAAATTTTGTCATACTGTAGTCCTTCGGAATTCATCTGAGAGTTTGGAACGATGCTTGCTTGTACTGTTCGCAACCTCGGTAACCGGTAATTGCTGAGAGCCGGGAAGTTAAAGAATCTTAGTGAAAGCCGCTGATATAATTTGAAACTTTTTATGCAAACTCCCGTCTCATTCTGAGACAGGGAATAGCAGCCCAGGAGAAGTAGACATGACCAAGAACGAATTAGAAAAATATAAGACGGTGCTGGAAGCGAAACAGGTTGAACTGTCCTACGCTCTGCGCAACCGCGAAGATATCGCCATTGAAAAAACGCCGGATGCGCTCGATGAAGTGCAGTTGGCGGGCGAACGTGAACTCGCCATCCGCAATTTGGATCGCGAATCTAACCTTTTACGCCAAGTGCGAGCGGCTTTAGCCCGTATCGCCGATGGCAGCTACGGTGTTTGCATGCACTGCGAAGAGGACATCAGCCCCAAACGGCTGAATGCCGTTCCGCAGACCGCGTTTTGCATCAAGTGCCAGGAAGCGGTCGACCGCAATGAGATCGAATCGCCCGAAACGCTGGATACGCTACTGGCGAACGCCGCGTAACCACCTCATAACATCGGCAGTTTCACCGGGCGCGGACTCCTCCGCGCCCTACGTGTTTCTGCGGAGCCCGATCAGCGATAGCATTCGTCCCGCCGCTGCTCCTTCGCGGCGAAACGAATAGAAGTCGTCCGCACGGCAGACGGTGCACTCCCCGGAATCGTAAATTTGCGATGCCGGCACTCTGGCCTCCAGCAGTTGGCAGCGGATCACGCGGCTCAGATCCAAATGCGGCCGTGGGTGTCGAGGCAAAACCGCTCCCGGATAGCCGGAAAACTGCGCGGCTACCTCCTCGCCGACTTCGAAACAGCACGGCCCGATTCCAGGCCCGATCGCGGCATGAATGAGGGTTGGATGGGCCCAGGATTCTTCTAGCATTCGGCGCATGGTCTTGGCGACGATGTTTTGCGCCGCTCCGCGCCAACCTGCGTGAATCGCAGCAACCGCTTGCATCTCAATATCCACCAGCAGAATCGGGAGGCAATCCGCGGTTTTGATCCCCACCAGATTGCCCGGATGCTCCTCGATCAGGGCGTCGCCTGAGCCCAACACACCCGATCGACCGTGCGCAACCACCACATCCGCGGAATGTACTTGCTTCACCGTCGCCAAATTCTCCGGCGCGGCGCCATGCGGGGCCGAATGCCGTGTTCCAAATTGGTGTTCCAACCAGGGAAACCGGTCCAATTCGGAAAATCGGTAGACTCCTTCTGCCGCTCGATAAAACATCAGGCGGGTTGAATCTGCGAAATTCGAACCTGCTGCTTGAACTCCTCCAGCATGGTCTCGTCCAGGTGCACGTCCGTCGGTCGCTTCACCAGTGTGGTCATCTGATCGATTTTGTCTTGCAGCTTCAGCAGAGCATAGAAGAGATTCTCGGGACGGGGCGGGCAGCCCGTCACATAAACGTCAACCGGCACAATTTTGTCCACTCCCTGCAGCACCGAATACGTGTTGAATGGACCGCCGACGCTCGAACAGGCGCCCATTGAGATCACCCATTTCGGATCCGCCATCTGATCGTAGATGCGCTTCAAAACCGGCGCCATCTTCAGCGTGACCGTGCCGGCCACAATCATCAAATCCGCCTGGCGCGGGCTTGGCCGGAAGACCTCCGCCCCGAACCGCGCAATGTCGAACCGGGCCGTCGAAGACGCAATCATCTCCATGGCGCAGCACGCCAGGCCGAAGCTCAACGGCCATAGTGCCGATTTCCGCGCCCAGTTGAAGACATAGTCCACCGACGTGGTAATTACGTTCCGATCGAATTGATGTTCCAGGCCTGCCATGCGATCACTTTCAGTTTAGATCTTTACCGCGGGCTTACAGCGCTTCGCCCCGAACCAGGTCTTCGGTGGACTCCCGCTGACGGATGACGCGCCACTTGTCGCCTTCGACCAGGACCTCCGCGGCGCGCGGTCGCGAATTATAGTTTGAAGACTGCACGAAGCCGTAAGCGCCAGCCGCGCAGACCGCGAGCAAATCCCCGGCCTTCACATCAGCCATCTCGCGGTCCCGCGCCAAAAAGTCCCCTGTCTCGCACACCGGACCCACCACGTCCGCCGTGATGCGTTCGCTGCTGCTTAGATGCACCGGCACGATGTCATGATGCGACTGATAAAGCGAAGGGCGGATCAAGTCGTTCATGGCCGCATCCACCACCACAAATTCCTTCTTCGGACTCTGCTTGCGAAACAGAACGCGCGTAAGCAGCACCCCCGCCGGCCCCACGATTGACCGCCCTGGCTCCAGCATCACCGACAGGTCGCGGCTCTGGATACAAGTGCGCAACTCGTCGATGAACCGTTGAATGTCCGGCGCCCGCTCCCCCTGGCGGTACGCAATGCCCAAACCGCCGCCCAGATCGATCGCGCCGATAGCGAATCCGAGGCTCCGCAGGCGATCGATCAGGGCCAATACCTTCTGTGCCGCCTCCAGAATAGGACGCGTATCCAGCATCTGCGATCCGATGTGGCAGCTCACGCTCACCGCCGCCACATTCGCGAACCGGCGCGAGCGCGCGTATACCTCTTCCGCTTCCGCAATGTCGATCCCGAACTTGTGATCGCGCAGTCCAGTTGAGATATAGGGGTGCGTTGCGGCGTCCACATCCGGATTGACGCGCAATGCGAACCGCGCGACTTTGCCTAGCCTGCCGGCAACGGAATCGATCAACGCCAGCTCTTCCTCCGACTCGCAGTTGAAGCTGTGAATGTCCGCCGCTAGGGCCCGCTCGACCTCGGCTTCGGTCTTGCCGACACCCGAAAATACGATACGCCGCGGCTCCCCGCCAGCCTGCAGCACGCGGTACAACTCGCCGCCCGAAACGATGTCAAACCCCGCGCCCGCCTTCGCGAGCAGCCCGAGCACCGCTAGCGATGAGTTCGCCTTCACTGCATAACAGACGGTGTGCGGCAGACTTCCGAACGCTCCGTCGTACGCCCGGTATGCGTCCAAAATCGACTGCGCCGAATACACATAACACGGAGTGCCGGCGTGCCCGGCAATCGTCTCGAGCGGAACACACTCACAGTAAAAAGATTCTTGATAGTAAGAAAACATCAGAGGCGGGGCGTAGTCTTGCGATCGGGCTTGCGGTTCTTCACCTTCATGACAAGCAAAGTCTGGTCATCGAATTTCGTTGTGTTGAAGCGGTCTACATCTTCGAAAATCGCGGTCACCAAATCCGCCGGTCGCGCATTCTGGTTGGCGAGCACCACGCGGCTCAGCCGCGCGCGCCCGTACTCTTCTCCCGACGGGCTTAAGTGGTCCGAAATGCCGTCCGAATACAGCACGAGGATGTCGCCCGGTTGCGCCTGAAACGTGATCTCGTCGTATTCGATATCCGGCAGCAACCCCAGTGGCACACCCTCGGGGCGCAGCTTCAGAATCTCGCCGTGGCGGCAAACCATCGGCGGCGTGCCACCCGCATTGGTGATGTGGAATTCCTTCGAATGCGGATGCCAAAGCATCAGCAACAGCGTCACGTAGCGCGCTTCTACCTTGCGCTCCACCAGCTTGTCATTCAGCGCCTTCATCAAATCGGAAGGCTTGCGCCGGCGGGGCGCCAACGTGCGCATCAGGCCATCGAGCACCGCGCCGTATAGCGCCGCGGCCACTCCCTTGCCGCTGGAGTCGCCGAAGGCGATCACCATGTGATGCTCTTTGTGGCGCGCGTCCCGATGCTCGAAAAAGTCGTAAACGTCGCCGCTGATCTCCCGTGCCGGACGCAACCCCACGGCGCTCTCGATGCCGCGAATCTCCGGCGTTTCCGTTGGAAGAAGAACGCCTTGCAGCTCGCGCGCCGCGCGCAGATCCTCTTGGATCAGCCTTTCGCGCATGGCGATCTCTTCATAGAGCCGCGCGTTTTCCACCGAGCTCGCAATCTGCGGCGCCAGCAGCGCCAGTGTTCGCATATGGTCGTCCGTGAAAAAGCTGTAGCGCGCGCTCTCCAGATCCATCACGCCCACCACGCGATCCTGCACCATCAGCGGCACCGCCACTTCCGACCGCAGGTCCGGATGCGACGCAATGTATCGCGGGTCGTTCAGCGTATCGTGCACCCGAATCGCTTCGCGGCACTCCGCCGCTGTGCCGGTGATTCCTTTGCCCATCGGAATGTTGTCGATCTTCACACGCTTGTCGTACCGCATGCTGAACCGGTGCTTTAGCACGTTGGCTTGGTCGTCCTTGAGCAATATGCTGAACGCGTCGTAGTTGATCAGCGTCCGCATGCTGGAGGCGATTTTGCTCAGCAGTTCATCCAGCTCCAAAATGGCTGCGAATTCCTGCGAAATCCGACCTAGCGTTTTGAGCGTGCGATTCTGCCGTTCGGCCCGGCGGTAGAGGCGCGCATTGTCGATGGCCGCCCCCACGCGCGACGCGATCAGGCGCAGCATGGCGCGGTCGTCTTCATTGTATGCGCCGACCCGCGTGGATTGCACATCGATCACGCCCACCAGTTTCTGCCGCGCGATCATCGGCACCGCCAATTCGGTGCGCACCGCGTCCACCGAGTTCAGATACCGTTCGTCGCTGCGGACATCGGCAACCAGAATCGGCTCGCGTTGCGCTGCCGCCGCCCCGGTGATGCCCTCGCCGAGTTTCACCGCCAGATTGCGCACCACCTCCTCGCGATGCCCCACCGCGTACCGTATCCGCAGGTCTTGACTCTTCTCGCTGTAGAGCAGGATTGCGAACAGCTCGTAATGCATTACCCGCCGCACAATTTCCGATACGTTCGCCAGCAACTGATCCAGATCGAGGGTCTGCGAAATCACCGCCGAGACTTCTAACAGAAAATCCAGCAGATCGGCGCGTTCCTCAAATCGGATCGCTTCTTTGCGCGTGGCCTGCATCTTTTAGTCTGCCGCCGCCTCGACAATCTGCACGCTCGCGCTCGCCCCCACGCGCGATGCTCCCGCCGCCACCATCTTCCGCAGATCCCGCAGCGTGCGGATGCCGCCAGACGCCTTCACGCCCATCGCGTTTCCGACCGCTTCGCGCATCAGCGCCACATCGTGCTCGGTCGCGCCAGAGGGCCCAAACCCGGTCGATGTCTTTACGAAGTCCGCCCCGGCATCTTGCGCGATCCGGCACGCGGTCACTTTCTGCTCGTCGGTAAGCAGCGCGGTTTCAAGGATCACCTTCACGATCGCGCCCGCATCGTGACACACCGCAACCACTCCGCGAATATCTTCTTCGACGTTATCCAGCTCGCCTGATCGCAGTGCCCCGATGTTCAGAACCATGTCGACTTCTTCCGCTCCATCGCGCACGGCGACGCGAGCTTCCCCGGCCTTGACATCGGCGTCGTTGGCGCCCAACGGAAACCCCGCGACGGTGCATGTCTTCACGGCCGCGCCGGCGAGTTCCGCACTCACGGCTCGAACCCAGAACGGATTCACGCAAACGCTGGCAAATTCGTGGTGCCGCGCTTCCGCGCAAATACGCAGGATATCGGCTCGCGTCGCCTCCGCTTTCAACAGCGTATGATCGATTAGCCGCGCGACACTTAAGCGTACTGGAATCATGGATTTTGCGGCATTAGGAGGATGAAATTAATCATAACACTCACTCCGCCAGCGCTCCGCCGCTCGATATCCACTAATGCTTGCCCCAAACATCTGCCGCGCCGTCCTGGAAATCCCCGCCGGTAAAGTCGCCACCTACGGTCAGGTCGCCGCCGCCGCCGGATACCCTCGCTACCACCGCCAGGTCGCCCAAGTACTCAACACGTCCGGCGGCGTGCTTCCCTGGTACCGCGTAGTCGGCGCCGGCGGCCGCATCTGCCTGCCTCCCGAAGAAGCCCAACAGCAGCGGCAACTCCTCGAACTCGAAGGCGTCTGCTTCCGTGGCGCGCGCGTCCGCATGAAAGACCACCAGCATTTCTGGAATGATCCGGAGTGAATGCACATTGCGGATTACGATAACGCCACCTTTTGGACGCCGCCCGCGGCACTCCAGAAGGTGACAACAGCCGCGCTAACGTCTCTATCTGGCGTTCGATCGGAAATCAACAGGTCGCCAAGACTACTTGGTCTCCCCTGCCAAACAATTCTTCGCGCCCATGAGCCGAGCTCAACAAGAAATAAATTGGGAAATGTGAATCCATGCCGCCGACACCAATTCCGTCGTTCGCCAATGAGCAAGAAGAAGCCGAGTGGTGGGATGCCCATCCCGACGCGCTTACCGAACGCTTTCAGATCGCACGCCAACAAGGCGCCATCCGCGTGTACCCTGATGATTGGGAGTTTCAAACACCGAGGACTGAAACGGCTCCATGAACGCGACGACCGGATCAGGATAAGGCCTGATTTGGTGGATATCATTTCAGAAAATCCTGACTGTCCTCGACACAGCAAGATCGCCACAGGCGCTCAACCTTCCCGGTTATCGTGGGACGTAGGGATCCCGAGCGTGGCGGGGCAACTGGAGTTTCCACCGAAGAGAAGACCGCCGCCACTTAGCGAGCGCGAGCTAGAGTTCCGAGGGATTCATAACGGTCACCCCGGAAAAGCCTTGAAGATGGCTGACATTGAAGGTCACAATGTTGCTGACAGAATATACCTGCATGAAGGCAACCAGGTGCGCATCGTGAGTCTGCTTTCCAACGATGTGCTGCGAGATTACAATCCGTGCTTCGAACACGTCGGCTGTTGCGGGCAGAAACTGAAACAAGCGTCTTAAGTTCATGAGTTCGCTAGCTGCGCGCG
>JBBROU010000001.1:0-122389 GCA_038229055.1 Bryobacterales bacterium | reverse complement strand
GGTTTGCCGCACGAGATACCACATCTGGTCGCGGCGATCTACGCGAAGGATGATGGCGTTGCGGGATTATTGGAATTGAAGCGAGTGGCGGAGTGCCTTTGGGCGGATATTCACATTGGGCCCGCCGAGCCGCGCGTGTATGAGCATCCGCAACGCACAG
Source organism: Bryobacterales bacterium (assembly GCA_038229055.1). Lineage (GTDB taxonomy): Bacteria > Acidobacteriota > Terriglobia > Bryobacterales > Bryobacteraceae > JANYJA01. The sequence goes on along the minus strand of JBBROU010000001.1, from coordinate 122,229 downwards.
TGGATCTCGGCATCGGACGGCTCTTCGAGCTGCATCCCTCGCTGATCAAAGGCCGTGCCGCGATACTAGACATCGACGTGACGCTGCTAAAGCCGCGTGTGCCGCAACTGAAACCGATCAGCCGTTTTCCGTCGAGCGAATTCGATTTGACCGTCGCGGTTCCGGACCGCAGACCCATCTTTCAAGTTCAGGCCGAGATGCGCGGCTTTGCAGGCCTGCTGCTCGACGGGCTGCCGAAGTACCTCGGTCAATTCGAGAACAACGCATCGTTTCGTGTAACACTCACATCGCCCGATCGCACGCTAACGTCGGACGAAGTAAGTGAAGTGCGAGAACGCATCATCACGGGGCTGCGCGACTTGGGATACGATCTCAAGGTATGAAACGACGCAGTTTCCTTGCGGGTGCCGGACTCGGCGCGGCCGCACTGGCTCCGAAGGCGCACGCCGCCGCTCCGGGGCCGATGAAGATCACGCGCATCCGCTTTTATCACAATCCGAAATCGCGAACGCTCTTCAATCAGAGTTTCCACATCGTCACGGTTGAGACTGATGCCGGCATTACGGGCATCGGCGAGGGCGGGTCCAAAGATACGGTCGAGCAGTGCGCCGCCATGATTATCGGCGAAGATCCATCGCGCATCGACCATCTCTGGCAGATGATGTATCGCGGATACTTTTATCCGGCGGGGCGCGAGAAACTGGACGCGCTCGGCGCGATCGATCTCGCGCTATGGGATATCAAAGGCAAGGCCCTGGGCGTGCCGGTTTATGAGCTGCTCGGCGGATTTTCGCGCGATCACGTGGATTGTTACTCGACCGGATTTCCGAGCAAGGGCAGCGAGAAGGAGACTGCGCGCGCCTGCATGGAAGCCGGGTTCCGCGCGTACCGAACCGCGGTCGTGGACCCGCCCGCCGGCGCGGCTTTCAACTCGCATCAGATGGTCCGCAAGACCTACGACGACTGCGTTCAGATTCGCGAGGGCGTGGGCAAGGACGGTGATTGGTCGATCGACTACCACACGCGTCTCGACATGCCGGACGCGGTGCGGCTAAGCACGCTGATTGAGCCACTGGAACCTTATTTCGCCGAAGATCTGATCCGGTCCGAAAATCAGACGGTGTATAAGCAATTGCGGCAGCAGGTCAAGGTGCCGATCGCCGTGGGCGAACAATTCGGCGACAAGTGGGACACCAAGGATCTGATTGAGCAGCAACTGATCGATTACTCGCGCGTGACGCTTCCGAACGTGGGCGGGATCACGGAGTACATGAAAATTTTGGCGCTGTGCGAGACCCATTACGTGGGCGCCATTCCGCACTTCACCGGTCCCGTTGCCGAAGCTGCGCTGGTGCATTGCTGCGGCGCGTTTTCCGGACCTGTGATGATGGAGATGACGGGAACAGGCCCCCAGCAGGAGCCCCATCTTCCGGTCTGCATGGATTTCAAGCAGGGCAAATTGTATCCGAACCGGCGTCCGGGGCTGGGCGTCGAATTGGATACGAAACCGCTGCGGCTTCAGGCTGAGATCAAAGAGCGCTATCGCGTCACGCCGATTTTCCAGCGGCCCGACGGATCGATTACGAATTGGTAAGACGGCGCGCGGCGTCGATACAGAGAGCCGCAGCGTGCTTCGATTCCGGGGGCAACCCGTCGACCGCCGCCTCGATATCGGAGTTTTGTAGCCGCGCAATTTCCGTGCGCGCTTTTCCGATCAGCAGCTCAGTTAACGCCGAACCGCAGGCGATGGAGGCCGTGCAACCGCGAGTTTTGTAGCGGACTTCGGCGACGCGATCGTGTTCAAACACCACGGCAAGGCACAGAATGTCGCCGCACACGGGATTCATGACTTCGACCGTGATCGCGGGCGGCGGAAGTTCCCCGACGTTGCGCGGGCGTTGAAAGTGATCGAGTAGACGCGGGCTGTACATTCCTGGTCTCATCGTAACCGCCTGTGATAGCATTTCTCCGAATGATTCGAACTTTTTTGCTTCTGCTTTTTTCGATGGCATTGGTTCACGCCGCGTCCGGCAAACTCGAAGTTTATTTCATGGATGTGGAAGGCGGCCAAGCCACGCTGTTTGTTGCGCCGTCGGGTGAATCGATGCTGGTAGACACCGGTTGGCCGGGAGCGAACAACCGCGATGCCGACCGCATCGTCGCGGTGGCACGGAAGGCCGGACTCAAGCAGATCGATTATTTGGTGATCACGCATTTCCACACCGATCACGTTGGCGGCGTCCCGCAACTTGCCGCAAAATTTCCGATCAGGAATTTTGTGGATCATGGGGAATCGATCGAGCATGGCGCCGAAGAAGACGCGCTGTTCAACGCGTATAAAGATGTTCGGGCCAAAGGCAAACACATCGTGGTGAAGCCGGGCGATACGATTCCGATCAAAGGCCTCAAGGTGCAGGTGCTGGCCGCGGCGGGCGATGAGATTTCGAAGCCGCTTGCCGGCGCGGGCGCGGCGAATCCTTTCTGCGCGGAAACGAAGATGCGCGACGCGGACCCGGGCGAGAACGCGCGGTCGGTTGGCACGCTGATCACTTTTGGCAAGTTCCGGATCATCGACCTGGGCGATCTGACTTGGAACAAAGAATTCGATCTGATGTGCCCGAACAACCGCGTCGGTACCGTCGACGTCTATCTGACGACGCACCATGGCATGAATATGTCCGGGCCCGCGGCGATCGTGCATGCGCTGCATCCGCGCGTGGCGATCATGAACAACGGCGCGCGCAAAGGCGGCACGCCGGAAGCCTGGCAGGTGGTGCATAGCTCGCCGGACATTCAAGATATCTGGCAGGTTCACTATGCCGTAGAGGGGGGGAAGGAAAATAATGTGGACGAGCAGTTCATTGCCAACCCGACCGAGCAGCCGGATTCGGGCAATTATCTGATGCTCTCGGCGGATGCGAACGCGAATTTTACGGTGACGAATTCACGCACCGGGTTCAGCAAGAGTTACAAGAGGTAGATTATGAGAACGCTTCTTCTTAGTATTTTCCTAACGGCTGCAGTCGCGTCCGGATATCAGCAAGCGGCTGAACAGCAATTTCCCTCCAAGGAGAAGACGTCTTCTCCGGGCGCCGCCAAGCCGGCGACTGAAACGAAGCACAAAAAGAAAAGCAAACATAAATCGGCGACGGCTAAGAAGCCGAAATCCGCCGTTAGCACGCCTCCCGGAGAATAGTTCCCTTGGGCCGCGTTGAAGCCGCCAAGACGTGGGTCGAAATCGCCCAAGGTTTGGCCACAATTACCGCCGCGTGTGCCGGCGGATGGTGGTTCTGGCAGCAAGGTTTAGCTAAGCCCAGAGTAAAACTGGATCATCGAATCACTCACGTGCGGCTGTCGCAAGATGTGAATTTGTTGGTGGTCGATATCGAGGTTTCCAACATTGGATCGACGCCGTTCACGCTCAATTGCGGCAAAGTGCGCGTCTGGGAGATGCGGCCCGAGCGGGATATTGGGATCCTCAACGCGAAGAAGAACGAGTGCAACGTTCCGGTTCACGATCTCGCGGCAAACGAAACCGACAACATCCACGTCGAAGTAGATGTTCCGGGGGACGTTACAACGGTGCGCGTGTCGTCATTCTTCCCGTCGCCGGGTTCGAAGGGCGACACGCATGGTTGGGGTTTGTCGACGTTCTATGACATCAGAGACCAACCGGTTAGTAACTCAAACCGTGGCCGAACTTGAACAGCGTTTTGTAGCCGGGGTCGTTGCGGTTGAAGCTGGTGGAGTCGCCCGCGGGCCAGGTGTAGGATAGCTTGCCGGTGGGCTTATAACTGCCGAAGAGAACGTCGGCGACACCATCGCCCTCGGTCCCGGGCAAGAACGCGGCAATGATGGCATCGGCCTTCGGCAGAATCTCATCGATGATGATGGGGCGTCCAGAGAGAATGACGACGACCACAGGAATTCCGGCGGATTTTGCGGCATCCACCGAGGCGATGTCTTCCGCGGCGAGGTGCAGGTCCGTGCGGTCGCCCATGAACTCGGCGTAAGGCGTCTCCCCGATCACCACAACGGCAATGGAATTTCCAGCGGCCCCGCTGGCATCGGGCGAGTGTGTCACGCGATCTTGACCTACCAATTTGCGAATCGCTGCAAGCACGGTGGTGCCTTCAATCACCTCGCCCGTCTGTCCCTGCCAACGGATAGTCCATCCGCCGCACTGGTTGCCAATATTGTGTGCGCTACGTCCGGCGACGAGCACGCGTGGGACGCTTGGGCTAAGCGGCAGCGTGCGGTTCTCATTTTTCAAGACAACCATCGACTGGCGCACGCACTGACGAGCCACGGCGCGGTGTTCCGTCGAGCCGAACGTCTTATGCAGACTGCGGTCGGCAAGCGGCGAATAGCCTGGATTCATCAGCCCCATGGCGAACTTCACGCGTAAGATGCGCGAAACGGCATCGTCGATACGGGACTGCGGAACCTTGCCATCGGCGACGAGGCTCTTCAGGTTATTGAAGAACTCAACGTAATGCTCCGGCACCATCACCATGTCCATGCCGGCGTTGATTGATTGCGCGATCTGCTGCTTGTAATCGCCCGGGAGCTGATTGACGGCCGCATAATCCGAGATCAGGAACCCTTCGAAGCCCATCTCTGTTTTGAGGATATCGGTGAGCAGCGTGTGGCTGCCGGAGCACTTCTCGCCATTCCAACTGTTGTACGACGGCATGATGGAGCCGGCTCCCATTTCGATCGCGGGTCTGTATCCGGCGAGATGAATTCGCCGCAGCGTGGCCTCATCCACCCGCGTATCGCCTTGATCCAAAGGAAAACGATCGGCGGGGTCATTGCCCTTCGGCTTGCCGGTGCCGAATGCAGTGCCACCATCGCCGGCGAAGTGCTTAACGCAGGCGAGGACGGCTTGAGGATCGTCGAGCGCGCCGCGTTGCAGACCACGAACGGCGGCAGCGCCCAGAACCTTGACGACATCGGGCGACTCGCTGAAGCCTTCGTAAGTGCGGCCCCACCGGATATCCTGCGGCACGGTGACGCACGGCGCGAACGCCCAGTTCATTCCTGTGGCGCGGACTTCTTCAGCGGTAATTCGAGCGGCACTTTCCACCAGCTTGGGGTCGCGCGTGCAGCCAAGGCCGATGTTGTGCGGGAAGATGGCCGCGCCGAGCACGTTGTTGTGGCCATGGACCGCATCGACGCCGTAGACCAACGGAATCCTCAGGCGCGTTTTCATCGCGCGGGCTTGATAGCCGTCGTATAGATTCGTCCAGGATGCCAGATCGTTTCCAGACTTTGGATCGGAATCGCCGCCGTTAAGAAGGGAGCCAATGCGATACTTCTCAATGTCGTCGACGTCTTTCAGAAACATCTGGTCGGGCTGCGTCATCTGCCCGATTTTTTCGTCCAGAGTCATGGTGGAAAGAAGCTGACGCGCAGGCGCGTCGTACTTTGAAAAGCGGCGCGGCTTCGCGGCGCCAATCGCGCGTGAGCCGCCGGCGCCAAGCAGGCCGAGAGAGGCGAGGAACTGACGACGAGGAGTGTCCATGCTGCACTCCAGTGTACGACCGATAACTGTAGGCTTAAAGCATTCGAAATGGGGTTCGCACTTTGGATACGGTCAGACGTAGCGTTCGCGCAGGGCACGCATGAATACAAGCCGATGGGGACGGCGGCCATCGCGGTTACGGACCTGTTCCGCCTGATCGATTTTCAAGCGGCACGCAAGGCGCCTGAATCGCAGGACGCGCGTTTCGTGGGCTTTTTCGCATCGGTTGTAGACCTGAACGAATATATGGCGCGGAAGCGCGGGCGCGGACAGACGCGTCGACCTCCCGGATTTCTTTGAGCCCTACTCCGCGACTACCGGGTTCCGCAAAATTCCGATGCCCTCGATTTCCACTTCCACGACATCACCGGGCTGGAGCGCTCGCGTGTTGCCCGGCGTTCCGGTATAGATCACGTCGCCAGGCGTGAGCGTGACCCACTGGCTAATCCAACTCACGATGGTAGGGAGATCGAAAATCAGATCGGCCGTGGTTTGATCTTGCAGCGTGTCGCCGTTCACGCGCGTTTGCAATCGCAGGTTGCCGTAATCGAGACCAGTGGCGATCGTGGGGCCAAGCGGGGCGAAGGTATCGGAGCCCTTGGCGCGCCACCACTGCAGATCTTTCGCGATACCCAGAGCCTCATTTCCGTTCTGCCAGTTGCGTTCGCTCACATCATTGCCGCAAGTAACACCGAAGATGCTTGCCTCGGCTTCGGACTTGGAAGCCTTCGAGATCGTTCGCCCCATTACGATCACCAGCTCTCCTTCAAAATGGGCGTTGCGGGCGTCGCGCGGAAGCACGATGGGGTCGCCTGGATTTTGCAGCGAGGTGACCGGCTTGTAGAAGATCTCGGGCGTCTCGGGAGCGTGGCGCCCATTCAGATGACTTTGGTAGTTGCGGCCCACGGCGAGAATTTTGGGCGGCACGACAGGCGCCAGCAGCTTTACATCGGCGAGGCGATGGCGCATTCCGGTCGATGCCGGGGACCGGAGCGGGTCGCCGGTGACAGCTTCGATCTCGGTGTCTTGCAGCGAGCCGTACAGGATGCGACTATCTTGCAGAAATCGCACATATTTTTTATTTGAATTCATTTGCATGCGCTGGTCTCTATGTTCATGTGCTCAGAAGGACTTAAGCGAACCTTGCAACCCTCCACGAGAAGGCAGCGTCACATGGTTGCATAGATGAATCTCCATTTTTACTCATTCTGAATCGATAGAAAGATGGTATGCCGAAACCAATGAAGAACGTAGACAGCCGGTCACGTTACTCCGTGTACGTAGAAGCCCTGCAGCAGAAATCGGAAGAGCTTCGCCGCAGAATGTCGGCGCAGAATGCGGCGCAAGTGGTCGCCCGGCTCGATTGTCCGTCGGACGAAGGCGATCTGAGCCAGCAGAGCCATGAGGAGTGGATATTTCTCAATCGCAATTCGCTGGACGTAAAACTGCTGCGTGACGTGCAAGAGGCGCTACGGCGGGCTGAACACAACACCTTCGGTGTCTGTCAGGAATGCGAGCAAGCCATCTCCGAGAAACGGTTAGCCGCGGTGCCGTGGGCGAAATACTGCGTCACATGCCAGGAGAAGATCGGCTTGCGCGCGGCGGGGACGTTTGACGCCGCGAACGACCAAAACGACTAAGCGGGTTGTGCAACTTGGGTGTAAAATACAGGCTGTTGAAGTTCCTCTGCATGCAGAAGCGAGACTTCTATGGAAAAACCAGCGCAAAACATCCAAGACAGTTTTCTAAACAATGCGCGAAAAGATAAGGGCGTCGTTACCATCTATCTTCTGAGCGGAGTCAAACTTTCAGGCCGCATCAAGAGCTTTGACAAATATTCCCTGGTCATGGAAACCAGTAACCAGGAGCAATTGATTTTCAAGCACGCGATCTCAACTGTAGTGACTGTTCGGGCGCATAACTATGCACCCAATCAGCCGCCCGCTGCGGGCCCTCCGGAAGCGGTGCATCAAGCGGCGGGCGGTGTGCACAGCCACTCCGAGGGGTAACCGGCGCTGCCGAATCCATTTACTGAACGCGCCATTCTGGTCGGTTTCGAGCGCAAGGGCCGTAGTGCGCCATCGGACACTGAAGAGTCGGTTGACGAACTGAAGGAACTCGCCGAGAGCGCTGGCGCCACGGTGGTGGAATCCATATTCCAGACGCGCGCGGCACCGGATGCGGCGACGCTTTTGGGCCGGGGGAAGGTGCAAGAGGTAAAAGCCCTCGCTGCATCGCTCGAAGCGGACCTCGTCTTATTCGATCACGATCTCTCGCCCACGCAGCAGCGCAACCTCGAGAAGGAACTGGATCTAAAGGTTATCGATCGCACGCAACTGATCCTCGATATCTTCGCGAGCCGCGCTCGAACCCGTGAAGGCCGGCTGCAAGTGGAACTCGCGCAGCTTCGCTATCTGTTGCCACGCCTGAGCGGTCACGGCGTTTCGATGTCACGGCTGGGTGGCGGCATTGGCACCCGAGGTCCGGGCGAAACCAAGCTCGAGACGGACCGGCGGCAAATCTCGAAGCGCATCAAAAAAATTGAAGAAAATCTGGACAAGGTTCGTGCGGGCCGTTCACTGCACCGCAATCAGCGCAGTTCGGTACCGTTGCCGACGCTCGCGATGGTGGGCTACACCAACGCCGGAAAATCGACGCTGTTCAACCGGCTGACATCCGCGGGCGTGCTGGCCGATGCAAGGATGTTCGCAACCCTGGACCCCACTGTGCGTGCGTTAACGTTGCCGTCGAGACGGCGGGTGCTGCTCAGCGATACGGTCGGGTTCATCCGCAATCTTCCGACAACTCTGGTCAAGGCTTTCCGCGCAACACTGGAAGAGGTGGCTGACGCCATGCTGATTCTGCATGTCGTTGATGTTTCGGCTGCACATTCATCGAGCCAAACGGCGCATGTATTAAAGGTGCTGTCGGAGATCGGGGCCGCGGGGACACCGCAGTTGCTTGTGTTGAACAAAGCCGATAAATTGGCAGGGGACGAAGTGGAGCCGGAGACACTTCGACAACGGATGCTGAGCGAAGCGGGCGACAAACTGGATTTGCGTGCCGTGCTGATCAGCGCGCAAAACGGCGCGGGCGTGGACGGACTGCTTCGCGCGATTGACGAGGTGCTGCCGTTTGATACCATGATCCGGGCGAGATTCCGGATTCCGGTGGGCGCTGGGGCCGAAATCGCGTCGCTGCACGAGAACGCGCGCGTGGTCAGCGAGCACTATGGCGACGCATTTTGCGAGATTGAGGCGGACGTCCCCGAATCGGTGCGTACCCGTTTGGCGCGATATGCGGCGGATTCTCTTGGGGAATTGTGGAAATCCCTGTGAAGAAGTCCGCGAGGCCGACGCTAAATGCAAGGGAGATGGTCACTTGAGCAGGTTAGACCCAGTTCGCAGCAATCCACGTAAGTCCTTTGCCGCGATAGGATTGAGTGGTGGTTGCGCGAAATCCGAAAAGGCTTCGCATCGATCCATCCAAAGTGCAAACCGAACACAGCTTTTCCACAGTTTGGGATTCGGGCGACGGCCATGAATCTGCCGAATTTCCTCACTATTTCGCGTATTTTCTTTGTTCCCCTGCTAGTGTCTGCCCTAGTCCAGCAAGACGTCACGGTACGTTTTTTAGGGATTATTGTTACAAATGACTGGCTCGCGTTAACGATCTTTTTGTGCGCTGCGGCGACCGACGTTTTGGACGGTAGTCTCGCGCGCCGGTGGGGGCAGGTTACAACCATTGGAACGCTGCTCGACCCCATTGCGGACAAGATGCTGATCTCGGCAGCGCTGATCGCGCTGGTGCAGGTGCGGGCCGTACCCGGATGGATTGTGATCCTGATTGTGGGACGCGAATTCGCGGTTTCGGGGCTGCGCAGTATTGCGGCCGCGGAGGGCTACACCATCCGCGCCAGCGACCTGGGCAAGACGAAGACGGTCTTTCAAGTCGTGGCGATTTCAATGGTAATGGTGGGCCTGCGGCATCCAGTATTCGTGCGCTACGGTCAATGGGCCATCTGGGCGGTGGTCTTTTTTGCGCTGCTTTCCGCGTGGGATTACTTCTGGAAATTCTGGCGAAAGATCGATGTGCAAGTGAAAAAGCGGCGGCGGCGCGAACTGCTGATTCACGAGCGGCGGCGCAAGATCGCTGAGATCCGGCAGAGACGCGCGGGCTTCGGCGGAGTGCGCGAGACGCCCTGAATTATTTTTGCGTCGATGCGGGGCGCTGTGCTGGTGCGCTCTGGCCGTGCGTGCGAGTCATCAGCCAGTACACGCCGGAACAGACGACGATCACCGCGATTACCCACAGCAGGGACCCGACCAACGCAGAATACGCGCGCGGGCGCTCATTGATGGAGGCCACGCGGGGTCGGAAGGAATCCGTTGGCCGTTGAGCGGCGGCCGCCGGTGCGGGCGGGCTCAACTCAGCCAATTCGCGGGCCAGGGCGCCAGGGTCGACGCCCACCATTTGGGCGTACTGTTTCACGAAGTTCCGGCCGATCGCGCCGTTGGGAAGTCTATGAAGTTCGTCAGCTTCCATGGCTTGCAGCAGGTTGACGTTGATACGCGTTCGGCCGGATATTTCGTCAAGCGTGAGACCGGACTGCATGCGCGCTTGTCGCAGTGTTTCCCCAATGGACATCGATTCCCTTGGCTATAATACAACGGGTAAGGACTCTCGATTTCCATTGGTTTGTGGCTTAATTTCGGTAGTTGTTGTGAACTGGAATCGCAGGGACCTGCTGCGCCAATGCCTGCTCAGCGTGCGTTCTCAACGCGGTATCACGCCGGAATTAGTGGTGGTGGATAACGGATCTTCCGACGGATCGGCAGAGATGGCGGCATCGGAATTTCCGGGCACGATTGTAATTCGGAACAAGGGAAATCGGGGATTCTGCGCAGCCAATAATCAGGGGATTGCAGCCGCTAGCGGCGAGTACATCGCGCTGCTGAATAACGATGCGGAAGCTGAGCCGGAGTGGCTCGAGGCGATGCTGCGCGCTACTGCGGCGCACCCGCAAATCGGTATGGTGGCCTGCAAAATTCTGGCGTATGAAAATCCGGCTCGCATCGATAAGGCAGGGCATTTGATTTATCCCGATGGGCAGAATCGCGGGCGTGGAACGGGGGCGCTCGATGACGGCGCCTTCGATACTCCGCAGGAAGTGCTGTGGCCGGATGGGTGCGCCGCGCTGTATCGCCGCGAGATGCTGGATAAGATCGGCGGCTTCGACGAAGATTTTTTCGCCTATGCGGATGACGCCGAGTTAGGCCTCCGCGGGCGTATTGCGGGCTGGCGGTGCTGGTATGCGCCCGAAGCCGTGGTGCGGCATCGTCGTGGGTCTACGCTGGGCTTGAAGAGTGCGCGGCGGCTGATGCTGATCGAGCGCAACCGTGTGCTGCTGGTTTTGAAATTGTTCCCGTGGAGCTTGATCGCGTTGAACCCATTCTATTATGCGGCGCGGCTTGCCGCCGGGGCGCGCGCGTCGTTCGACGGCAGCGGAGAGACAGCTTTGTTTCCGGGATGGCGAGGGAAATTGACGCTGGCGCTGGCGCTGCTGCGCGGCGATTTTCAAGCACTCTCGATGGCGCCCAAGATGCTGCGCAAGCGGGGCCAAATGAACCGTATTCGCAAGCTCTCGCCGGGAGAAGTACGGGATTTGATTTTGGAAAATCGCATCGGGTTGCGGGAGTTGAGCACGCAGGCAGCACTCCATTGAGTGAGCCACGTCCCGAGCGATGTCTTTTGTGTGGGGCAAGCGGGACGGCCCCCATGTTTCGCGGCACCGACCGGCTCTATGGCACAACCGACAAACAGTTCACAGTCGTGCGCTGCACCGGGTGCGGGCTGTCGCGACTCTCGCCGCGTCCCGCGAGCGAAGAGCTAAGCGCGTATTATCCGAAGCATTACTGGTTTGAGCCGGAGCGGTCGCTCGCTGGGTGGCTGGAGGAACGCTACCGTCGTTTATTGCTGCGCGATCACTTGCGGTTCATTGCGAGCGCGCTGCGGTCGAGCGGAGCTGCCGGACCGGTGCTCGATGTGGGCTGCGGCGGCGGGTTGCTGCTGTCTCTGCTGCGGGATCGCGGGGCTCGCGTGCTCGGCCTCGATGCATCGTATGAAGCCGCGGGTGTGGCTTGGAAGCGCAACGGCGTTCCGGTCTTCGTTGGGGACTTAGCCCACGTGCCTCTGCTGGCCGGAACATGTGCGATGGTCTCGATGTATCACGTAGTGGAGCATCTTCCCGATCCCGCGGCGTATTTGCGCGCCGCGCGGGAGCTGCTGGTTCCGAATGGGCGGCTGATCGTGCAGGTCCCGAATATCCGGAGCTGGCAATTTCGAATTTTGGGCTCGCGGTGGAACGGGGCGGACGTTCCGCGGCATCTGCAAAATTTCCGGCCGCGGGATTTGCGCCGCCTTCTGGAATCGTGCGGATTCACGATTGTGCGCGAGAAGCATTTTTCGTGGCGTGACAATCCGGCGGGGCTGGCGACGAGCCTTGCGCCGCGACTGGAACCCGTTGCGCGGCGTGTTCGCGGCACGGACCGGACGGCGCTCGGGAAGCTCGTGAAGAACGCCGTCTATCTGGCACTGGTCGCGGCCGCGGTGCCGTTTACGGTCCTAGAGGCCGCGGTCGGATTTGGCTCGACCATCATGGTGGAGGCGCGCCGCGCATGAAGAGCGCGACGGAACTAGCGTCGGGGCTGCCACGTTGGCTGCGGCGCGTCGCGCTGCATTTTGAAGTGTCGATGGAAGACGCTGTGGCCGAATTTGCCCGCGCGCTGCCGGCTGGTGCGCGCCTATTGGACGCCGGAGCGGGCGAGTGCCGCTATGCCGGAGCATTCGCGAAGCAGCGCTACACCTCGGTGGATCTGGCCGTGGGCGATGCGCAATGGAATTACGGGCGGCTTGACGTGGTGGCCGACCTATCGGCGCTGCCGTTCGGCGCGGGCTGCTTCGACGCGGCAGTCAATCTGGTGACGATTGAGCACTTGAAGGACCCCGCAACGTCGATGCGTGAGATCGCGCGCGTGCTCGCACCGGGCGCGCCGCTGCTGCTTGTGGCGCCGCACGAATGGGAAGAGCACCAGACGCCGCGCGATTATTTTCGGTTCACCCGTTATGGCCTGAAATATCTGTTCGAACAGGCGGGTTTCGACGACGTGCGCATCAATCCGGTGGGTGGATATTTTCGATTACTCAGCCGCAGATTGCTGAACGGGCTACAATTTTTTATAGGCGGGTGGCGTTGGATTTTATTTCTTCCCGCCGCGCTCCTGCTGGTGCCGCCGGCTATTTTTTTGCCGCTGCTCGATCCGCTCGACCGGAACCGCCACTTCACATTGGGATTCATATGTCACGCCAAACGCTCCTCTGCTTAGCCGCGACGCTGCTCGCCTGCTCCTTGCCCGCGAAAGAGTTCAGCGGCGCGCGCGCCCTCGAATATACGGGCAAAGCTGTAGCGTTCGGGCCGCGCCCTTCGGGATCGGCGGCTATTCACCAGCTTCAGGCGCACATCCTGGGTTCGCTGAAGTCGCGCGGATGCACGGTAACGACGGACGATTTTACGGCGGCGACCCCGAACGGTCCGGTGGCGATGAGAAACCTGGTCGCGAAGTTTCCCGGTAAATCCGGGCGGGCGGTGGTGATCACGGGGCACTACGATACGAAAATTCTGCCGCATTTTGTAGGCGCGAACGACGGCGGCTCTTCAACCGGCTTTTTGCTCGAAATGGCCGACGCGCTGCAAGGCACCATGCACCGCGATGACATCTACCTTGTATGGCTCGATGGCGAAGAGGCGGTGCGGCAGTGGTCGGAGACAGACAGTCTTTACGGCAGCCGGCATCTGGCGGCCAAGTGGTCGCAGGACGGGACGCTCGCGCACGTGAAGGCGCTGCTCAATATCGATATGATCGGCGACAAGGATCTGCATCTCGAGTTCGATATGGATTCGGCTCAGTCACTGCGCGAGTTGGTTTGGAACACGGCCGATCGCCTGGGCTTTACAGCGGAATTCCCGCGGCAGGCCAATCAGATCGGCGACGATCACATTCCGTTTCTGCGGATGGGCGTCAAAGCGCTGGATCTGATCGATCTGAATTACGGGCCGTCGAATACCTACTGGCACACGGCGAAGGACACGATAGATAAGCTCGACCCGCATAGCTTTCAGGTGGTCGGGACCGTGGTGCAAGCGGTGCTGAAGGAACTCGAGGGGATTCAGTAATGCACGGCCTGATTGTTATCGATAAGCCGGAAGATTGGACTTCGCACGACGTGGTGAACAAGGTTCGTCGCTTCGCCGGGACGAAGCGTGTGGGTCATTTGGGGACGCTCGACCCGATCGCGACCGGAGTCTTGCCGCTGCTTATTGGTCAAGCGACACGGCTCGCGCAATTTTTTACGCGTGCGGAGAAAACCTATGAAGCGGTGGTCCGCTTCGGTTTCTCGACCGACACATTCGACCGCGCTGGCGCGGCGACTTCTCCAGAGGTGCCGGTGAATCTGGATCGCGAGACTCTGGAATCGGCGCTGGAACAATTTCGCGGGCACATCCGCCAGATTCCGCCGGATTATTCGGCTAAGAAGATTGGCGGAACGGCGGCGTACAAGCTCGCGCGCAAGCAAGTGCCGGTAGCGATTCCGCCGATCGAAGTAGACATATTCGAGTTGACGATTTTGAATCTGGAATCGCCGTATGTCACGCTGCGCGCGCACTGCTCGGCGGGAACTTACATCCGCTCAGTCGCGCATGACTTGGGTGTGGCGCTCGGGTATGGCGCGCATCTGCATCAGTTGCGGCGCACGCAATCGGGCGATTTCCAGATCACGCAGGCCGTGACTCTGGCGCACCTGCAAGAACTAGCATCGGCGGGGCGCGTTACTGAGGCGCTAGTGCCAGCGGCTGAACTGCTGCCGGAGTTCCCTTCGGTGATCGTAGAGAATTTCACCGCCGCACAGATTCGCAATGGCCGCGAGTTCCACGTTTCTCCGTTTCGCGTGAAGAACGAATCGCGCTATGTGAAGGCGATTTCGGACGAGGGCGAGTTGCTGGCTATCGGACAAGCGATTCTGCCCAATGTTTATCGGCCCGTGGTGGTGTTTCCCTTGAACGTAGCGGAGCCGGTTACTTAGCGCCTCGTTGCGCGCAGAAAATCGAAATCGCAGCCCAGATTGGCCTGGGTGACGTGTTCTAAAAACATCTTGCCGTAACCCCTATCGTAGTGGCGCGGCGCTTGAACAAACGCCGAAAGTCGCGCGGCCATCTCTTCGGGCGTGAGGTTGACGTCGACCTTTCTTCCTGCGACATCGAGCACAATTTCATCGCCGGTGCGGACGACTGAGAGCGGCCCACCGATGGCCGATTCGGGGGCGACGTGCAGCACCACGGTGCCGAAACTTGTGCCACTCATGCGCGCGTCGCTAATGCGGACCACGTCGGCAATGCCTTGCTTCAGCAGCTTACGCGGCATCGGGATGTGGCCCCACTCGGGAAAGCCGGGGCCGCCTTGCGGACCGCAGCCCTTCATCACCAGCACGGTGTCTTTCGTGACTTGTAAATTGTCGGAATCGATTTCGGCGCGCATCTGCTCGTAGTTTTCGAAGACGTACGCCGGCCCGCGATGCTGCAGCAAATGCGGCGAGGCGGCGGTCTGCTTCAGCACGGCGCCATCGGGCGCGAGATTTCCATGCAGGATCACGGTGCCCCCTTCCGGATGCAACGGCTCGGCCGCGGTGCGGATGACTTCGCGCCGGTAGCATTCGGCGCCGGAAACATTCTCGCCTATGGTCTTGCCGGTCACAGTGATGCAGTCCTGATGCAACAAATGCAGGATTTCTTTCATAGCCGCCGGCAGGCCACCGGCGTAATGAAAATCCTCCATCAGAAACTCGCCCGAAGGTTTCACGTTGGCGATGTAGGGAGTGCGGCGCGAGATGTCATCGAAATCCTGCATCGGCAGATCGAACCCGAGGCGGCCGGCGAGTGCGATGAGGTGCACCACTGCATTGGTGGAACCGCCAATGGCCATATCGACCGTAATCGCGTTCTCGATCGCTTGGCGCGTCATAATGCGCGAAGGCTTGAGATCTTCCCAAACAAGATCCACCGCGCGGCGGCCGCTCATTTCAGCCATCGCGAGGCGGCGCGAATCGACAGCGGGAATATTGGCGCACCCGGTGAGCGTCATCCCCAGCGCTTCCGCCAGACTGGTCATCGTGCTCGCCGTGCCCATTACGGTGCAGTGGCCCGCGCTGCGTGAGATGCCGCCTTCTATTTCACTCCAATCTTCTTCGGTGATGTCGCCGGTGCGGAATAAATCGAAAAGCTTGCGCCCATCCGTGCCCGAGCCGAGCTTGCGATCACGCCACTGGCCGCTCAACATGGGGCCGCCGGGGACCACGATGGCGGGAATATCGGCGCTGGCGCACCCCATCAACTGAGCGGGCGTCGTTTTGTCGCAGCCGCATAGCAGCACCACGCCGTCAATCGGATTCGCGCGAATCGACTCTTCGACGTCCATAGCCATCAGATTGCGATACAGCATGGTGGTGGGCCGCATGAAAACTTCGCCCAGTGAGATGGTCGGAAACTCGAGCGGGAAGCCGCCCGCCGCCCAGACACCGCGCTTGACGGCTTCCGCGACGACTCGCAGATGAGCGTTGCAGTTGTTCAGCTCGCTCCACGAATTGCAGACGCCGATAACCGGTTTGTTCTGAAATGCATCTTTGTTGAACCCTTCCGAGCGCATCCACGCGCGGCGCACGAAGCTTTCGTAATTGGGCTTCCCCCACCACTCCTGGCTGCGTAGCGTGACTCCGTTTCGGTTGGGCATCACCGCCATTCGATCATGCGGGGTGGAGGATGTAAAGAAATGGGGGGTGCGGGACGCGAGCTCAGAGTGAAGCCTCGCGCCCCGCAGTGAGGGCACTACTGAATCGCGAAGTTCGACGTGGTTTGGAACGTACCGGCTGGCGTGGTAATGGTGATGGGGCCGGTCGTGGCTCCGAGCGGGACTGTAGCGTAGATAGAATAGGACGAAGTCACTGTGAAGCCGAGCGCGGGGACGCCGTTGAAGTCGACAGCCGTGGCGCCGAGGAAATTGTGGCCCCAAAGAAGAATCTTCTGGGCCGCAATGCCCGAAGTAGGAGAGAACAGCGAAACCTTCGGCTTCGGCGGCGCGAGGCCCATATCCAGGCTAAAAATCGCGCCGTATCCGCTAGGACTGAAGGATGCCGCACCATATATTTTCCCATCTGATCCCTGCACGAGCTCACACTGGCACCCGGCCCCACTCATCTGAGTGAGGGTGCGAAATGAGTTGGTTTTCAAATTGAACGCGAAGAGGTAACTCGGCGAAGTGCGTGTGCCGCCATATAGATTGCCATCGTCGGCTAACACGAGCGCATTTGGTATTGAAACGCCAAACTTAGTGAAGCTGTACAAGGTGGTTATCGCGCCCCCAGGAACGTATTTGAAGATGGCTCCGCCGCCATTCACCCGCCCGGTTGCAAAGGCACCGTAAATAGTCCCGCCAGGCGACATCACGAGCGGAAGCGGTACTCCACCTATCCAAGTCGTAGGAAACGTCGCGAGCTTGGTGAAGTTACCGGTTGAGTCGATCTTGAAAAACCACCCTGTTGTAGCGATATGACTTGTCGTAGCAATTCCGTAGAAGCTGCCATCCGGGGCCCTCAGAATCGGGGCACCATCCAGAGGTTCGCCTTCATTAACCGGATCGAATACGTGAACATTTGTGATGTTGCCAAGCAGATCAATCTTAATAAAAGTGGCCATTAGAGGGGCCGGAGCTACGACATGGTAGATATATCCGTCAGGCGACGGTATAAGGGGCATGGCCGGATACGGCTCGCCAAAACTGCCCGTAAGGAACACATTCACAGAGCTCCCATCGAGCGGCATCGAGAAATATTGGTAATTGAAGCCGCCGGAAGAATACGCTCCGAATCCGAAGAATTGGCCATTCATTGATCGCAATCCCCCTTCTGGAGCAAACCCAGCGGGGAATTGATGCACGATCTTAAACTTTCCGGAGCTATTCACTCCCAGCATTGCGCCGCCATAGCCGGAGGATGTATCGCTGCCGGTGACAAAAAAGGACTCTGGTGAGACTTCAGCGAGAGATGAGGGGTAGCCGCCGTCCGGACCGAGGGTATAAATTACTCAATATTGCGGCGTTGTCTGGGCGCTGACGCGAAAGCCGGCAAATAGAGAGAGGGTTATTAAGGTTGCGGTTGCAAAAATGTTCATAAGAGCCTTTTCGATTAAATGATCTGCTACTGACAACGCGCGTAGACGAGAATTCCGCCGCCGGTGATCACGCTGGAAGCAGAAGTAAATGCCTTAGAAACGGGCACAAAAATCATCCCGTTGACCACGGTCGGTTCCGCGAAGGCAGACATCCGCCACGTTGCAGGAAGATTGCTCCCGAGCAAGGTGCCGGGGCAATTGGCCGCGTTGCTGCTAGATAGAGCCGGGGTAAACATGTTGGTTAGGCTCTGGGTCGGAGAATTGATGGTGTACCCGTAAACACCGCCGTTGCCCGATGCCGAATCGGCAACCACCGCCCACAGCGTGCCTTTGCTCGCGCTTGCGTTGCCCGCTATGGCCATGGTCGCCCAACCCCCTGCGTAATTTGCTGGGAAATTCGTACACTTGAGCGCGCCGCCTGTGCACGGATCATAAACTGTGCCAAATTTATACGACGCCGGCGGTCAGGCTAGGTAGGCTCCAAGGTAACCCAAGACAGTCTCGTTCTCTGGCCAGATAAACAAGTTGTTATTCCACCACGCAAGTTGCATGATCTCGTCGCAGTCCGTATCCTCAAAGTGAGAGCTATCCATTGCTTCCGCCACTGGGCACACTCCGCTCGTACCGCCCGCCGCGGTCTGGCGGCTAGCCTGGAACGGTGCTTGCGTAACATAACTCGTACCTGACGTTAGTCCAGAGTCGCCTGATTGAAACTGGCCGAGGCCGTTACTGCCTGTGCCGCTATTCAGCGTGGGCATTACGTATATGTAACCGGTCTTGTCTGCCGTGACCGCCCAAGTCTGCGCGTTGCTATTTGTTGTGAGCAGCATCGCACCTGGCGTTCCGAAATCGAGATCGTAGCGGTTCAAGACTTTGAACTGCTGTGTGAGGAGTGGATCCGCATCGTTTAGATAGTGGTAGGTAAACGGAGTGAAAAAATCCGCTGGCGCGAGCGGGGTTGTCGCGCCAGCGTTGTTGAGTTCGATCACCGACTGGCCGAAGTTGACGACCTTTTTCGTTCCTGTGACATCCTTGCAGGATGTCTGGTTGTTGTTTGGGTCCAGGCAATCGAAAGGGCCGTTCCCGGCGGCCACATAGACATTTCCATGGCTGTCCGAAGAAGGCCCCTTTCCCGCCATCCAGATTCCGCCGTTGCGGGCAATCGAGATCCCTGTGACACCAACCCAATTGTCGCCGTGGTAGCACGAATCGCCCGAAGCTGGGGGCGTGTCGCACGAAGGGCTATCACCCGGGGGCACCGTGGTAGGCGGAGCGTGCGAGGTGGAAGGGAAAACGTTGGTGATTGCAGTGGAAGGCGTGGAGTTGAAAGTTGTGGGCGTGGAAGAAACGGATACTGCCGTCGGCGTTGTTCCAGTGTAGGTCACCGTATAACCGAAAACCCAACCGTTATAAAGGTATGCCGAATCTAACTCGAAAGCTCCAGCACCAAACGCGACGTACAAATTGGTACCCCCTAAGGCTGTGTGGGTTATTAAGAGCGCGGGCCGTTGCAATTGCGTGTCGGGCGCGAAGTTAGTCGCGGTAATCGGGGTTCCACCCGAGATTAAATCACCGCCTGTGGCAACATCGATCGCGTTGACATACCATTTCAGTCCCGTAGGCCCGGCCGCGGTAGTCGTACATCCTGACACCACAAATGCGACGGGATCGGTATTCGCAAGGTCGATCACAGGAGTCGAAACGATTCCGTAGTATGCGAGTGGCGTAACGCCTGGGTGCCCGTTGACAGGGATTACCGGTACCCCTGTAGAACCGCAGTTTTTCCTCGCAAGGTTTGTGCTCACACTGTCTTTCCAGAGGATTGTTCCCGCATCTGCGTCGAATGCGTAGACCGAGGTATTCAGCGTTGCCGCCAGAAGTACGTTCTTGGTTCCAGTCCCGTGTGGTACGTTGCTCACCCATAGCGGCTGAGCCATAATGGGATTGAAAGTATGCGTCGAATCGTAGTAGTCGGTGGGATCGGTCTGATAATACTGAGTGTTTGTGAAGTATTTGGTAATATTCGCCGTGTCCGCGAGTACGGGCTCGTAGACATTTGCGCCCGAGCGGTTTCGATTGTACTGCCCGGTTAGGACGCACGCCGGAGTACTCCCGCTGGGTGTTGGGCAAATTACGGAACCGGTTGGCGGGGGCGTTGGCGACAGGGTACTAGTACCCCCCCCCGCAGCTGATACTATCGAGGTTCCCCCATAGGGTTGCCGCCGACTTGAGCCGGGGTTAGCGTTGTCAAAACGAAAGAGCTTGCAAAACAAGCTACGGTTACGAACCAGCGACTCCTTAACATCGGCGACCTCTTCCCACGCAACTTTCTGGTCAGATGTTTGCCGCCCGCTTCCAACACTATCAGACGGAACGAATCGGACCTACTGTTGCGATGGAAATAGTGTAAGCCCAATAGGATTTAGTGTCAAGAGAAATCGGTGGCAGCCAACGGCTGCATTGAAGTAACTGATCCTCATTGCGAAAAACAGACGCGACGCTTTCGATCGATTCAGAAGTCTTAAGAAGTTGATGGCGTTGCGGCTTATATGATTTAGGAGAACTTAGAAGAACTAAATTGGCATGAGTATTCTGCTTTTTTCTCCATGTTTCTTATCGGGTTCTTGCCGGGTGCACGAACTCCCCGCGGTGGAAGCATGTTCGAGCAGACCTTTGTTGGCGCGGGGCGCAATGCGCGCAAGCCGTGGACGGTAGCCGTCTCATCAGTTGGGCAGATCGCATTAGTTGGGGTAGTCATGTTACGGCCGCTGTTGCGGACGGCGGTGATCTCGAGCCGCCGGCGGCCCCGACGCCGCGCTTGACGGCCTCGGCGACTACACGCAGATGGGCGTTGCAGTTGTTCAGCTCGCTCCACGAATTGCAGATGCCGATAACCGGTTTGTTTTGAAATGCATCTTTATTGAATCCTTCCGAGCGCATCCACGCGCGGCGCACGAAGCTTTCGTAATTGGGCTTGCCCCACCACTCCTGGCTGCGTAGCGTGACTCCGTTTCGGTTGGGCATCACAGTTATTTTAAGAGCCAAGCAGAAGTTCCATTACCACCGTCGATTCTGCCGGGCGCCGGTAGTACTGCGACGTCGTGCGCAGAACTTTGAAGCCGTATCGCTTGTTCAACGCGATCATTCGCCGATTACTCTTGCGGGTGTTCGTGACGATGCGAGTGAACCCGTGATGACGGGCATACGACACTTGCCAGCACTTCATCAAATTTCCGAAGCCTAAGCCTTGAAAGCGCGGATGAATGCCCGTCGTGACGACGTATATGGAACTTTTAAGCAGAGGATTCATTTCGTCTGGACGCACGTCCTCCTGAAAATCGACGTCGTGTTCAAACGCGCAACAACCAACTTTTCTGTTGTCGACGATCATCCACCAAGCCTCGAAGTGTTCCCAACTGCTCCGGTGAAACCAGTCGGCCGGATAATCGCGGAACACCTTGCGATCGAAAATCACAAGGCTTCGAATCTCCTCAGGAATCACAGCTTCGCGGAACTCCGTGTTCATGGATAGTCGAACTATACACGTCAGGGAACAAGCGGCGTGCGCCCGGTGTCTCTATCAGCAGAACGCACACAGCTCATTTCGAGCGACCGGTCACGAGAAAAATTCAGGCTGCTGCGACCAGAGGAAGCATGTTCGAGCAGACGTTTGTCACTGCGGGGCGCAACACGCGCAAGCCGTGGACTGTAGCTGTTTCATTTGTTGGGCAGATTGCCTTGGTTGGCGTGGCGCTGTTGTTGCCGCTGTTGCGAACGGCGGTAATTTCAAGCCGCATCCAGGTCGCGACGTATGCGCCGCTGCCGCCGACGACGCGCGTCGAGGTGAAGACGATTCCACAGCACGCGGCGGCATCGACCACGCGCCCCGTGCTCCGAGTCTTCGATCGGTCGGCGCTGCAAGCCCCAACTCGCATCCCGAGCAAAGTGGCAATGATCACCGATGCGCCTGCGATTCCAGGGATGATCGTGAGCAACGACGGGAGCAGCGGGGGCGGCGTTCTCGGAGAGATCCTGACGGCCAACACGCTGCCGGTTCCCGCCCCTCCAGTCGTGAAGAGCCCTCAGGGGAAGCCAAAGCCGCAAGCTCCGGTGCGCGTGGGCGGCGACGTTCAGGCGTCAAAAATACAGAATCAGGCGCGTCCTGTTTATCCGCCTTTGGCGAAAGCGGCGCGCATATCCGGCATCGTCAAGCTGCAGGCGGTAATCGGTCGCGATGGAACGATCCGTAATCTGCAAGTGGTGAGCGGTCATCCTCTGCTGGTGGCGGCGGCGCTGTCGGCAGTGCAACAGTGGACGTATTCACCCACGCTGCTTAACGGGGAACCCGTGGAGGTGATCACGCAGATCGAAGTTCATTTCACGCTCGCAAATTGATTCGCGGCTAAACTGTTGTTCATGGTCGACATTCACAGCCACATCCTGTGGGGCATTGATGACGGCGCGAAGACCCTCGAGGAAAGTGTGGCCATGGTGAAACTCGCCGCCGAGGCCGGCACAACCGATATCGTCGCCACGCCGCACGCCAGCCCCCAGTTTGTTTTCGACCCGGCGGTGGTTCGCGAACGCGTGGACGAGCTCCGCGCCGCCTGCGGCAATGTTCCGGCAATCCATCATGGCTGCGATTTCCACCTCCAGTACGAGAATATTCAGGACGCTCTGCGCAATCCGTCGAAATACACCATCAACCACCTGGGCTACCTGATGGTGGAGTTTTCGGACCATTCGATCGCGAATACCATGGACGGCATTCTGAATCATCTCCGCGATTCGGGCATGACGCCAGTGATTACGCACCCGGAGCGCAATCCAATTCTTCAAAAGCAGCCGAAGCAACTCAAACCTTGGGTGGAGAACGGCTGCCTGATTCAGGTCACGGCGCACTCATTGCTGGGGTTATTCGGACGAACCGCGCGCGATCTTGCCTGGGAGTTGATGGAGCAGAACATGGTTCATTTCGTGGCGAGCGATGCGCATGACTGCGAGTACCGCCATCCGCGTCTGGACGAGTCGTATCGAGCGGTTGCCGATAGATTCGACGAAGGCCGGGCGCGCCAGCTTTTCGTGGATAACCCACGCGCGGTGATCAAGGGAGAGTTCCTGCCGTGGGCCGAGGAGGCTGTGGAGAGCAAGCCGCGCAAGTGGTACGCCTTCTGGAAATAGCGCGCGGTACCGCTGTTTGATACCATAGAATGTTACTTCCCTTGAGGTTTTCGTGCCGAGTAATTTCTCCCGTAAAGATTTAAAGACCGATAAATTCGCCGTCGAAGTAGAACACACTGTCGATTTTTTTGCACTGCACCGTTCGGAAGTAATCCGGTATGGCGCGATTGCGCTTGCCGTGATGCTGCTGGCCGTTGGAATTTACTATTACCGTGCGCACCAACATACGGTTCGCGAGGAAAAGCTCGCGGCAGCGATGCAGGTGCAGGAGGCGCAGGTGAGCTCCGCCGCGTCACCGACGGGAGCTCTGACATTTCCGACCGAAGACGCCAAGCGCGCCGAAGCCCAGAAGGCGTTCACGAAGGTAGCAACCGAAGAGGGCGGCTCGGAAGAGGGCTACATCGCCGAATATTACCTTGCCTCAATGGCTGCGGATCAGGGCAAGTTGGACGAAGCTAAAAAGCGCTTCCAGATGGTGTCGGACAACGCCGCGAAGAACTTTTCGTCGCTGGCGAAGCTATCTATAGCGCAGATCGCATTTTCGGAGAACCGCACGTCCGATGGTGAAAAGATCCTGCGAGCCTTGATGGACAAGCCTACCGAGCTGGTGTCCAAAGAGCAGGCGACGTTCACGCTGGCTCGCAATCTGACGAAAAGCAATCCCGCGGAAGCTCGCAAACTTTTAAACGGCCTGGTGAAGACACCGGGCAGTGTGAGCCAGGTGGCCACGGGCGCGCTGGCCGATTTAGGCCAGTAACGCGGAGGAAATCCAAGTCTGCTTCGCCATCTTCGCTTCCCGGTCGAGAGCAGCAGGGGACGCCGTTATCCGGAGCCGGAACACCGTTACCGGAACGTATTCCAGCGCGACCGGGGCCGGATTATTCATGCGCGCGCGTTCCGGCGTTTGGAAGCCAAGACACAGGTATTCTCGCCTGGAATCTCGGATCACTTCCGCAATCGCCTGACCCACACCATTGAAGTCGCGCAGATCGCACGCACCGTTGCGAACGCGCTTGAGTTGGATGAAGATCTCACCGAAGCGCTCGCGCTGGTCCATGACATCGGACATGCGCCGTTCGCTCACTCGGGCGAGATGGAGCTGGATCGCAAGATGCGCCAGTTCGGCGAAACGTTCGATCACAACATCCACGCCCTGCGCATTGTCGAGAGCTTCGAGCAGCGATACGCGCGTTTCCCGGGACTGAATCTGACTTTTGAAGTGCGCGAGGGAATCGTGAAACACTCGCGCGATTTGGTGCCGGGCGAGAATCCGCAGCTCGATGAATATCTGCCCCGTTTGCGCCCCCCCCTCGAAGCGCAGTTGATCGACCTGGCAGATGAGATTGCGTACAACGCGGCGGATCTTGATGACGCGTTCGCGGCACACTTGATAACCGCCGAGCAAGTGGTTGCAGAAGTTCCGGTTTACGCGGAGATCTACGACGCTGTGGAGACGCAGTTTCCGGGTGCTAGCGAAAGCGAGCGTTTCCAGGAGACCTTGCGTCACCTGATCGACGGCATGGTCTCATCCCTGATTGATGGAACTGCCGCTGCCGCGCAAGCGGCGGGACTGCGCAATTCCGGGGAAGTGCGCGAGATTCCGGAACGTATTGCCACTTGGACTCCGGAATCCTCCGCCGCGGCGCGCGAGATCAAGCAATTCCTGAAAGCAAAAGTCTACTCTTCGGAAGCCATCGAACAAGACCGGCGCGAATCGACCGCGATGATGTCGGAACTGTTCGACTTTTTTCTGGAGCATCCCGACCGGCTGCCCTCGCCTCACAGCGGCTTGGCGCTTGAGCAACCGGTGCACCGGGTGGTGTGCGATTACATTGCGGGAATGACCGACGTTTTCTTCTATCGGACATACACGCAGATCTTCCGCGAACCAATCAATCGTCGCGGCGAGTAAAACTCTGCAGTTCGGCCGAGCGGACGCCGTAGACCTTGACCACCTGACGGCAAATGCGCCCGGCGATCTGTTCCGGAGTCTCGGATTCATCGTGCTCCACTTCTACCTTGATGAAGATGTTGGTCTGCATGCTCCTTCTATACTAAAGAAATGTTGTGCGCCATTTGCCAAACCCGCAAGCCCCGGAGGCACTGTATCGGCATCCATGCGGATATCTGTTCGGTGTGTTGCGGCACCGAGCGGGAGGAGACGGTGAGCTGCCCGATGGAGTGCGAATATCTGCAAGGGGCGTACCGGCATGAGCGCGTGGAATCGCCTGATTCGGCAACGATTCCCAATCGGGATATCGAGGTCAGTGAAGAGTTTTTAAGGGCCAACGAAATGACCCTCGTGCTCGTAGCGCGAGCGGTTTTGCGGGCGGCATTCGAAGTTGAGGGCGTTATCGATTTCGATTTACGCGATGCGCTGGAATCGCTGGTGCAGACGTATCGGACGCTCGAAAGCGGCCTCTACTATGAAGCCCGCCCCCAGAATGCCGTCGCGGCAGCCGTGTGCGATTCGGTGCGGGGGACGATTGCAGAGTTTCGCGAGATGGAAGTGAAAGAGCGTGGAACTTCGACGCTACGGGAATCCACGATTCTCCGCGTTCTGTGCTTTCTGCAAGGACTTGAATTCGACTGGAACAACGGACGCAAGCGCGGCCGTGCGGTTGTGAACTTTCTAGCGCATCAGTTCATGCCGACGGAAAAGGAAGCGGCGGGCGCAGATGAGAGTGCGCCGTCGCTGTTAGTGCCCTAACGATTGCCGCTACTGTGTTCCCTTCGCAACCACGTGCAATTCGATCGGCTCGCCGGCGAATGCGTTCTGCTGGCCGCCCGCACGCGTCTCCACTGCTGCGGCGACGATGAGGGGCTGGGTCAAAGGTTCGGCTGTCGGCAAGGCTTCCAGGGTAAAGCTGCGCTTCTGCTCGTCTTCATTAATAAGCACGCCGTTCAATCCGATGTCGATCACACGCACGCCAGGCGGCAGGTTGAGAATCTCAACCGGGACTCGGCCGGCGAAGCCGTTATTGCGCTGAATCGACACATGCACCTCCGCGCGGCCGCCGGGCTGAATCGTGACGTGCCTAGCTTCCGACAGCATGTGCACATCGGGCCGCGGCATCAACGCAATCATCTTCAAACGGTCCGCGGGGTCGGCTTCCGTGCCGTTCGCGGCTTTGACAACGAGAGGCACGGCGGTCTCGATTTTCGCATCGGCATCGGCACTAAGCAGCAGCGTGGTGCTGGTCTGGCCGGGTTCGATTCTGCCTTCGGTGGCATGCAGTCCGCGCGGGAGGTTTTGGACGGAGACGGGAATCGGTCCATCGAAATCATCCAGCCGTAGAGCGGTGACCACGAGAGGAATGCGCTCGCCGGCGGGTACGTTGGGATTGTGGGGGGAGACGCCGAGACGGAAGCCGGGGACAGGTTCGCGAACGGTGAGGCGGTACGCAAAAGCATCGCCCTTAAGGCCCCGAACGTCGCGGAGGCGCACCAGGTAATCGCCATCGGCGGGAGCGGTGAAATGGAGGCGCGAATCTTTTCCGTAGCCCGGGCCGCCATCGTCGTTTCGATACATCAGGTGAACGATAGGGAGCCCGTTGGGCGCGAAGGCGGACCCGGGCGGCGCGATCTGTACCTTATAGACGGGCGAATCGATGGCGTGAGCTTCGGGGGTGGTATCGAGGTAGGCCAGTCGCTGGCCGCCGAAAGCGGTGAACGCAAAATCGTCGTCGGGTCCGGGAGGCATGGCGCGCACTTCGACGATTTCACCGCCGGCCATCAGCTTATCGCCGACCGCCAAGCCAGCCTGCGAACTGAGGCGCATACCGGAGCCCGTGGAATCGTGATCGCGCAGCGTAACTGAATTTTCGAGAATGCATCGGATCGTCGCGCGCTCAATCGGCTTCGCGGCGCTGTCCAGAACTTCTAGCAGCGAATCGAGCGGTGACCCGAGGCGGTTCGCGTTCACATCGAGGATGAGCTTCTGGCCCTTGCGCGCGTGAAATCGAAAATCCTGGTGATCGCTCAGGAGCTTGCCGTTGACGGTCACCGGCACCGTGATGGATTGGGCGGCTTTGCCGGTCGCGAGGATCTCAGGCGCTGTGCCGATCGCCAGCTTGACGCGATTGAATGACGCGCCGGAGATCCCTTGCGGGCGCAGCCAAACCACGTCGGGATCTTCGGCGGAACGCTCGCCTTTCACGGATACTTTGGATGCTTTGAGATTGAATCCGGTGAGTGCGATGTCCGCGGTCTGCCCTTTGGGAACGCCGAGCGGGAATGCGGAGATCGCGACCGGCAGGCGGCCCACTTTAATGCGATAGAAATGACGCGGGCTGCCGCTATCTTCGTAATCCGAGATGCGCAGATAATAATCCCCGCCGCGCTCAAACTTGTGCGCGAACGCATTGACGTTGCGTCCGCCGTCTTCCGTAAACTGCGCGATCACGGCGAAGTTCGAATCGTATATCGAGATCACCGGCTGCAGCGCGCTACCCAGCATCGCCGCGGAATTTTCAAACACAAGCCGATCGCCGGCTTTGGCGGTGATCTTGAAATAATCCAGATCGCCAGGCTTGGAGATGGTGCCGACCAGAATCGTCGGAAGAAAAGTTTCTAAGGCTTGCTCGGGCGTGTCGTTCGGTTCGCGATCGGGACTTTCGCCGTAGTAAGGTTCGATGGCGATGCGTGCCTCCGGCGTGGTGCCGAGGGGAGTCTGGATGCGGAATTCTACGGGGCCGATGGGTGCGTCCGCGGCAGCGTCGATCTCGAGCGTCAACTGATTACGCGGCGGGAGCGGGCCGAGGTCGACGGTCGAAACGCCGCCGTTCGCCCCGAAACGTACGTCGTCCTGATCGGGAAGTTCTTTGATGGAGGTAATACGCGCTTTGATGCCGGATTCGCTGAAGAACACCGCGTTGGCCTTCGCCAGATTAAAGCCTTCCACAGTCACTTCAACCGTGGCTCCGCGCGCAACGCCGAGCGGCGAAACAGCGCTGATGGTGGGCGGCGTAATGCGTGTTCCGCTGGGCGACGCCTCCGTAGCGGCGAAACTTAAAGTGGCGGCGAAACAGAGCAGGGCGGAGATCGCGAACGGTTTCATACGTCAATTACCTCGTGGCAACTTTGGCCGGCGGCAGAGCCGCGGGAGTGTCGAAAAATGCCAGCGAACCATCGTAGCGGCCGCAGGCGAAGCGCTTCCCGTCGGGAGCGAAGCGAAGCGAGAGAATCCAATCAGGCTGCTTGGGATACGTCTTGATTTCGGTGAGATCGCCGGCGAGGAAAACTTTCAGCGTCTTGTCGGCGGCTGTCGAGACGAGAAGCCTGCCATCCGGCGAATAGGCCAGCCGCAGGATGGCGTCTTCATGCGCGATGAGTGTGTTGACGAGCTTGCCGCTTTTCGGGCCGAGGGACCAGACCCGGATCGTTTTATCAAGGCCGCCGGCAGCGACAAACTTGCCAGTAGGATCAATGGCGACGGTATTCAACGCGTCGATGGGTTCGCTCAACGTGTAGAGACGATCGCCCGTCTGCAGGTCCCAGATTTTGACCGCGCGATCGGCGGACGCGGAGATGAGCCGCTGGCCATCCGGGGTGAAGGCGAGATCGTAGACGGCATCAATGTGATCTTTAAGCGTACGAATTTCCGCGCCCGTTGCCGCATCCCAGAGCTTGATCAACTTGTCGTAGCTGGAAGTCGCGATCGTCTTCCCATCGGGCGAAAATGCCACGGCGTAGATGCAATCCTTGTGGCCATTGACGGTGGCCACGAGCTTGCGCGCCGCCACGTCCCAGATCATGACTTCGCCGCGCTGCGCCGGTAAGCCTCCGGCCGCTGCGAGCCGAGTGCCATCCGGCGAGAACGCCACGGAGCGGACTTCTTCCGCTTCGCCGGGAAGCGTCACCAGAGTAGCGCCATTCGCATCCGCGAGTCGGACTTCCTTGAACGTCCCGAGCGCGAGCAATTTGCCATCGGGCGAATAGGCCAGCGCGCCGATCTGCGCGTGCACTGGCTTGCGCGGGGCAATATCGGGGATCGCAGGCTTCTTTGCGGTACTCACTTCGCCCGCCGCGGGCGGCTTCGCACCGGCATCAATCCAGTTTTTGATGGTCTCGATTTCACCCGCTGCAAGGGGCTTGCCGCTCAGCGGCATGGCTGGGGTGGCTTGGTTAGAGATCATGAGATAGAGGCGGCTGTGCGCGCTCTTGCCGGGAATGATGGCAACGCCGTGGCTGCCGCCCTTCATCAATCCTTCGAAGGAATCGAGCTCCAGCTTGCCCATCTTGGCGCCGTTGCCGTGGCATCCAGCGCAGTTTGCATCAAAGATCGGGGCGATGTCCTTCGTGAATGAGGGCGCGTCGGCCGCCCGGCCCGCGGCTGCAATGGCGAAGATGAGTAGAGCGCGTCGCATCAGTAATTGAATAGGAATTCTTTGCTGGTGAGCATGGCCCACATCATGTCCTCGAGCGCCTTCTGGCGCACATCGCGCTGCGCTTCGGCGGTACCGCCCGTCGGGTCGGTGGTCTTCAAAGCGGCGAGCATCGGAGTTTTTTCGGAATCGGTGGGATAGCGGCCATAAGCCGACAGATACAGCATTTCGAGGAGGCGGGAATTCGACAGTCCCAGCTTCACCGCGAGTGCCGCGAATCCATCCGGCGAGCTGAGTTTCTTGTTGAGCGTGTCGCCATTGATCACGTGCAGAGCTTGCGCAATGCTAGGCTGCACGGAGCGTTCGCCCGCGTCGCAGATGATGCGCGCCGGCCGTCCAAACGAAGCCAAAAATTCAGACTTCACCTGGGTGTCGGGCAACTGCAATGCGCGAAAGCCCGCCGGATACCCAGCGAATTTCGTAGGCACTCCGGTGACTTGCGACATGGCATCGAGCAGCACCTCCGCGGGCAGGCGCTTCACGATGTACTTCGAATAATATTTGTTATCGTTCTGGTTCGTCGCGTTGGCTTCCGACGAAAGCTGATAGACGCCGGAGTTCATGATCGTGCGAATCAGCCGTTTGATGTCGAAATGATTCTCGACGAAATCTTTACTGACGGCGGCGAATAGTTCTTCGTTGGAAGCGGGGTTGGTCGCGCGCACGTCATCCACCGGGTCGACGATCCCACGTCCCATGAAGTTGGCCCACACGCGGTTTACGATGGCACGCGAGAAGTAAGTGTTCTTCGGGCTGGTAAGCCAGGCGGCGAACGGCACGCGACGGTCTTCAGTGGAATCGAGAGGGATCGACACCCCGTCGAGCGGCGTAGGGGGCAGCGGGCGCAGCAGGCGCGGATGGTTGATATCGCCCGAGGCCTTCGCGAACACAACAACGTCGCCGGGCTCGGCTCCAGCCTTCTGACCGATGCGCGAGAACAGGTTGGCCATCTGGTAATACTGCTTCTGCGTCCACTTCTCTAGCGGATGGTTGTGGCAGCGCGCGCAGGTAATCCGCTGGCCCATGAAAGCGAGGGTGACGTTTTCGGTGAGGTCGATGGGATCCTTATGCAGCACGAAATAGTTCAGCGCGCCCATCTGCCTGGTGTTGCCGGATGAGGTGAAAATTTCATTCGCGAACTGGTCCCACGGCTTGTTCTGCTTGACGCTCTCGCGAATCCAGTCATAGAAGGACCACATCGCGTTCGACCGCAACTTGCGGCTGGAAACCAGCATCAGGTCCGACCACTTGTAGGCCCAGTAGTCGACGAACTCGTCGCGCTCGAGCAGGGCGTCGATCATCTTGGCGCGCTTGTCAGCCGAACGGTCGGCTAGGAAATTTTCAACTTCGGAAGAGGTCGGCAGTATCCCGGCGGCATCCAGATACGCACGGCGCAGGAAGGTCGCATCATCGGAAGGGGCGGACGGCGTGATGTGCAGCGCCTTCAACTTCGCCAGCACGAAATCGTCAATGAAATTGCGGCGCTGAAATTCGGTGTATACCTTCGGATCGATCTGATTCGGGAATGGAACGCTCAACCGCGAGTAAAGGACACGGCTGGAGTAGTAGAGTGTGATCGCTGCCTCGCCGCTGCCATTCATTTTGACGTGGCCCATGTCGTCGACGCTGGCGACGCCTTCATCGCTCGACGAGAATTTGACCCAGCGCGTAACGTCTTGAATCTGGCCATCGGAGTAACGCGCGCGCACCACCAACTGCTGTTCAGCCCCGGGCTTCAACGTTGCCGATGCGGGATAGACTTCAAGTCCGGTGACGGTCGCGTCCTGATCGGAAGGCGGCGGAGTGCCGGCTGCGATCCACTCGGAGATCACGCGATACTCGAGCGAACTGGTGTCGAATCGTTTGCCGCCGCCGTGCGCAATCGCCATCGTCGGCTTCAGCAGAATCAGGCTATGCGAAGGCTCCGCGAGCGACACGCGGCGTCCGGATGACTGCCGCGTCAGAGTGTCGTAATCGACTTCCGGATCGTAGCCGCGCAGAGTCAGCTTGAATCCGTTCTTGCCGGAAAGCGCGCCGTGGCACGCACCCTGATTGCAGCCCATCTTCGTCATTACGGGAATCACGTGATTGCGGAAATTCCACGTGAAGGGCGCCTGCGCGTTCTTCACGTGAACGGCAGCGGTCGCGGTCTTGCCTTGGGCCGCGGCAGCGATTACGGCATCGCCGTCGGCGACCGGTTTCAGCGCGCCAGTCTGATCGACCGTGACCACCGCGGGATTCGACGAACTCCACTTAGCGGTGCGCGTCCAATCTTCCTGGTGCTCGGCAACCGCGGCTTCGGCCAGAAGCTGATGCCGAGATTCGGGTCCATCGAGGGTAACGGCCTTCGGGAGCAGGGTGAGAGTTTGCGCGCTCAGTGCCGAGATTGTTAGTGACCACGCAACCAACAGACGGGATTTTGACATGAGATGACTACCGGTTTGGAATCTATGCGAACAATTCTTTGATGTGCTCCACGCCACGCTCAACGAGCGGAATCGGGCGGCCCTGCGAGCCGGGGATTTCGATCTCGAGCGGAATCCCGAGACTGTGATAAATGGTGGCCGCGACTTCGCCCGGCGTTGTCGGGCGATCGCGCGGCGCTGCGGCAATCTCGTCCGACGCACCCACAACCTGCCCGCCTTTGACGCCGCCGCCGGCCATCAGGATCGACCAGCACTGCGGCCAGTGGTCGCGCCCGCCGGCAGGATTCACTTTGGGGGTGCGGCCAAATTCTCCGAGTGAAACCACCATGGTGTTGTTGAGCAGGCCGCGTGTCTGCAGGTCTTCAAGCAGCGAGCTGTAAGCCATGTCGAACATGGGGCCAACCAGATCGCGATAGCAACTGATCGGGCTGAACGGTTTCGATCCGTGAATGTCCCACGTGATCTCGTCGAACACTGTCTCGAACATATTGACGGTGACGAAGCGAACACCGGCCTCGATCATGCGCCGCGCGAGCAGGCAGCTTTGGCCGAAGCGATTCAGGCCATACTTCTCGCGGATCTTCTCCGGTTCCTTCGAGAGATCGAACGCCTCGCGTGCTTTCTGCGACGACATTAGCGTGTAGGCCTGATGAAAGGTGGAATCGAGCAGGCGCGCATCCTGCGAGGTTTCGAACTTGCTGACGGTGCGGTCGACCATTTCGCGCCAGTTCTTGCGGCGATCCACGCGAAGGGCGCTGAGGTAGTCCGGAGGCAGCATGTCCGGCACCTTGAAATTGGGGTCGGAGGGGTCGGCGTTCAGGACGAACGGGTCGAAAGTCTTACCCAAAAATCCGGCGGTCTGGCCGTGGGGCATGTTCCCGCCCGTGTTGCCGATGGGCCGCGGAAGCAGCACGTGCGCGGGGACGTCGCCCTTGGGACCGCGTAGTTTGGAGAGCACGCAGCCGACGTGCGGGTACTCGATGCCACCCGAAAATAGACGGCCGGTCTGCATCATCTGGTGTCCCGTGTCGTGCACTGCGGCGGCGGTGTGATACATGCCGCGAACGATGGCGTACTTATCCGCGTGCTTGGCCATGCGCGGAAAGTTTTCTGAAATCTGAATGCCGTCTACGTTCGTGTTAATGGGCTTGTACGGGCCGCGAATCTCCACGGGAGCGTTGGGCTTCATGTCCCACGTGTCGAGCTGCGAGGGGCCACCGACCAGGAAGAGCATGATGCAAGCCGCGTCCTTCTTTGACTCGTCCACGGCGCCCATGGCCTTCAGGCCGAACATCTCAGTGAGGCCCAGGCCGAGGAACGAGAGCGAACCGGCGTGCAGGAAATCGCGGCGGCGCAGTCCATCACAGAACTCGGCGGGTTTATCTGCATCCAAGCGAATCATGGCTGGAGCGCTCCTCTAGTAAACGATATTTACCCAATATTTTATCAGTTTTGAAACTTGATTATCGAAGATCGATTTTTACTTCCGCGGGTACGGCTTCTGGTAGCCCTTGCTCTCCCACCAAAGAATTCGATTCAGCACCCGAGAGGGAATATCGTCGGGCTGATGCCAGTTCATCGCCAGCGATTCCTGCGCCGCCCAGCGTCTACGGCCCTTTAGCCGATTCATGGGCGCATTCATCTCGTCTAAGCGAACTGCGGGCGTGAGAGCAGTATATTGATCGGCGTTCGCGGACGCGGTGAACACACTGGTCATCGGACGCGCCGCGGCCACGAAGCGCGTCTGGGGCGCAATGCGGAAGATCTCCTGGATGGTGCGGATCATACTCGAATGGTTGTAATGATTCGAATCGACGGCACCTCGGCGGATATTCGGACCGATCGCAAGCGCCACGGTCCGATGCCCATCCACGTGATCGAGCCCATCCTGTGCGTCGTCTTCCACGACGAGGATCAGCGTTTTGCGCCAGAAGCGGCTCTTGGTTACGCCCTCCACGATGCGCCCCAAGGCAAGATCGTCGTCGGCAACCATCGCGCGCGGGGTCGGCGAGCCAGGGCGCGTGCCGTTGGTGTGATCCGACGTCAACGTGAGCACGCTCAACTGCGGCGCCTGTCCACTTTTTTCGAATTCGGAGAGCTCGCGCAGGTATTCATCCGCGCGAACCTGATCGGTGATGCTGGTGTCATTGAACGGATAGCGGTTATCAATCAGCTTCGCGAGAGCGGGCACGCCACTCCTCGATGCCACGACGTCCAGCAGTTTCTTCCGGCGATAGAGATCCCAGTATTCGGTCCAACTCATCAGATCGGATTCATTGATATCAACCACGTTGCGTGTCGCCGGATCCCAGCGGGCCGGGAGGCAAAACTCTCCATAGATTCGAACGCTGGGCGGCTTCGGCGAGCCCTGCCAGAAAAAGCCCGTGGGCGAAACGGTGAGCGCATCCGCCATGTTCCACGCGTAACCGCGAGGCGACGCCGCAAAAGCCCGTTCCGTATAGTCGCTGACGAACGACTGCATCAGCCACTGATGCCCGTCAAAGCTGATCGCCCCGCCGGTATAGAAGTTGTCGAGAATCACGTACTTTTCAGCGAGAGCATGATGATTCGGTGTGATGTCGCGCCCGAACATGGTCAGCTTCGGGTCGCTATTGCCTTTGCCGAGATCGCCGAACACCTGATCGTAGGTACGATTCTCTTTGACGATCAGCAGCACGTGTTCAATGCCGAGCGAACGAAGGTTGCTCACGCCGCCCGCCGCATCCATCTGCGGACTATTCGCTGCGCCGACCTCTCGCGTAGCCGCGGCCAGTTGTGCGGGTTGAAGCGGGGGAACACGGATCAGCGAACCTTCATATTGCTTGGAATTGAAAGTCCCGCGGCCGTTCGCCGTATTGCCGGTTCCCTTGATGGTGACGATGCGGAGGGCTTCGTCATCCATAACCGCGATCGCGGAAGGAAACCAGCCGGTGGGAACCGATCCTGCTGCCTTCCAGCCACTGCCGGATCGCCGTAGCAACGTGATCGCATTCGTTCCCGCACAAGCCGCGTACAAGGTTTTGCCATCGTTCGAGAAAGCTACCGCAATCGGCTGGCTACCGACGCTGCCTTCGGGGTATGAAGGAATCTTCACGTCCTGGCGGGTGGAGGTCTGGGTGTTGATTATGGAGACGGAGTCGGAATGTCCGTTGGCGACGGCCAGAAGATTCTGGTCCGCGCTCAGCGCCATGCCCGAAGGCGCGCGGCCGACCGGGATCTCGCGAGCGCGAAGTGTCTCGGCATCGATCGCGGTGACGGTTCCCGAGATTGCCGTTCCTGTCACCGCGTCGGTGAGCGCCGACGAACCGCTAGTGGGCGCGCTCGTCTCGGATGCCAACGGCGGCCGGCCACCACGGTTTGACACATAAATCACGCCGGAATTCTTCGAGTACGACACCGCGAACGGCGCAATACCGACTGGTATTTCTTTAACAAGCTTCCGGGCTTCCGCGTCGAAGATCGCCAGCGTATTCGACCGGCTCATGGCAACGTAAGCGGTTTTTCCATCCGGCGAGAATGCGATCCCGCAAGGCACGGGGTGGCGGCCGAGCCGAATCTCTTCCCCTTTGCCCGGTGCTCCGGTTGTCGAAACGGGAGTAATCAGCAGGAAATCGAGGCCGTCGCGGGAAGTCTCGCCGGCCCAGATCTCGTTCGCGCCAGGGCGGAACGCGACGCCGGTGTACGACGTGGGTTTCGTGTGCACCGATCCGAGCGAAACGCCGCTGACCGCGTCGAAGGTTTCGATTCCGCGACTATTCAAGACGGCGAGAAAACGCTTCGAAGGGTCCAGGGCCAAATCGACCGGCCTCCCTTTGATCATGGCCTGCACGCCCCAGGGCTTAAGCAACTGATTGGTGGGCAGGAGAAAGAACCCGGCGGGCTGTCGTCCAATGGGGACGGTCGAACTCAAAAACGGAAGGAGGCGAGGCGCCGTCGCGAATGTCGCAACAGCGGCGCCGCCGGCGAGAAGGAGTAGGAACCTGGAATTCACGTTGGCTTCCTCAAAAATCGATGCTTAAAAGTCGATGCGAATGCCGACCTGCGCCCGACGGGCCTTTGTGCCGTCGGGGAAGCCGGCGGATTGGGTCGGCGTGCCGACGCCAGCGGCCGGCGAAATGTTGAACCCATTGGCGGTATAGCCGCGACTGGAGATGCTGGTGTAAGTGATGGTGTTCGTCAGGTTGAACACTTCGAAGTTCAGTGTAGTACGGATGCGTTCCGAGAACAGCAGAATCTTCGAAAGACGCGCGTCTGTGCGGTAGGTGTTCGGCAGTCGCAGCGCGCCGAGGCCGAGGAAAGGAACCCGGTTAGACCCCCCGAATCCGTTGATGGTGCTGCCGGTGAAGGCGAAGTTCGCGGGCAAACCAGCCTTTGCGACCTGGGAAGCAGTCAGGCCGGCGGTGACGCCGATGGTTTCGGTAACGGGCGCTCCCGTAGAGATGGTGGTGATATCCGCCAGCTGCCAATTGTTAATTAGAAGCCGCGCGAGCAGGCTCGTGCTGCTGCTGAACACTGGAAAGTAAATCCAGTTAATCACCAGGCGCTGCCGGATGTCGAGCGAGGACGGGCCCTTTTCAGTCTGGTAGTTGCCGTTGAACAGCGTGGTTGGCGGGTTATTGCCGGAGAACCCGCCGCTTCCTTCATTGTTATCGATAGCGTGCGACCAGGTGTACGCCAAGCCGCCTTCGAAGTGCCGCGACATGCGGCGCTGAAGCTGGACCGCGAGGCCGCTGTAGTAGCTGTTACCGCCGTTATCCACACCAATCACCCGCGAGTAACGAGGATCGATTCTGTCGGTTGCCAGATAGACCGGCGTCGTATAGGTATTGACTATATTTCCCGACGAGCCTTTCATGTTATAAGTCACGGAGTGAGTCGGATTGGCGAGATTCAGGTCGCGCACAGTCAACAAATGAGCGGCGCGGCTCCAGATATAGCTGACCGTGACGGAAGTCGCTTTGCCGAGCGCCTGCTGCACCGAGACGTCCGCTTGCCGGCTATTGGGGGTGCGCAGGTTATCGACGGCAAACCCGACGGTGGCCGCACCGGGCTTACCCGTCGGGGAACCGAGCAGATTCGGGAAGACGGGCGCTACAGCCAACTGCGCCGGAACTGACGTCTGGAGCGTCAGCGACTGCTGATAGAGATTATTGGTGGTAAACAAAGAGTTGAACGTCGAGCCTGGGAAACGGCCATAGTAGAGGCCGTAACCGGAGCGGATCACCGTGCGACCGCTATTTACATTCCAAGAGAAGCCGGCCCGCGGGCCGAAGTTGAGGCCGTAGGACGGGATTCTGCCGGTCTGGGGATAGTCGGGGTTCTTCAGCGGCGGCGTTGGCGTGAAGGTGTATTCGTATCGAAGGCCGTAGTAAAGGGTAAGGTTGGGGCGGACGCGATATTGATCCTGCGCGTAGACGGCAATGTCATTGAACTTAACATCCACATCGCGGCGGCCAAATGCCTGTTGGTAAGAACTGTAGTGTTTCGCGTTCGTAGTATTGTCGGAGTAATCAAGCGCGAACAGGTTGGCATTGGAATAGCTATAACTTCCGTTACCGGTGAGTAACTGGTTCGTGTAGTCTTCCGTGTTTAGGTAGTCGCCGCCAAACTTCAGGTTATGATTGCCGACTGTCCAGGACAAGTTATCGGCGTATTCAAAACGGCTTTCACTGGGCTGGATACGCGGAATGTAGTTACCGGAACCGATGTTGACGCCATTTACGGAGAGGCTGAGTGCGCCGAGTCTGGGATCGAGAAGCGCGGGGTTTATGGCATCATTCTGCCGGTCTTTGAACCAGCCAAAGCGGGACTCGTTGACGATATTGCCGGTGGGGACAAAGGTCCATTGCGCGCGGCCATAAAGAACCTGCACGTCGTCGATACCATTGCTGTTGATCGCTCCACCGCTGGTGACCACGGCGCCGGTCTGGATTCCGTTGGGCGAATTGAAGTGCTCGTAATTGAATGAGAAGCTGAACGAATTGCGGTCGTTAGGGCGCCAGTCGATCTTTCCTAAGGCGGTATCCTGATTGCCGGTGCGGGGCAGGATACCAAAAAAGCGGGTCAGGGTGCCGTTAATGGCCGCGCATTGGGCCGGAGTGGCCGCGGGAGCCGTGGCGCTAGCTACACCACAACCGATGAAAGCGTGAGTGTTTCGATCGATCGCCGCAGGGCTGATGATGCTCGAAACCAGCGGAAAGTCGCGGCGCTGCTCCTCGGTGTTTAAAAAAAAGAATAGCCGATCCCTCACGATGGGGCCGCCAATGCTGCCGCCAAACTGATGGCGAGATTCCTTCGGGTTGATCGTTGAAAACGGGTCCCGTGCATTCAGACTGCGGTTGCGGAAAAACCAGAAGGCGGTGCCGGCGAGAGTATTGGATCCGCTGCGTGTGACGGTGTTGACGATGCCGCCCGTCGCGCGGCCGTACTCGGCTGAATAGGCGCTCGAAAGAACCTGAAATTCCTGCACGGCATCTTGCGAGATCTGCGTGGGAACACGGGTGCGTCCTGCGTTTTCTCCGTAAAATGTTTCGGTTGTGTCATTTCCATCCGTCATGAAAGTATTTCCGCCGGCAACACCGCGAAAACTCAGCAGGCCAAAGGTGCCGTCGGGAACCACGGTCGGGGTTAGGAGGACGAACGAATCGACGCGGCGGCCGTTAATCGGCAAGTTGTCGATCTGGGTCTGCGTGACATTTTGGGACACCTCGATCTTGTCCTCGATCACGGGCGCGGAATCCTGGACGTCGATGCTGGTTGTAGAGGTCTGTACTTCGAGTGTGGCGTGAATACTAACGTCCTGCCCGACCAGCACGGTGATGTTACGGTTCTGGAACTTGGCAAATCCGGGCGCATCGACGGAAACCTGGTAGCCAGGGCTCGGCACCAAGGCAGGCGCATTGAAGACGCCGCCGTTCCCGGTCACGGTTCTTCGATGAATGCCGAGCCGCTCGTTGTCCACAAGGACTTCGGCATTGGGGATGGATGAACCGGTTGGGTCGGTGACAATACCGGTCAGACCGCCTAATCCCGCGGCTACTTGGGAATAGAGGTGGGACGTAGATGCAATGATCGACACAATGAGCAGCAAGATCTTGGGTTTCATATGGGAAGCGATTGTTTTTTCACCATAACAGCCGCGTGTGACAGCGATATTTCCGTTCCGCTTCAAAACGATGAACTCGCTAGATGGGGGCTAACTCACGCGGTCAAGTGCCCAGGCGGCGGTTTCGGCGACCATGGAATCCGCGTTCGATGCGAGATGTTCCAGATGATCCCGGAATCTTGGCTCGCCACTGTTGCCCATAGCAATGGCGACGTTGCGCAGGAAGCCCGAGTAGCGGGTGCGATTGATCGGCGTTCCCGCGAAGGCTGAGCGGAACTCGTCTTCCGTGATAACGGCCAATTCATCGAGCGGCGGCGCAAAATGGCGTGGCCCGAATTCGGGATCGGCGTTGTCGGGGGCACGCCGATTCCACGGGCAGACATCCTGGCAGATGTCGCATCCGAACACATGATTGCCCATGGCGGCGCGGTGTTCTTCGGGAATGCCGGCGCGCAATTCAATCGTGAGATACGAAATGCATAGGCGGGAATCGATGGTGTAGCGGTTGTCAAACGGCACGATGGCAGCCGTCGGACACGCGTCGATACAGCGCGTGCAAGATCCGCAGCGGTCGGGCGGCGCGGTATCCGCTTCGAGTGGCAGTGAAAGCAGCAACTCGCCAAGGAAGAACCACGATCCGCTCTGCTGATTGATGAGGCAGGTGTTCTTGCCGATCCATCCGAGACCCGCGTCGCGCGCGTACGATCGTTCGAGCAGCGGCGCGGTATCGACGCAGATTTTGTGTTCAAAATCGGAATGTTCGCGAAGATGCCCGACCACGCGCGCGAGCCCGGCGCGAAGCACTTCGTGATAATCGTCGCCCCAGGCATAGCGCGAGATCCACGCGCGGCCCGGCGCCGAAAAGCTTGTTGAATAAGGCTCGGGACCGTTGTAGAGCTTTCCGACGCAGAGGATTGACTTCGCAGACGGCAGCATATTTCGCGGGTCGTTGCGCACGCGAGCACGCCGATCGGTAAGATAGCCCATCGCGCCCGCCATTCCGGCGTACACCCATTGGTGATACCGCGCCCCATCGCTCGATGGCACCGCGGCGGCAATACCGGCTAGCTCGAATCCGCATTCCCGCGCGATCGCGAGCACGTCCTGACGGGTCACAACTTCAAGTTAACGCGTGCTTGTTAGACTGGAAGTAACCCCATGAGAGCTGGCGTCATCGTCTTCCCAGGAAGCAACTGCGACCACGACGCGTGGTATGCCTTGAACCAGATTCCAGGCTGCACGGCCGAGTTCATCTGGCACGAATCCATCTCGCTGGGCAACGTGGATGCCGTGCTTCTGCCGGGCGGATTTTCGTATGGCGATTACCTCCGATGCGGGGCCATTGCGCACTTTGCGCCTATCATGTCGGTCATTAAGAAGTTCGCGGCGGAGGGCGGCCCGGTGCTTGGCGTTTGCAACGGCTTCCAAATTCTGGTTGAGGCGGGGCTGCTGCCGGGCGCGCTGATCCGGAACGCCGGCTTGAAATTCCTCTGCAAAGAGGTGCGGCTGCGGACCGAAACTACGGACTCTCCTTTCACGGCGAATCTCGCCCGCGGTCAAGTCTTGCGGCTGCCGATCGCGCATGGCGAAGGCTGCTACTACGCCGATGAGCTCACGCTCGACGAGCTCGAAAGCGAGGACCGCGTCGCGTTCCGGTATGTCGAAAATCCGAACGGCTCAATGCGCGACATTGCGGGCATCCTCAATGCTCAGCGAAATATTCTCGGAATGATGCCGCACCCGGAGCGCGCTTGCGATCCCCTGATGGGCTCGACCGACGGCCTCGCGATTCTGCAAGGCTTGCTCTCGGCAGTTCCCGCCACACGATGATAACCATCACACCCGACCTCATTGCGCTTCACCAGTTGACCGGAGCGGAGTACCAGAAAATTGTGTCGCTCCTCGGGCGTGAGCCTAGCTACACCGAACTCGGCATCTTCAGCGTGATGTGGAGCGAGCACTGCTCCTACAAGAGTTCGCGGCTGCATCTGAAGAAGCTGCCGACGCGCGGCAAGCTGGTGGTGCAAGGTCCGGGAGAAAACGCGGGCATCATCGACATTGGCGGCGGTTACGTCATCGCTTTCAAGATCGAGTCGCACAACCATCCGAGTTTCATCGAACCGTTCCAAGGCGCGGCCACTGGCGTGGGCGGCATCTTGCGCGACATTTTCACCATGGGCGCGCGCCCCATTGCGGTGCTCGATTCACTGCGTTTCGGGCCGCTCGACGATCCTGAAGTTGGCGCCCGCAATCGCCGCATCGTCGAGGGCGTGGTTTCGGGAATCGCGCACTACGGAAATTGCTTCGGTGTCCCGACCATCGGCGGCGAGTGCGTGTTCGAAACCTGCTACAACGGCAATCCTCTGGTGAACGTGTTCGCGCTCGGCGTCTGCAAAAAAGACGAAATTTTCTACGCGAAGGCTTCCGGCATTGGGAATCCCGTCATCTACGTCGGCGCGAAGACGGGGCGCGATGGCATCCACGGCGCCTCGATGGCAAGCGCCGAGTTCACCGAGGAATCGAAACAGAAGCGGCCCAACGTGCAGGTTGGCGATCCGTTCCTTGAAAAACTGCTGCTGGAAGCGTGTCTCGAAGCGATGAAGACGGGTGCGATTGTCGGCATTCAGGACATGGGCGCGGCGGGGCTGACGTCGTCGGGTTGCGAGATGGGCAGCCGCGGGGGCGTCGGAATCGATATGGATCTCGACCGGGTGCCGCAGCGCGAAACCGGCATGACGGCTTACGAGATGATGCTTTCCGAATCGCAGGAGCGCATGCTGCTCGTCGCCGAAAAAGGCCGCGAAGAAGAAGTTTTCACGGTGTTCCGCAAATGGGGTCTCGATGCGGTGACCGTCGGCCGCGTGACTCCGGATGGTCTGCTGCGCGTGCGTCATCACGGCGAAGTGGTGGCTGAGATTCCGAATTCCGCGCTGGCGCATGAAGCACCGCTGTACGACCGTCCGCATACCCGTCCGCCCGCGGCGCCGCGAACGCTGCCCGGGAACTTGACGCCCCTGGCCGACCACACCGTCGCGCTGCACCGGCTCCTGCAATCGGCCGACATCTGCTCGAAGCGCTGGATTTGGGAGCAGTACGATTTTCAAGTCCGCACGAACACGCTTACGCTCCCGGGCAGCGATGCGGCTATTGTGCGGATCAAGGAAACGGGCACATCGGTTGCGATGTCGCT
Organism: Bryobacterales bacterium; assembly: GCA_038229055.1. Classification (GTDB taxonomy): domain Bacteria; phylum Acidobacteriota; class Terriglobia; order Bryobacterales; family Bryobacteraceae; genus JANYJA01. Next base: position 80,137 of record JBBROU010000001.1, on the reverse strand, counting down.
CGACGGCAACGGCCGCTACTGCTATCTGGATGCGCGCGAGGGCGCGAAACTTGCCGTCGCGGAGTGCTGCCGCAATCTGGCGACGGTCGGTGCGCAGCCGGTCGCAACCACTAACAATTTAAACTTCGGCAATCCCGAGCGCCCGGAGATTATGGCGCAGCTTGTCGAGGCGATCGAAGGTATCGCCGAGGCGTGCTCGTTCTTCGAGGCGCCGATCACGGGCGGCAACGTGAGCTTATATAACGAGACGCTCGGCGAAGGGATTTATCCGACGCCGGTGCTCGGCATCGTGGGCCTGCTCCCTACGCGAGCCCCCGTGCCTATGGCCTTTCAGAGTGAAGGCGCGGAAATTTTGCTGCTCGGCGGACTCGGACATTCCGATCTGACGAGGTTCGGCGCCACTCAGTACGCCAAGGTAATTTACGGGCAGTTGTGGGGACTCCCGCCGGCCCTCGATCTCGATTACGAGAAGCGCGTTCACGAGGCTTTGCGCGAGATTATCAACGCCGATCTGGTGGAATCCGCGCACGATTGCAGCGATGGCGGCCTCGCGGTCACTATCGGCGAATGCTGCAATCCGTTCGGTGCGGCGATCTTGCTTGATTCCGAGCTTCCCCCCGAAATGCTGCTGTTTCACGAGGGTCCCTCCCGCGTCGTCGTCACCACGAAGCAGCCCGACAAAATCGAGGAGATTGCCCGGAAATTCCGTGTCGAATGCCTCCGTATCGGCGGTACAATGAAAGAACGGTTACAAATTCGAAATCGAAAGCAAATGCTGATCGATAGTGAGATTGAACATCTGTCCACCTCTCTCGAACCCTTGCTCTTTCCAGGCGGAACCCACACTCATGTTTGATAAATTTCGCGAAGAATGTGCCGTCGTCGCCATCTACGGCCATCCGGAAGCTTCGAAACTCGCCTACCTGGCTCTGTATGCGATGCAACATCGCGGTCAGGAGAGCGCTGGAATTGTCACCAGCGACGGACGCGATACCTACAATCACAAGGCCATGGGGCACGTCGCCGATATCTTTACCACGGAGGTGCTGCGTGATTTGCCCGGCGATCTCGGCATCGGCCACACGCGCTATTCAACCGCCGGCGATACGGCGCTGCTGAATGCGCAACCGTTCTCGGTGTCATGCAACAAGGGCCGCATTGCGGTGGCGCACAACGGCAACATCACCAACGCGCAGGAACTTCGACGGGACCTTGAGCAGCGCGGCGCGATTTTCCAGGCCAACAGCGACACCGAGGTGATTCTGCACCTGGTGGCGCATTCGGCGGAGCGTACACTGGCCGGGGCGTTGCGCGATGCCCTCCTGCAACTGGAAGGCGCGTTCTCACTCGTATTTCTGGCCGAGGATCGCATCATCGTGGCGCGCGATCCCCAGGGGTTCCGTCCGCTCGCAATGGGGCAGATGGCGCTCAAGGGGAAGGTCGCGCATGTGTTCGCATCCGAAACCTGCGCGTTCGATCTGATCGATGCCGTGTATCTCAATGATGTGGAGCCGGGCGAGATGGTCATCGTCGGGCCTGAAGGTGTTACGCGCGAGCGGTATGCGCCTAAGCGGCCCCTGTCGCAGTGCGTATTCGAGCATGTGTATTTCTCGCGTCCGGATTCGATTGTGTTCGGGCGTCCCGTGGAGGAATCGCGCGAGAACTTGGGCCGGCTTCTGGCCCGCGAAGCTCCGGCCGATGCCGATATCGTTGTCCCGGTGCCGGATTCCGGCGTTGCCGCGGCGCTCGGATACTCCACTGAGTCCGGTCTGCCGTTTCGACAGGCGCTGATTCGGAACCACTATGTCGGGCGCACTTTCATCGAGCCGTCGCAGGCCATTCGCGATTTCGGCGTCAAGCTGAAGCTCAACCCCGTGCGGCATCTGCTTGAGGGCAAGCGCGTCATTCTGGTGGACGACTCCATCGTGCGCGGCACCACCAGCCGCAAGATCGTCCGCATGGTTCGCAATGCCGGCGCGCGCGAAGTGCATCTGCGCATTTCGTGTCCGCCAACGGTGTCACCCTGTTTCTACGGTGTTGACACGCCGACCAAGAACGAGCTGATCGCAGCGAACAATACCGTCGAGGAGATACGCCGCTTCGTCGAAGCCGATTCGCTGGGCTATCTCTCCATGAGTGGTTTGCGCAAGGCGGTTAACGACACGCGCCACGAATACTGCTACGCGTGTTACACCGGCGACTATCCGACGGAACTGCGCGACCTCGAACAACTCGTCACCATCAAGCGCAAGTGAGCGCGGACGTTCTAGAGCCTTGGTTGCGCGGAGAATCTCGCGCGGATGTTCATCCGGTGGTGTTACCTGTTCTAAATGCGCTCCAACAAGCGCGCGAGGATTTGGGTCACTACACAGAATCGCTCTCGGACGCGGAGATTTGGACACGTCCTCATGGACTGGCATCCGTCGGATTCCACTTAGTCCACATTGCCGGGAGCGTGGACCGATTGACAACCTATCTATCGGGCCGCTCGCTCAGTGAAGCGCAGCTCGCGACGCTGGCTTCAGAGAATGTTTCCAGTGGCACCCTCGATCAACTCCTAAACGCGATGAACACCAGCTTCGACGGCTTCGAACAATCAGCTCGCGCTATCGATCCCACGACTTTCTCCGATGCTCGCTTCGTCGGCCGCAAGCGTCTGCCGACCACTGTGATTGGCCTGATTGTCCACATCGCCGAACACGCCCAGCGCCACGTAGGGCAAGCGATCACGACCTGTAAGCTCGTGATGAACGACCACCGCTGAAGTCATCGCCGAACTGAATGCGATCGCCGCGAGCGCAGTGGATTCCGCCAAGAATATCTATGTGGCCGGCTCTACAACGTCGGCAGCCTTCCCAATCACGACCAGCGCATTTCAGAAGACGTTCACTCCGGCCGTCTGCGGTTCGACTACGGTTTCTGGTGTGACTTCACCACTCCCGTGCGCTCACGGATTCGTTGCCAAAATCGATGCAAGCGGGACGCGTTTGGTGTATGCCACATCTCACGGGCTTCGGGCAAATGCAGCCCGCTCCCATCGATGGAGCCATTCCGGCGCTGCCTTCTTCCAAGCCGGTATTGCGCCCGGTGCCGCAATACGCCAATCGCGCATCCGGGTCAGTGGTCGATTCATGGGTTTCATTGCTGCGTTTCTCGCCATGAAAGTTCACTGTCGGATTGCCGGGATCGTCCGATGGTGGCGGACCTTCTCGTCTTTCCGCCGGAAGCTCTTCTGGCTCGCCCACGCTTCGATCAGTGTTCCATCCACCGTGAAGTGTTCGTCTGACAATAGATCCGCCGCGCGCGCCTGTTTGACCACTCCATCGAAGAAACCCTGCGCCACATCCCCTTCCAGCAACCGGTCTCGATTTTTGCTGAACACCGTCGGAACCCAGATGTCCTCGTCCATGTTCAAACCCACGAACCACCGGAACGAGAGGTCGTACTGGAGTCTGTCGATCAACTGCCGCTCTCTGCGAACCGTGTACAGCACCTGCAAAAGCAGCGCCCGCAACAACTTCTCCGGCGCGATCGAAGGCCGCCCGATTACCGAGTAGATCCGGTCGAACACTGCCGACATCTCCGCTAAGACCTCCTCCGTCATCTGGCGGATCGGACGCAACGGATGACTCGCCGGAACCCGCTCCTCCGGCGAGAGGTAACTGAACATTGTGTTTTGCTGGTAATCAAGGCCGCGCATACGCTGAAACAGAAAGACGTAGTTCTGTTTCCGTTCGTAACTCCAAATCTTAGTTTTTCATCATCCTGCTAAGGAGTTAATTTCGGGAAAATATCCGTCGTTACCTGCTTGACCCCGGAAGGTGTAGAGCATCGTTTCGGTTTGGCCAATGGCGGAGGCGCCGCCAACGATCATAAGTGTGATCGCTAGCAGCGCAATCTGGCAGACCGGAATGATTGCAGCCGTTCTGTCCTTCATGTGTCGATACCTCGTCCGCCGATGAGACTACCACGGGAGAGCTGTCGATACTCGCGTGATAATATCGGCGCTAATGCGTTTCAAACTTACCTCCCTAATCGCTCTTGCCGCACTTGCGCTATGGGTTCCCGCCGCCCGTGCCGCCAACACCGTTTTTACTGCAACGTCGCCGAAGAAAGCGGCCACCCGGAACACAGGCGCGGCTCTCTCGCCGGCACGGCTCGCACGCATTGATTCCATATTGCAGCGATACACAGACGAGAATCGGATTCCTGGGGCGGTGGCCCTCGTGCTGCGAGATGGAAAGCCGGTGTATGAGCGTGCCTTCGGCTGGAGCGATAAAGAAGCCGGGCGGCGCATGACCACGGACACCATCTTCCGCATCGCATCGCAGACCAAAGCCATCACCAGCACCGCTGTCCTGGCGCTCGTGGAAGAAGGGAAGATCGGCATCAACGAGCCCGTCGGGCACTTTATCCCTACCTTCAATAAGACCAGCGTCGCTGTGAAAGACGGCTCCGGCGTGAGGATGGTGCCGGCCAAACGCGCGATCACCATTCACGACCTTCTGACGCATACGGCCGGCATCTCTTACGGAACCGATCCGCACGTGGCCTCTCTATATGAAGCCAAGGATTTAGGGCCCCGCGCAGGCAACGGCTGGTACACTGCCGACAAAGACGAGCCGATCTGCGAAACCATGGAACGCCTGGGAACGCTGCCGTTCGTGGCGCAACCGGGTGAGGCGTTTGTGTATGGCTACAACACGGACATTCTCGGCTGTGTGGTGGAGAAGGCGTCCGGCATGCCGCTGGATGAATTCGTGCGCGCCCGGATCACCGGACCACTTGGGATGAAAGATACGCGTTTCTTCATTCCATCGGCCGAACGGAACCGCTTGGCGTCGGTCTACATGAGCGGCAGCGATGGACTGGCGGTCCGCGCGCCGGAAGGCTCCAAGGGCCAGGGCTCGTACGTCGACGGTCCTCGCAAGAGCTTTGCCGGAGGCGCTGGACTCACATCGACCGCCCATGATTATGCGCGATTCCTCGATATGATCCGCAACGACGGCGCGTTGAATGGAGTTCGCATTCTCGCGCCGCGCACGGCTCAGTTGATGAAGACCAATCAATCGGGCGCGCTGCACTCGGCGAGCGGGCTGGGCTTCGGATACGGTTTCGAGACGGTGGATCGTTACGGCGCAAGCGGCATGGCAGGCGTTGGCGCATTCGGCTGGGGCGGCGCTTATGGGACCGTTTACCAAGTGGACCCGCAGAGCCGGATGGTGATCGTGCTCATGCTCCAGGTCATGCCCAATTCGACGGATGTACAAGCAAAGTTTTTGACATCGGTGTACCAAGCGTTGGTGGATTAGCGAGAGCATCGTCCCACGGCAATCTGTCAAGATAAAAGCCGATGCCTTCGAAATATAGCGGAACGGATTTCATTGCGTATGACCCCGATGGTCAGGTCGTTCTTTTGGCCGAAGCCAAAAGCCGGCGTGGCACATCCGAAGATTGGGCTACTCAATTGAAGCGGAATATGCTTTCGCATGGCAGTCTGCCGTGGTCAAAATTTTTTCTCATCGCTACGGCTGTTGTGCCGCCGGAGTTAACATTGAATGCCGTGACGGTTTTTCGGCCTTATTTCGAGAGGTTCCATCTGGAGCCGTCCGACGTCGGACCGGAGGCCTTCGAGCTTCTGGTACTGCAGCATCACGTTGCCCGCGAATTTCGAGATGCCGGCCTCAGTGTTGAATGCAAGCGGCGAGTTTGAGCGAGAAGGATTGCGCGACACCATTTCACACATGCTGGTGCTTGCCGATCTGATCCAACTCGATCGCGCGATTCTCCGATCAGCAGCCCGATATACAACTGCAGTTCGGTATGTCTGGACGAGACGCTCTTGCTTTGGCATCGATTCTTCAATATCTGGATTTGCACGCACGCACTGAATTCTCGGGCTTCGACGACGGTCTGCGCTATATCGAGAGTCGACTCGAGGTTCGCTGACCCCGCCGCATTCGGTATCCTCTAACCTATGTCCCGAATGCTCGAAGAAATCCGGCAACAGCCGGCGGTGCTCGCACGCACTTTGAAATCGGAGCTGCCGCGCGCCGTTCGATTTCGCCGCGTTCTTGAGAAGCGGCGTCCGCGGTTGATCGTGCTCGCGGCCCGAGGGACTTCCGACAACGCCGCGCAGTTCGGCCGCTACCTGCTCGAGATCACAACCGGTATACCCGTTTCGCTCGCCGCACCTTCCATCTCGACGCTCTATGGCGCGACGATCGATTATCGCGACGCGCTCGTCGTCGCCATCTCTCAGTCCGGCGAATCGACCGACACCAATTTCGTCCTCGAACAGGCGCGCCAGCAAGGGGCGCTCACGGTCGGCATCACCAATGAGGCAGAAAGCACGCTCGCCAAGCTCGCCGAGCATGTATTTCTGGTGCGCGCCGGCAAGGAAAAGAGCGTCGCTGCCACGAAGACCTACACCGGGCAGGTGCTGGTCTTCTATCTGATCGCCTATGCCCTGGGCGCGGATCTCCGCGTCTCCGAACTGGAAAAAATTCCGGAATGGACGGCTGCCGCACTCTTGCTCGAAGAAGATATCGACCGTCTTTCCGAACGCTTCCGTTTCATGGAGCAGGCCGTCGTCGTAGGCCGCGGCTTGAATTATGCGAACACGTTCGAATTCGCGCTCAAGATGATGGAAACGTGCTACGTGGTGGCCGAGCGCTTCTCGTCCGCCGACTTCCTGCACGGGCCCATTGCGCTCGTCGAGAAGAATTTCCCGCTGTTCCTATTCGCTCCGTCCGGCGTCACCTGGCCCTCAATGTTGGAGATGATTCACAAGCTGCGCCTGCTGAAAGCTGAAATGGTCGTCGTCACCGACCAGAGCAATCGCGCGATGCCCCCGGAACTTCCGCGCGTCGTCACGATCCCGGCGAAGGTGCCCGAGTTGTTCACGCCCATCCCGTACATCATACCGGCGCAGCTTTTCGCCGCCTATCTGGCGCGGCAGAAGAGTCTCGATCCGGATCAGCCCCGGACCCTCAGTAAGGTGACTCTTACGCTTTAATCGCCCGGAGCAGTTTGCGCGCGGAGAATGTGACCATCGCGAAAAATCCCGCGAAGCTGAGCAGGATTACAAAGAGTCTTCTCCGCGGCGAAAGATAGCGCGCGACGGCGGGCTGCCCGAATCCCGAGAAATCCATCGCCAGACGGAGCCGCACGCGCGCCGGCTGTCCCGCGCCATTGATCAACGCGACCGCATAGTTGCCGGTCAAGCCGAAAGCCTGTAGCAACATACCTTTCGGATTCACCGGCGTCGCCGCGATGGACTCATGCGGCTTGCGGTTCGTAAAGAAACTCAGATTCCGCTGGTTCAGAAGCTCTGCCCGAACGCTCGGGCCGCCGGACACCAGTTCCATGTCGCAGCGCACTGCGGAAGGCTGCTGGCTGACCACGAACTCGACGTAGCGCCATTCGCCCGCGGGCAAGGAGTAAACGTCATCGGTCAAAACCACCTGTTGCCCGCCGGGCAGAAGCGCCGCGGCAATCAGAATCCAGGCAAACATCATTGACCGAAGACGATCTCGCCGCCGCGCACCGTCATCAGTACGCGTGCGTTCAGAATCTCAGCCGGCCGGATCTGCATAATGTCGGCGGAGAGCATGACAAAGTCAGCCATCTTGCCGACCTCGATTGAACCCTTCTCCTTCTCCTCGAACGCCGCATATGCGCCATCCATCGTCCAGCTTCGCAGCGCCTCCTCGCGTGTCATGCGCTGATCGGGAAACCAGCCGCCCGGCGGATTCCCGGAGTGGTCCTGACGCGTAATGGCGGCATAGAAGCCCCAAAGTGGATTCGCGTTCTCGACCGGAAAGTCAGACCCGCTCGGAACGCGAACGCCGAGTTTTAAAAATGTCTGCCATGCGTAAGCGCCGCGAATTCGGTCCGGACCCACGCGCGCCGCTGCCCAGCCCATGTCGCTTGTGGCGTGCGTCGGCTGCATGGAGGCGAGGACCGCATACTTCTGGAATCGCTGAAAATCTTCGGGTGCGACGATCTGTGCGTGCTCGATGCGGAAGCGCCGGTCGTTTGCCCCGCGCAGCGCCGCCGCATATGCCTCCAGGACGACGTGATTGGCGCGATCCCCGATCGCGTGCGTGTTCACCTGGAAGCCGGCGCCGACCGCTTGCTCGGCCACTTTGCGGATCGCGTCCTCCGTTAGAATCAGCAGCCCCGAGTTGCCGGGGTCGTCGGAATAAGGCTGCAGCATGGCCGCGCCGCGGGACCCTAGCGCGCCATCGGCCATCAGCTTGATGCTGCGTATGGTGAGTTGCTCCCCGATCTCCGGGCCGCGACTGCGCAACACATCCCAAAGCGTCCCGGCGCCGCCAATCATCGCGTAGATCCGTACCGGGAGCTGGTGCTTCAGGATCAGCGAGCGGTAAGCCGCCACATCAGCGGCATCGACCCCGGCATCGTGAACGGTCGTAAGCCCCAGGCGCGCGCATTCCTGAGCGGCACGGGCAATCTTCCGTTCCAGTTCGGCGGGTGTTGAGGGCGGCAGTTTGCGCGCGACCAGACCTTGCGCGCGATCGATGAGCACGCCCGTGGGTGCGCTGCCGGCAGCGCGAAGAATCTTCCCGCCAGCAGGATCGGCCGTGCGCGCATTGATGTCGGCCAAGTCGAGCGCCTTTTGATTCACCCAGGCCGCATGGCCATCGACACGCCTCAGGTACACAGGATTATTGGGCGCCGCCGCATCGAGCGATTGGCGCGACGGAAACTGCTGGCCGTCCCACAGATTTTGATCCCAGCCTGTGCCGCGCACCCATTCCCCGGGTTTTCGTTGAAGCGCAACTTGTCGCACTTTGTCCGCAGCGTGTGCTTCGGAGGCAACGCCGCGGAGATCCAGGGTTTCCAGGCTATCGCCCAAGGCGCGCATATGGACGTGCGAATCGATCAATCCAGGGATTACAACTTTTCCGTGAGCGTCGATCTGGCGAGTGCTCACCCCGATGTGCGCCGCCACCTCAGAGCCAAGCGCGACTATTTTTCCGTCCTGAATAGCGAGCGCGCTAGTAATCGGGTGCGCCGCTGACGCGGTGTAGACCCGCGCGTTCAACACCGCCAAATCCGCAACTTGCGCCGGTGCGGTCGCAATTCCAGACAAGGTCAGCGTGAGCAATATCCAACGCATGAAAGACCCTCAGTATGGCACGACCGTAGGCCTGAAACTGTGAAAAAAGTTTCATCTGGAACTGCGCTTGCTACTGATATACTCAGGTTTAACCATGAAAATACTATTTGCCACCATGTCCGCAGGCGTTCTTGCCCTCGGTCTGGCCGCCGCGCTGACAGCCCAGGATGGCGCCAAAGAAGATATTAAAGAAGCGGGCCGCTCTACCAAGCACGCCGCCAAGAAGGCCGGGCATGCAGTCGCAGAGGGTACGGAAGACGCAGCTCACGGCACCGCGCATGTTGCCAGGAAGACCGGCCACGCGATCAAGCACGGCACCAAGAAGGCCATCAACAAAACCGCCGAGGGAGCGGAAAAGGGCGCCGACAAGGTTCGCGAAAAGACTCAGTAATATTGTTTTTACACGGGAGGGCGGCAACTTTGTCGCACTCCTTGTTCTTCCCTCCTTCTGTTCACCCCTTTTAGTTCAACTCCTCACCGCAAACTAAACTTCACGCGCCCGGCGTAATGTGATTTCCCGCTACCGCCGATAGAGGAGCATGGGGCAAGCGGAGCTAAGAGCTGGGGCGCTGGGAATGCTATCCAGCGCCATTCAGACGGCGCATAGCGTCGTAACCGGGGGTGACGATCCGAAAGAGTTGATCGAGAGAGCGCGCGCGCGCGGATTTCGGTTCGCCATGCTGTTCGTCGAAATTGAGTTACCGGAAAACGGCGGGTTGAGCGAACAGATTCTCAATCGCGTCAAAAACTGCATCCGGCGTTGCGATTGCGTCTGCATCCCTCGGGCACTGTCTCCGTCTTCGGAAGAATCGGGCGCGATCAGCTTCGCCGTGCTGCTCGAAAACCTCCGGCACGACGCGGATGCAGCCTGTATCGCCGAACGTTTAGGACGCGAATTGCGGCAGGCGTTCCCGTTTCAGATTCGCGGAAGAGCAGCGCCCATCCGGGTTGGAATCGCCCTGAGCAGCCTCACTTCAGCCGGTCCAGACGACCTGTTGCGACACGCTGCCATGGCCATGCAGATGGCGCGTCTGAACGGCAATGATACAGTGGAAGAAGCCCGTCCTTCTTCCACCCGTAATGTCCCTGATTCTAAATTGTCAGTCAATTTCCAAGTCGTTCGGTCCGACTCCGTTATTTGAGAACCTGTCGTTCACCATTTCCGACGGCGACCGGCTCGGGCTCATCGGCCCCAACGGCTCCGGGAAATCGACATTTCTGCAGATTTTGGCCGGGATTCAAGAGCCGGACAACGGCACCGTCGCCATCCGGAAACTGACGCGCCTGGGCTACATCCCGCAGGATTCCGTCTTTGAGCCGGGCGTAACGGTGCGCCGCGTTCTTCTCGCCGCCCTCGAATCCGGACATCTGGAAGAACTGGAGATCGGAGCGCGCATTGCGGAAACGCTCGGCAAGACCGGATTCCCCGACGCTGACGCCGAAGCCGCATCGCTCTCAGGCGGATGGCGCAAGCGTCTGGCGATCGCGCGAGAGTTGATCCAGCATCCCGACATCCTGCTGCTCGATGAGCCGACCAACCATCTCGACCTCGAAGGGATTCTCTGGCTGGAAAAGCTGCTGAAGAACGCGCCGTTCGCATGCGTGCTGGTGAGCCACGACCGCTATTTTCTAGAGAACGTCTCGACGGAAACCGCCGAGTTGAGCCGCGCCTATCCGGACGGCATGTTTCGCGTGAACGGAAGCTACAGCGAGTTCCTGATCAAGAAGGCCGACTTTCTGGTGGTGCAGACCAAGCTGCAGGAATCGCTTGCGAACAAAGTGCGCGGCGAGGTGGAGTGGCTGCGGCGCGGGGCTAAGGCGCGGACCAGCAAATCGAAGGCGCGGATCGATGCCGCCGGACGCCTGATGGGCGAACTGGCCGAAGTTTCGGCGCGCAACCAGACCGGCGCCACTCAAATCGATTTCACCGCGACCGACCGGAAATCAAAGAAGCTGATCGAGCTGCGCCAAGTGTCCAAACAAATGGGCGGCCGCGAGCTGTTTCGCGACTTGAGTCTGACGCTGTCGCCGGGTCGCAGACTCGGGCTGGTGGGAGCGAACGGCAGCGGCAAGACTACTCTGCTGCGCATGTTGCGGGGCGAAATCGCGCCCGATTCCGGTGCCATCGAACGTGCCGACGGCTTGCGCATGGTCTACTTCGATCAGAATCGCGACCAGCTCGACCCCAACGTCACGCTACGGCGCGCGCTGGTCGAACATGGCGATTCGGTGATCTATCGCGACCGCGTGGTTCACGTGGTGTCCTGGGCCAAGCGGTTCCTGTTCCGTGCCGAGCAATTGGAGCTTCCCGTGAGCCGGCTATCGGGCGGCGAGAAGGCGCGGGTGTTGATCGCCCGCCTGATGCTGCAGACCGCGGATGTGCTTCTGCTGGACGAACCGACCAACGATCTCGATATTCCAACGCTGGAAGTTCTGGAAGAGAGCCTCACCGAATTTCCGGGTGCGCTGGTGCTGATCACGCACGACCGGTACATGCTCGATCGGGTTTCCACCTTTGTGGTGGGCCTGGACGGGCAGGGCGGCTCTGAAGTCTTCGCCGACTACTCGCAGTGGGAGCAGGCTCTTCAGCAGCAGTCGCGCAAGTCAGTCAAAGCCGCCAAGGAAGCCGCACCGACGCCGCCGGCTCCGTTTCAACCCAAGAAGCGGCTCTCCTACAAAGAGAATCGCGAATGGGACGGCATCGAGGAGCGCATCGCGGCCGCCGAGGGAGATCTGGAAGCCAGGAAAGCCGCCATGCATTCGCCCGAAATCGTGACCGACGCAAGGCGTCTTCATGAAGCCTATGAAGCGCTGCAAGCCGCGCAGCAGGCCGTTGACGATCTCTACGCGCGATGGGGTGAGTTGGAGATGAAGCTGCAGCCTTCGTGAAACGTGCGGTTATTTCGCGGTTCAGCGCGCGGGTTCATCCACCGAAAGAATCTGATCGGCTCGTACATCCTTCAGCACTTGCTTGATGCCGCTGGGCCAGCGAATCTCCATCAGGGGAACCACCGTCGCAGGCCCCAAACCAAAATGCACGCGTTTGTCGCTTGAAGAAAGATAACTGCCGGCCGTCGTGACCGTGGCAAACTGCGTTGTGTCTGGCGTCGCCACCTTCACCACCGCGCCGATGCCATCGCGGTTGCTCGTGTGCCCTACCAGCGAAAGAGTCAGCCAGTGATGGTTGGTCTTCGTTTCGTTGTGAAGGATGTGAACCGGCCCATTGTTCTCCGTGACCACGGCATCCACTCTCCCATCGTTGTCGATGTCTCCCGTGGCCAAGCCGCGTCCAGACCATGCCTGCTGAAGCGCGCTGCCGGATTGCCGCGACACGTCGACAAATCCGTGGCCCGTGTTGCGCGCCAGCAGCATCGTCTCGCGGTAATGCAACTGGGGGGAAGTGAGTTCAATCGTATCCAGCACGTGTCCCTGCGCGATGAGCAGATCCTTCCAGCCGTCATTATCGTAATCCATCAGCTTCAGTCCCCAACCTGAATGCAGCATCGTCATCGGCCCGATGCCGGATGTTCGGGTAGTGTAAGTGAAGCTTCCGTCGCCGTCGTTCCGATAAACCGCGTACGCCTGATTGGCAAGGTTGGCCACGATCAAATCCGGTAAGCCGTCGTTGTTGAGATCCGCGAAATCCGCTCCCATGCCCGCATAAGTATGCCCATCCTCATCCACGGCGACCTGTGACAAAAGGCCTTTCTCCTCAAACGTGCCGTTGCCCTTGTTGTGAAAAAGGAACTCGGGCATGGAATCGTTGGCGACAAAAATATCAATATGACCGTCGCGATCGTAGTCCGCCAGCGCGACCCCTAATCCCTTGCCGGGAATCGCCAGACCGATCTTCTCCGCTACTTCGCTGAAGCGGCCGTTGCCGTCGTTGTGATAGACCAGGGGGGCAATGGCTTTGAACGTATCCGGATGGCAGTAAGCACGGTAGCCTTCCTTGTGCTCGCCGCACCAGATGTCGCTGAAATCCCACTGTAGATAGCGCAGCACTACCAGATCCAACAAGCCGTCGTTGTCCAGGTCCACCCAGGCGGCGCTCGTGGACCAGCCATTTCCTCCGGCGCCCGCCCGGGCGGTTACGTCGCTGAAAGTCCCGTTGCCGTTATTGTGATAAAGCTTGTTGCCGCCGTACGCGGTTACGTAAAGGTCTTCGTACCCGTCGTTGTCGTAATCGCCCGCGGCAACACCCATGCCGTATCCGGCTCCTTGCAAGCCGGCCTTTTCCGTGACGTCTTCAAAAGAGCCATCGGCTTTCTGATGGTAGAGGCGATTCCACTCCTTGGGCCCGGACTTTCGGGGGATGGTGCCTTTGGGAGTCGGGTCGCTCAGCGTCGCGCCGTTCACCAGAAAAATGTCGAGCCGGCCATCGTTGTCGTAATCGAATAGCGCCACACCCGATCCCATGCTTTCGGGAAGATATTTCTTTGACGTGTGCGACGCCACATGTTGGAAATGCACCCCGCGGGCAGCGGTTACGTCGGCAAAATCTCCGGGCGTAGCTTGCGATGCCTCCCACGCCGCTAAGGAACCCAAGGAGACAAAAATGAACAGCCCGAGTACAAAGCTCGGTCCCGACAGCGCAGTCATGATCAGCGTGGCTCTTCGATGGTGGTGTAGCGGTTCAGCGGCAGGCCGGTCAGTTTCTGCACAGCCCCACGTGGCCATTTTATCGCGACGCGATCCACTTTCGCGCAATCGCCCAGACCGAAATGCGCACGAGGATCGTTGCGGGAAAGGTAGCTGCCGCCATTCCGAAGCGTCGCGAACTGCGACTGTCCGCAGTAGCCAATCTCAATGCGCGCGCCGATTGCGTCGCGATTGGTGCTGGTCCCGCGAAGCTGCACGCCTATCCAGGAGCTGGAGGTCGCCGTCGTGTTTTGAAGCAATAAAGGCTGGCCTGCAATCGGCAAAATCAAAAGGTCCACGCGACCATCGTTGTTGAAATCGCCGTGCGCTCCGCCGCGGTAGGAGTTGTTCGGAGTTTCCGGATATTGATAGGCTGCCGAAAACTGACCGTGATGGTTCGCAAGAATCGAAACAGGTTCCAGATAGTAAGGCGAACGGGGATACACGTGCCCGTTTGCCAGCCACAGCTCGCGGCGCGCGTCGTTGTCGAAATCGGCAAAGCCACAGGCCCACCCGAGATACTTCCGGGTTAGCATCGTCAGTCCATTGGACGACGACGCATCCTCGAAAAAGCCGGCCTTGTCTTGCTTGAAGAGCGGAAAGTAGTCGTCGATAAATGTGGTTGTCAGAAGGTTCAAACGGCCGCCATTCTCGCTATTTTCAATCGCGATCCCCATGTTCGACTGCACGTGGCCGTCCGCGTTGAAACCCACCCCAAGTGACAGCGCGGACTCTTTGAATGTGCCGTCACCCTGGTTTAGAAACAAGGAGTTCGGGTCGGAATCGTTTGCGACAAAAAGATCGATCTTGCCGTCATTGTTGAAATCGTCGAGAACGGCACTGAAGCCATGCGCGGGCTTCACATCGTTGAGCCCCGCATTCTTCGTGACATCGGTGAACGTCCCGTTGGCATTGTTGCGATAAAGAATGCCGCGCTCGGCCTTCATTCCGATGGGACCGCAGAAAGCTCCCATCCCTTTGTAGGGACACACGGGCGCGGGCTCAGCCAGCGAAATGGAGTGAATGTCCACGTAACCCGCCACATAGATATCCAGATACCCGTCATTGTCGAAATCTCCGAACGTGCTTCCCGTATGCCACCTCACGTCGCGACTCAAACCGGCAGCAGCACCAACTTCGGTGAACGTTCCGTCGCCGTTGTTCTTATAGAGCAGATCGACCCCGATCGTGGTGATCAGGATATCCGTATAGCCGTCATTGTTGTAGTCGGCCGCATTCGCCCCTGTGCCCCAATAGGGATTCGTAAGACCGGCGCGCGCGGTCACGTCTTCGAAGTGTCCGTTGCCCAGGTTGTGAAACAAGTAGACGCCGTTCTTCGCGGGCGACATGGATCCGCCGGAAACCGTACGGCGCAACTGGTCCATGCTGCCGCCGTTCACAATAAGCAAATCCATCAATCCGTCGTTGTCGTAATCGAGCCATGCCACGCCGCTCCCGTTGGCTTCGGGAATCCAGCGCTTCTCAGGGCCGCCGCAGCGCATCTCGGCGTGGATTCCGGCGGCTTGCGCGACCTCGGAAAACTGGAGCCCCGGCGCGCCCCCCGCTAAAGAAAAAATCCCGAAGGGAAATGCCACCAGCGCCATGGGAATAGCGATGTACGCCGGCCTCATCTGCACGTCTTGAGTCTATAGCAATGAAGGATAATCGAAGCGATGCGCCACCGGCATTCCCTTCCGATTTTGCTGTCGCTCCTTTCGCTTGGCGCGCAGGTTTCGCTGAGTCAGACAGGAGCCGATGAGTCCGATGCGCGCGTCCAGCAACTCTACCTTCAGGCGAAAGCGGCGCAGTCGAAGAACGATATTGCCGGCGCGATTAACGGCTACCGCGAGATCATTCGCATCGCGCCGCGCCTGGGCGCAGCGTACAACAACCTGGGTGCGCTGTATTTTCGTCAGCGGGACTATAAAGCTGCGGTTGAGGTTTTGGAGCAGAGTCTGAAGCTGAATCCCGGGATGCCGTCGACGTCGGCCCTGCTCGGTATCGCACTCTACGAGATGGGCGATTATGCCAAGGCGCGTCCTCGCCTGGAAGCGGCCGTCCGGGCCAGTCCGGGCGACAACAACGCACAGCTTTTCCTGGCGAAAGACCTGATCAAGCTCAGCGACTACCCGGCTGCGTCATCTCAGTTGCAGCAACTGGCGAACCGCCAACCGGACAACCAGGAAGTCTGGTACCTACTGGCCAAAAACTACATGAAACTTTCCGAGCAGGCCTTCGGCAAAATGAATTCAATCGACCCCAACTCGGTTCTTTCGCATGAGCTATCGGCCGAGGTGATGGAGAGCATGAACAACTACGATGGCGCCGTTGTGGAGCTAAAAAAAGCGGTGGAACTGGCTCCCAGGCGGCCCGGAACGTATTTCAAGCTGGGGCAGGCTTACGAAGCCTTGAATCAGTGGGACGCTTCGCTGGAGCAGTTCCAGGCAGAACTCACTCTCGATCCCGGAAACTGCCAGGCGCAGTGGAAGATCGGTGCGACGCAACTGCAGAAAAACGGCAGCGCGGAGGAAGCGCTCGCCGGCATCGATAAAGCGCTGGTCATGTGCCCGGGATTGACGGACGCCCGCGTGGACCGGGCGCGCGCCCTGATCAAGCTGAATCGTTATGATGCAGCCGTTAGCGACTTGGAAGCCGCGGTGAAGGCCCAACCCGCCGATCCCGGCAATCACTTTTTGCTAGCCAAGGCCTATCGCGCGCTGGGGCGGATGCGGGAGGCTCAAACCGAAATGCAAACTTTCAGCACGCTTGAGGAGAGCGCGCGCGCCGCGACGGCGGAACGCGCTCAGGAAGTTATCAAGAACAAGCAATCCGCGCATTGAGCATGCTTGAGCGTGCTTAAGATGGCCGCTTATTTCACGACGGCAAGCATCAACTGGGTTCCCTGCTTTAGCTGAAAGTCTTTGGCTTCCGAAGTGAATTTCGAGGCATGTTGCGGCCCTTCGTCAATCTCCAGCGACACTCCCGGCATACCGATCACCGAACCGCTTTGGGCTGAAACTGCCTTCACAGGGGCCGGTTCACCCTTCGGGCCGCCGGGCAGCATCGCCGCGCGAACGGACAGCGCCAGCGGTCTCTTCTTGCCCTCGGCTTCGATCTGGTCGAAAGAAATAGATATCGAGTTTGGCTGCACGGCTCGGACTTCGCCAAGTAGAGTGGTCCCGCTCGAGAGCAAGGTGCCGTCTGGAAGGGGCATCGCACTCGCAATGCGCGCCTTCACCGGGTCGCCAACTTTGGCCTTCTTCGCCTTGACGGCAGTTTGCAACTCAGCCTGTAAGAACGCTCCCGGAGCCTCCTGCGCCAAGATGGCCGCAGCCAGGGAGAATGCCATCGCGAGTACTGCGCGCACACGGTTTCTTTTCATATTGTCGTTATCCTACTTCTCCGATTCCGATCCTGATTTTACGAGCGCGGCATAGCGATCGTTCTCGAGCGTCGCCTTATCCAGCAGTCCTTTTTTACGGTATACCTGGCCCAACATAAAGTGTACCGGCGCGTTCCGCGGAGCGAGCTCCGCGGCAGCCTCCAATTCAGTACGGGCGTTGTCCAGTTCATCGAGGCGAATGTACGCCTTCCCAAGCTGCCTACGAATCCGGTAATCCCGTGGCGCGATTTGCGCGGCCTGCCGCAGATTTCGTAGCCCTTCCCGCGATTGCCCGCGGTCAACCAACAGGCTGCCCAGATCGAGCAAAGGTCCGGAGTCTTTGAGTTGCGAGTTTGCCTGCCACTCAATCGCCCTGCGATACGCATCCATGGCATCTTCAGGACGATTCAGGCCTTCATAAGAAAGTCCCAGGTTGTCCGCTGCCTTCACGTTCCGCGAGTCCAATTTCAAAACCTCCCGGAATGCGCCGATCGCCTCCTGAAACTGGTTCAGGTTGTATCGGGCC
This sequence comes from Bryobacterales bacterium, assembly GCA_038229055.1. Taxonomy (GTDB): domain Bacteria; phylum Acidobacteriota; class Terriglobia; order Bryobacterales; family Bryobacteraceae; genus JANYJA01. The sequence goes on along the minus strand of JBBROU010000001.1, from coordinate 62,440 downwards.
CGCCCCAAGTAATACCAACCGAGCGGATCGCCTGGATTCAACTCAACCGCCTTAGCGAACCAACGTTCCGCATCCCGATAGTCGTTCAGGAGCACGTAGTCGCTGGCCACGGCTTGCAGCTCGGCCGCCTTGGGAGTGCGATATCTGGCCGCTTCCGTATACTCCGCAAGCGACTCCTTGGCGCGCTGTTCCTTGAACAGAATGTAAGCCAAAAGGTAATGCGCATCCGCCGAGTTGCTCCGATTCTTCAGGAAATCGCGCGCGGCCTGCTCCGCTTGGGGCAGTTTGCCTAGCGTCAGCAGTGACCTGGCGCCGGCGAGCGGGGTGTCAGGCGAGGAATGCGCTCCCGTCAGCGCGGCATAGGTCTCGCTTTCGGTTTTTGCCTTATCCGCTAAGCCGCGCTTGCGATAAATCTGCATCAGCAGAAAGTGGTCGGGTGCATTCTGTGGGGCCAGGGCAACAGCCCTTTCCGCCTCTCGCTGCGCGTTCTCAAGCTGGTCCAATGCAAGGAATGCTTTTGCCAATTGCTGGTGGCTGCGCGGGTCGCTTGCAGCCAGCGCTACCGCGCGAGTGAGGTAAGGAACGGCTGGGGCTTGCTGTTCTTGCGCTAACAGTAAGCTCCCGAGATTCAAGTAAGGGCCAGGTTCGCTGTGGTCGCCCGCTTCATCGATCATGACGGCCGCCCGGTAAGCGGTCAGCGCCTCTGCTGTGTTCCCAAACGCTTCCAAAGAGAGGCCCAGGTTGTCTTCCGCCTTGACGTTCTTTGGATCGAGCCGGAGACATTCTTTGAACGCTGTTATCGCCTCTTCGAAATGCTCTTGGTTGTATTTTGCGCGCCCGAGATAATAGAAGGCCAGCGCGTTCCCGCTGTCCAATTCGATCGCTTTGGAGAATTGTTGCGCTGCGGCGGAATAGTTTTCGAGAAGCAGGTGATCACATCCGATCACCAGAAGATCTAACGCGCCAGGAGCGCGCCACTTTGCGCTTGTGGCATAAGCGGAAAGGGAGGACGTCGCATTCCCTTCGCGAAACAACACATATCCAAGAAGGTTTTGGGCGTCGGGCGAGGCGGCGTGAAACTCCAAGTAGGCTTGAACCGCTAGCTCGGCCTCGGGCAGTCTCCCGGCATCCACCAAACCTTGCACCGCGGTCAAAGCAGGCTCAGGGTGGGCCGAACTGGGAACCGTCTGCCCAACAGCCCAGCAAACCAGCCATCCGGCAACGAACGCGGCACGAAACATCTACTTCAGTTTAGGCGGGAAATCGGACACAGGCGTGAATCTTCACGCCTGTGCCCTGATTGCGCTAGAACCGGATCTCCAGATGTCCCTGGCCCTGGCGTGGCGCGTTCCCCTGGCAATTGATTACCCTCCCGAAGTTTGGATCGTTCAGGTTGGTGTTCGGGCCGCAAAAGACGACCCGATTTAACACGTTGAAAAATTCCACTTCGAGCTTGAATTTAACCTTCTCGCCGACCGGAAAGTACTTGGCCAGAGCGATGTTCTCGTTGTAGAAAAAGGGGCCTCGAAGACCGCTGAGAAACCGCTTCTCATTCCCAATCGCCCACGGCCCGGGATCGGAAAATGCCGCGCTATTGAAGACCGGCAATCCCTTGTAGACATTCTGGTACGAGAACTGGAGCGGCACCCCCTTCACCAGGTTCGGCCGGTTGCCGGTTCCGTTGCCGAGAGGATCACCCGCCACGTTAATCTGTTGCGGCGTGCCGCTGGCGTAATTCAATAGCGGGCTGATCTGCCAGCCGCCAAACACCACGTTGGTAATCCCGCCTCCGCTCATGAAGGGCCTCCCCTTACCGAACGGCAATTCATAAGTTGCAGCGATGTTCAGCAGATGCGTCTGATCGTTGTTGTCGACGGACCACTCCGCCTTCTGATTGTCTTTATTGAGCGACTGGCTGACAAATGATGTAAAACCGGAACTTGTATTCGACATCATTTTCGACAGAGTGTAGGAAACGAGGAAGCTGAGCCCGTTGGTGTAGCGCTTCTCGAGCTGAAGCTGCACCGCATGGTAGAGCGCCGATCCATTCATATCGAAGTTGTTGAAGATACCGGCAAACTGCGGGTACGGACGCAGCGCCTGAAGCACGGTTGCCGTAGGAAAGTCGGTGTTGAAATTGGAGTAGGGAAGAGGAACCCCAAGCCCAGCGCCGGCCGTCGCAAACGGATCACCCAGGCGGCTGCCGAACTTCGCCAAATAAGCCGGCGAAATTTGGTTGATCGGATTGAGCTGAGCCGGCAGCCGGTTTCCTCGATTGCCTGCGTACGAAGCCGACATGAACATGTTGTAGGGCAATTCCCGCTGAATTCCCAGGCTCCACACGATGTCATATGGCGCAACGCCATCGAACTTCGGGTCAAACGCATTGATGCTGGTTGCGTTCGCTAGAGTGGGGCTGAAAGGAGTCGCAGCAGGGAAAGGAAGGATGTTGGTGTCGAGGGAACCGAAGCCGGGGTTGGTCGAACCCGTGGAATTCCGTTGGAACGAGCCCAAGAGCAAGTTGCCGTAGTTGACGGCCACCTTGCTGATGCCGTATTCATAGGCCCCGCCATTAAGGAAGTTGATCGAGAGCCCGCCTTGCAGCACCGTCTTCTTGTTCAGTTCGTAAGAAAAGCCGGTCCTTGGGCTGAAATGATTCCAGTGAATCGCGGCACGGTCCACCCCGGCACAGCCAGCGCACTTTCCGAATTTGGTAGCTGCGCCCAGACGGCCATCCGCTCCCGGGTTAGCAACCTTCGAATCGAAGTAGACGATCGAATTATTTTTCTCCGAGAAGGGCACCATGACGTCCCAGCGCAGCCCGACGTTGAAAGTCAGCCGCGGATTCAACTTGATGTCGTCCTGGACGTACGTGGAGACGTCGGTGTTCTTGAGCCTCAACTCTTGCGATCCGATTCGATCCGCGCTATCCACCGTGCCCAGCAAAAAACTGGCAAAGGAGTTGCCCGTGGTGCCGAGATTCTTGGGATCGGCGGTCTGGTTGTTGCTGAAGTTGAAATTCCCGGCGCACTGCTGACATTCATTGTCGTCCTGAAAGGTTCTACGGAATTCCCATCCGATATTGAAGGTCTGCCGGCCGTGAATCCAGAGATAGTTGTTCTCCGCGACGATGCCCAATTTGCGGTTGATCGAATTTGTATTCGAGGTTCCTAGACCCTGAGGTGAGAGCGGGCCGCCGAAATTGATTCCTGGAATAATAGGCGCCCCGGGAGCTGCCGAAAATCCGGGGTTCGTTCCGACACGGCTTGGAATCTGGAAGTTCAATTCTCCCAGCCAGCTTGCCCCCGCGCTCATCACAAAATGCGGAGAGATGGCATAGGTGTAGTTCAGAATAAACACCGTGCCGAGATTCGGGAAGTACGTATAATTTGCGAGCGGATTGCTTTTGGTTAGACCGTTGCCGCCGCCAAAAGAGGTTTGCTTGTCGCGCCACTGGGCCCAGTGAATCGATTGTTTGTCGCTTATATTGTGGTCAATCGTGAAACCCCACGGATTCTGTCGAGTCGGGTTGATCCCGGTCAAGTTTGCTTGATTGTTCGTGAACCCGGGCAGCGTGGGATTCGGCAGGTATTGCAGAAGGCTGGTCGCCAATGGGCTGAAACACGCGGACGGGATGACATTGCCTTTGAAAGGCGTTCCGGGCACGTTTCCGTTTGCCGTGCAGTTGCCTGTGGCGGGATTGAAGATCCGCGTACCGAGCGCGCTAAAATCCCCCGTCTTCTCGCCTGCTGTAGGCAATGAGATGAAGCCTGATTGGCTTTGATTCTGACGGTACCATTCCATGCTCAAGTGGAAGAATGTCCGGTTCTTTCCGTTGTAGAGCCGGGGTATCCAAACAGGCCCACCGATGCTGAAACCGTAGTTATTTTCATGGTCGATCGGCACCGTCGGGTTGTAAGCTCCGCGCGCATCGAAAAAGTTATTTCGAATAATCTCAAAGCCGTCCCCGTGGACACTGTTGGTTCCCGACGCGGTTTGATACGTGACGACGCCCTGCGCCAACCCGTACTGGGCTGAGAAGGAGGAGCGCAGAACGTTGAACTCGTTTACCAGTTCAAACGGCGGATTCCAGATGGTCTGAAAGCCTTGGGTTTCGGACTGCGCCATGGGGATGCCGTTGAAGACCACCTCATTCTGGAAGTCGACTCCGCCGTTGATCCGGTGGCTGAACGTGTTCCCCGTAACGCCGGGAGCAAGAAAAATAAAATTATCGATTTGACGGCCGCGACCGCCGCTGATCTGATTCGGTAGTTCTTGAACTACCTTGTTCTCGATGGTGGTGTTGAGGCTCGGCGCCGTCGTGTCGAGAGCAATTCCGTTTTCCGTAACTTCGACGGTCTGCAATGTGTTTCCGGGCTGCAGTTCCGCATCTACGGTCGAAACCCTTCCCACCTCGACACCAACGCCGCTGTGGACCGAGGATTGAAATCCGGGCGAATCCATGGTGACGGTATACTTGCCCGGAATCAGGTCGGTGATCGTGTAAGTGCCGGCCGAGCTCGTGGTGGCCGTCTTTGAAACCTGAGTGGCGATGTTGGTAACCTTCACTTTGGCGTCGGCAACGACACCGCCGGCGGCATCCGTAACAGTTCCGTTAATTCCGCTGAGCGCTTGAGCCCGCATTTGCGGCGTGGCGGAAAAAAGCAATAGCGATAAAGCTAAACATGCTGAAACCGCGCGCGCGGAAACGAGACCGGCACACGGAACCGTCGACAAAATCCTCATTTAGTTTAGTTCCCCCTAAACAGAATCGGAAGAAATCCGATTTTCCCGATTAAGTCTATACCCTTTTTCGATTACGCACAATTCGCGAGGGTGTATCAAAACGCGCAACAACAGGTAGCACAAACGCACTACCGTGCCGCGACGGTCTTCGGCGTTATACTGAGTTTACGAGGCCTTAAGTATGAACAAATACACCAAGTTTGGCGCGCTCATTGTCGTCATTGTGGGCACTCTCATCTGGCTCGCCACCGCCGGAATCAAGAACTCCCAGACATACTACAAGACCATTTCCGAACTGGGACAGATGGGCGACAAAGCGCATGAAGCCCGAGTCCGCGTCGGCGGCGATGTCGAGAAGGGTTCCATCGTCCGCACGGCAAATTTGGTGGAGTTCACGCTGGTGCAGGACACGCGTCATCTGAAAGTAGCCTACGATGGAAAAGAGCCGCTGCCCGATACGTTTCGCGATGGCGCGCAGGCTCTGGCGGATGGGCGGCTCGGATCGGATGGCGTGTTCCATGCCAGTCAGATTCAAGCCAAATGCGCGTCCAAGTACGCAACCAAGCCCGGCCAGGCGCCCGAAGGTTTGAAAGTTCCGGCCACCAAAGCCAGCATCTAAGCGTCTAGAGAGAAATATGGAAAATATCGGGGCCCTCGCCGTCCTCCTCGCATTTTGTGTGGCGCTATATGCCATCGTTTCTTCGGTTGTCGGCAAACTGAGACGGAAACCCTTCCTGGTGCTCAGCGGCGAGCGCGCGGCCTATTCGGTCTTCGCGCTGCTGACCATCGCTTCGGGCATTCTCGTTTACGCTTTTCTCACTAGCGACTTCCACTATTCGTACGTCGCGGAGCACAGCAACCGTTCGATGGCGCCGGTCTACAAGTTCGCGGCGTGGTGGGGCGGGCAGGAAGGCTCGCTGCTTTTTTGGAGCTGGCTGCTGTCCGGCTACGGTGCGGTCGTGGTTTTTACAAATCGCCGCAGGCACCGCGAGTTCATGCCCTATGTGGTCGCGATTCTTTCCACCGTGCAGCTTTTCTTCCTTCTGCTGAATGCGTTCGTTGTGAGCCCGTTCCAGGTTCTAGCTGAGGGAAAGATTGTCACCACCGTCGTCGATGGGAAGGGGCTGAATCCGCTGTTGCAGTATCCCGCGATGGCGATCCATCCGCCGATGCTGTACCTCGGTTATGTCGGCTTCGCCGTGCCGTTTGCATTCGCCATGGCGTCGCTGATCTCCCGTGCCAAGGGTGATTCGTGGATTCACACCACGCGCCGCTGGACCATCGTGACGTGGCTGTTCCAAGGCATCGGAATCGTGCTCGGCTCGGCCTGGGCTTATCACGTGCTCGGGTGGGGCGGCCACTGGGCGTGGGATCCGGTTGAGAACGCATCGCTGCTGCCGTGGCTGGGCGGCACCGCGTTTTTGCACTCGGTAATGATGCAGGAAAAGAAGGGCATGATGAAGGTGTGGAACATGGTGCTGATCGCCGCCACGTTTTTTCTCTGCATCTTCGGAACGTTTTTGACGCGCTCGGGCGTTGTGAGTTCCGTGCATGCCTTTGCGCAGTCGCCGATCGGCCCATATTTCCTGGTGTTTATCGTGATGGGCGTCGCGGCCACAATTTACCTGATTCTGGTCCGCCTGCCTTATCTGCGAAGCGAATCGGAGCTGGAAAGCGTGGTGTCGCGCGAATCGAGTTTCCTCTTTAACAATCTGGTGCTGCTGGCAAGCTGCTTCGCCGTGCTTTGGGGCACCATGTTCCCGGTGATTTCCGAAGCCATTACGAACGAGAAGATCAGTCTGGACGCGCCGTGGTTCAACCGGCTCATGATTCCGATCGGGCTGTTCCTGTTGTTCCTGACGGGAGTGGGTCCGCTGTTTGCATGGCGCCGGACATCACTCGAAAGTCTACGGCGCAATTTCCAGATTCCCGGCATCGCGGGCCTGCTGCTCGCGATTGGATTGTTCTTGGCGGGCGTGCGCAGCCCGTGGGCGATCACTTCCCTCGGGCTTTGTTTGTTTGTGGCAGCCTCGATCGCGACTGAATTTTTCCGCGGCGCGCGCGCGATTCATCAGAAGAACGGAATTAATTTCGCCCATGCCATTGTCGAGTTGACGCATCGCAACACTCGCCGATACGGCGGATATCTGGTCCATATGGGCATCGTGCTGATGTTCGTGGGATGGACCGGCGCGGCCTTCAACAAGAACGTCGTGAAGGAAGTTAAGGTCGGCGATTCATTCGACATCGGGTCCTATCGCATCAAAGTGACCGACCTGCACGAAGGCGACACGACCAATTATCAGTGGGATAGCGCGGTGCTCGATGTCAGCAAGAATGGCTCACCGCTCGGGACCATGGAGCCGGAGCGGCGATTCTACAAGGCCAGTTCGCAGGGAGCTGCGCACGTAGCACTGCGCAGCCGCTTGAACGAAGATCTTTATATCAACTTCGCCGCGGCGCAAGGCAATCAGGCCACTATCCAGGCCTACGTGTTCCCGCTGGTGGCGTGGATTTGGATCGGCGCGATCGTGCTGGTCTTTGGCACCCTCGTAGCGTTGGTGCCGAGCAAAGTAGCGCGCCTGTATGCGCGGACGGAAGTTGTAGGGATTACGGAAAAACATGTCGCGGTGGAAAACTAGTTTACTGACCGTCCTGACAGCAGGCGCGTTGCTGGCGCAGACGGCTTCGCAGCGTCAGGGCGTAGACGTGCGGCGCGTGGGCACCCATCTTGCGTGTCAGTGCAAAGTCTGCGCGGATACGGTGGCTTCCTGCGCCATGCTGGAATGCGAGTTTTGCAAACCGGCGCGCGCGCGTATCTTCCAGATGCAGCACTCCGGAGTTTCGGACGACGCGATCATCGCCACGTTTGTGAAGGAGTTCGGTCCCAGTATTTATCGTGGCGATCCCAGTTCGTTTTATTGGATCGTTCCGTATGCCGCGCTGGCCCTTGGATGTCTCGGCATCTTCTGGTTCGTGCGCCGCTATTATCACCATAAGCCGGCGGTCGCCGTTGCCGGCGGCGCGAGAAATGCCGAGGACGACGCCGCGATGAACCGCTTCCGCGAGCAGATTGAAAAGGAAACGGCAAAGTTCGATTGATCATCATCGTCATCGGCTCCGTGGTTTCGATCGCGGTGATTCTGTTCCTGCTTGCAATCCGGCCGCAGGATCTTCCAAAGCCCGTTCCCGTTTCCCCGGTCGCGCATCTGGAGGAACGCAAGGCGGCAATCTACGAGAACTTGCGCGATTTGCAGTTCGAGTACCGCGTCGGCAAGCTGTCCGATGCCGATTATCAGGCGTCGAAGCTGGATCTGCAGCGGGAATTGGCGAAGGTGCTGGCCGAAATTGACTCAGTGCTTGGAGCGCAGCCCGCAGTGCCGGTGAAGGCGCAAGCTGCTGCCGTGCAAGCGTCGCCCAAGAAATTTGTTTGTCCGCATTGCGGCGCGGAGTTTCCGCAGGCGCTCAAATTCTGCGGGGAGTGCGGAAAGTCGATGAAGGCGCGAGCATGACGAAATTCGTCGGTCTGGTTTTGCTATTCAGCGCCATTGCGCGGGCGGCCATAGACGGCACCGTCATGAACGGCACCAGCGGCAAACCACAGCCGGGGGCTACGGTGACACTGTTCCGCGTGGGGCAGAACGGTCCGGAATCCATCCAGAGCGTGAAATCCGACGCCTCGGGACATTTCACAATTGGGCAGGACATCCCCGGGCCGCGCCTCCTGCAGATGGCGTATGACGGCGTGACGTACAACCGCATGCTGCCGCCCGGCGCGCCATCGACAAATCTGACCGTAGAAGTCTACAACTCGTCGAACAAGCCGGGCAAGGCGCGGGTCGACCCGCACATGGTGCTGCTGGAACCGGCCGACGGCAAGATGTCGGTGAGTGAAAGCTACGTTTTTCTCAACGACGGCAAGACCACGTTCAATGACCCCGTGAACGGCACGCTGCAATTCTATCTGCCGCCGGAAGCCCAGGGGCAGGTGACCGTCAATGTGCTCGCGCCGCAAGGCATGCCCATTCGCCGTGCCGCGGATAAGACCGCGAAGCCGAACGTTTATAAAGTCGATTTCCCGATCAAGCCCGGAGAATCGCACATCGATCTGGCTTACTCGTTCCCGTTTACTTCCCCGGGAAAGTATTCAGGCAAGGTGCTGATCAAAGGCGGTGCGACGCGCATCGTGGCACCCGCGGGCGTAACGCTGAAGGGCGACGGCGTTGAAAGCATGGGCCAGGAGCCGCGCACCAAGGCCACCATCTACGACGTGAAAACACCGGAGTTCTCCGTGAATGTGGAAGGCAGCGGCGCGCTCCGGCCCAGAAACGAAGAGGCGGCCACGGCGGAAGACGGTCCCGGGCTTTCGGTGATCATGCCGAAGCTCTACGGGCACAGCAGCCCGGAGGGTGGTTTCTGGGGCGCGTTGAATTCGGTGAAGTGGATTGTGCTGCTCGCTTTCGCCATTTTGAGCACAGGATTCGCGCTGCTTTACCGTGCGCGCACCCCGGAGGATGCGCCTCCGCCGGCGGTTCCCGTGAAAGGCAAGAGTGAGCGCCCCCGCCGTTGATGCGATTCTCGCGGTCGAGGGCGTCTGGAAATTTTATGGAGACTATCCGGCGCTGCGCGATATCTCGCTGACGCTCGCAAATGGAGCCTGTCTCGCGCTGATCGGGCGCAACGGGGCAGGCAAGACGACGCTGCTGCGCATTCTGGCGGGATTCTCAAAACCGGGCAAGGGCCGGGTGACGATCGGCGGATTCGAACCAAGGGCTACGGAGACGCGGCGGCGCATTGGTTTCATTGGTCATGGCATTTCAGTGTACGACGAGCTCTCCGCACTGGAAAATCTGACGCTGTTCTCGAAGCTCTACGGTCTACCGCCGAGCGCGGCACCGGAGTGGTTGGAGCGTGTCGGCCTGGCGCGCGTCCGCGATGGCCTGGTGCGCGAGTTCTCACGGGGGATGCGGCAGCGCCTCGCAATCGCGCGCGCATTCCTGCACGAGCCCAGTATTCTGCTTCTCGACGAACCGTTCACCTCGCTCGACGATCGCGCTATCGCCCTGTTGCAATCGCTCCTCCGCGCGGCTCGCGACCGCGGCGTTTCGGTGATCATGTCAACGCATCAATTGCGCGAAGCGTTCGAGCTGGCGAGCGAGGTGGCGCTGCTCGACCGCGGCAAACTGGCTTTCACCGGGCCGCGCACCGAAGAGATGCTCGCGGATCCCGGCTGGATTTACGCCCACTATGCAGACCCTGCGTAGCGTCTTCACGGTGGCGCACAAGGATCTGCGCTCGGAGCTGCGCAGCAAGGAAGCGATCAATGCGTCGTTTTCCTTCGCGCTGGTGATTCTCCTGATTTTTAGCTTTGCCTTCGACCCGACGGCGGAAGAAACGCGGCACATCGCAGGCGGCCTGCTTTGGGTAGTGTTCGCGTTTGCCGGCACGCTCATCCTGAACCGCAGCTTCGCGCGCGAAGTCCCGAACGATTGCCTGGACGCGCTAATTGCCTCCCCAATCCCGGCTTTTGCGTTGTTTCTCGGCAAGGCAATTGCGAGCTTTCTGCTGCTTCTCGCCGTCGAGCTCGTATGCCTTCCGATCTTCGGCATTTTTTACAACGTGCGTTGGGCGTTTCAATTTGCCCCGCTGATGCTGACGCTCGCGCTCGGCACGTGGGCCATGACCATCATTGGGACCGCATTCAGCGCCCTGACCGTGAATATCCGGCTGCGCGAATTGATGCTTCCGGTGCTGCTCTATCCCGTGCTGATGCCGGCGCTCATCGGCGCGATCGAGCTCACGACGAACCTGCTGAATGGCGACGCACTGAGCGGCAACAATATTACTTTCCTGAAATTGTTAATCGGGTTTGACATCATATACACGGCGCTCTCGGTAGCGCTGATCGAGACTGTGTTAGTAGGTTAATATGCGCGAAAAAGCGATTTATCTGATGGGCACGCTGGGCGTGCTGATCCTGATGCGGAACCTTTACGTGATTCTGCTGAAGTTGGGTGATGAGATGCAGCAAGGCGCCATTTACCGCATCTTCTTCTTCCACCTTCCGGCGGCGACCACGGCCTGCATCATGTTCGCGATCGCGCTGGTGGCGAGCGCCGGGTTTTTGATTACGCGCAAGTTCGCATTCGATACGGTGGCCGCGGCGGCGACCGAAGTCGGCTTTGTGTTCGCGACCATGAATATGGTGACGGGTAGCATCTGGGCTCGCAACATTTGGGGAATCTGGTGGACGTGGGATGCGCGCCTCACAAGCATGTTCATCCTGTGGCTGCTGTATTTGGGCTATCTGGTGATGCGGCCCGCCATCGAAGAACCCACGCAGCGCGCAACCCTCTCTGCGGTGCTTTCGATTTTTGCGTTCTGCGACGTGCCGATCGTCTATTATTCCATCCAATGGTGGCGCACGCAGCATCCCGCGCCGGTGCTGACGACTCCGGGCGCAATGGACCCGGCGCTCTGGCCACCGCTGCTCCTCAATATGCTAGCGATGCTGTTGATTGGGCTCACGCTGATGTTGGTGCGGCTCCGGCAGGAACGCGTGCTGCGCGAAATCGACTCTCTGCGACGTTATGCGCACGCGATATAATCGGCACCTTGCATGATAGAACTCCGTAATTTCCAGTTCATGTTCTACGGATTTTCAGCCGCCTGGCTAATCATCGTGCTCTACGTTTTCTACCTGGTCCGGCGTGAGCGGCGCATTCAGAACGAGCTCACACGGCTGAAGAACATGCTGGGAGACCGAGACAAATCGGCACTATGAATCGTCGCAGTGTTTTGAAGATGGCGGGCGCGGGAAGCCTGATGGCGGTTGCGAGTCCGCGCGAACAGCAGGCCCAAGCGCAAGTGGCCAAGGCGATGAACGGAATGCCCGCGCCGAAGATCGCTGATATCAAGGTGATCGAGTCCGAGCCGCAGGGCGTTCGTCTCTCGGTGGTCAAGATTACTACCGATCAGCCCGGATTGTATGGCTACGGCTGCGCAACGTTTACGCAGCGCGCCGACTTGGTGACGCCTGCGGTCGAGAAATATCTGAAGCCGTTTCTGGTCGGGAAGACTACCGACAAAATTGAGGACATCTGGCAATCCTGTTACGACAGTTCGTACTGGAAGAACGGGCCGGTTTTGAACTGCGCGATCAGCGGCGTGGATCAGGCGCTGTGGGACATAAAAGGGCGGATGGCCGGCATGCCGGTCTACAACCTGGTCGGCGGCAAATGCCGCGAGGCGGCGGACTGTTACTCGCATGCCGCGGGCGAAGACTTTCCGCAGTTGCTCGATAGCGCGCGCAAAATTATGGCGCAGGGCTTCCGCCACGTGCGCGTACAAGTGGGCGTGCCGGGCATGGCGGCATACGGCGGCGGGCGGGGCAACAAGGATGTGAAAGCGCTGCATTCGGGGCCGGTGTTCGAATCGGAGCCGTACATGAAACGCACGCTGAAGATGTTCGAGATCGTGCGCAAGGAACTGGGCGATGAGGTCGAGTTGCTCCACGATGTCCATGAGCGCGTGCAGCCTCACCAAGCCGTGCAATTTGCGAAGGAGTTGGAGAAATTCAATCTCTTTTTTCTGGAGGACGTGCTCTCACCCGAGGACATCGCCTACTTCCGCCAGATCCGGCAACAATGCACGACGCCGCTGGCGATGGGCGAGCTCTTCAACAGCCCGCATGAATGGATTCCGCTGATGTCTGAGCGGCTGATCGACTACATCCGCGTGCATGTCAGTCAGGCCGGCGGATTTACGCCGTGCCGCAAGATCGCGACGCTGGGGGAGATGTTCGGGGTCCGGACGGCGTGGCACGGACCCGGTGACGTTTCGCCAGTGGGGCATTGCGCCAACGTGACGCTGGACGTGGTCTCTTACAACTTCGGCGTCCAGGAATATAGCGGATTCAACGACCACTCGCGCGAGATTTTCCAGAACTGCCCGGTGATGAAAGACGGCTATTTCTATCCCAACGACACGCCCGGTTGGGGCATCGAAGTGGACGAAAAAGCGGCCGCCAGGTTCCCATTCGGGACGGGGGAGCAGGGTGAGCGCAAGAGCCTGAACGGCGGCTGGGGCGAAGTGCGCCGGCGCGACGGACAGGTCATCAAACAGTAGCGCGTGTTATCCTGAAGAGCCCAGGGAGAGGTGGCCGAGTGGTTGAAGGCGCACGCTTGGAAAGCGTGTTTAGGGGAAACTCTAACGTGGGTTCGAATCCCACCCTCTCCGCCAAAAAAATCCTCAGCTTGGTCACGTCTTGACGAAAGGGCGCAGTCGGCATATAGTGATTGGGTTCAGTGCAGTCCCCGTGTGAGGAGGGTTTCCCGTGGCAAGAGACAGTACCCAGCACAAGCTTGATCGAGTACGTTCCCCCAGAGTTCATATAACCTACGATGTGGAAGTAGGCGGTGCCATTGAATTGAAGGAGCTGCCGTTTGTAGTTGGCGTGCTCGGTGATTTTACCGGACAGCCCGAGCAGCCGCTTGCCAGACTGAAAGATCGGAAGTTCGTCGAGGTGAATCCTGACAATTTCGATTCCGTTCTGGAAGGCATGAAGCCCCATTTGTCTTATTCCGTAGAAAATAAATTAAGCGAAGAGCCCGACGCGCCCAACCTGAAAGTGGATCTCCATTTCAAGAGTATGGACGATTTCACGCCGGAAAATGTGGCCCGCCAGGTCAAGCCGCTGAAGGAACTGCTGGATCTGCGAACGCGTTTATCCGATCTGCGAGGTAGTCTCCAGGGGAACGACAAACTGGAAGAATTACTATTGGAAGCGGTCGGAAATACTGAAAAGCTTGAAAAATTGAAGGGCGAGATGGACAAGGATAAACCCAATGGCTGATACCCAAACCGCAGCAACGCCCGCCGCCGCACCGGACCAGGTAGTCGAGAAGGGCCTTCTCGATCAGATCGTCGAAGAAGGGCGCTTCGGCATGGAGCCGGCCTCCAAGGAGCGCGGCAAGAACCTCGTCAAGGAATTCGTGGCCCAATTCCTCGACGGGTCCATGACCATTGCCCGCGACGCCGAGATGATGATCAATTCGCGCATCGCGCAAATCGATCACCTCCTGTCGATCCAATTGAACGAAATTTTGCATCATCCCAGCTTTCAGAAGCTTGAGGGTTCCTGGCGCGGCCTGAAGCACCTGATGGATCAGTCCGAAACCGGGACCATGCTGAAGATCAAGGTCCTCAATTGCAGCAAGAAAGAGCTGCTGAAAGACCTGCAGCGGGCTCCTGAATTCGACCAAAGCGCGCTCTTCAAGAAGGTCTACGAGGAGGAGTTTGGCGTCTTCGGCGGTGCGCCGTTCGGAGCGCTGGTCGGCGATTACGACTTCGGCAAGCATCCTGAGGACATCGAGCTTTTGGAGAAGATCTCGAATGTCGCGGCATCGGCCCACGCGCCGTTTCTTACCGCGGCATCTCCGGACATGTTCAATCTGCCGAGCTTCACGAGTCTGGACGCGCCACGCGACCTCGCCAAGATCTTCGACACCACCGAGTACGCCAAGTGGAAGAGTTTTCGCCAGTCGGAAGACTCTCGTTACGTGGCTCTCTGTCTGCCGCGGACTCTCGGACGGCTGCCGTACGGCAAAGATACCAAGCCGGTGGAAGGCTTCGCTTACGAAGAGCACGTCGACGGCACGGATCATTCCAAATATCTTTGGATGAACGCGGCGTATTCGCTCGCAACGCGGATGACCAACTCGTTTTCGCAGTACGGAATGTGCGTCGCCATGCGCGGCGTGGAGGGCGGCGGCCTGGTTGAAGGTCTACCCGTTCACAACTTCTATACCGACGATGGCGATGTGGCGATGAAGTGTCCCACGGAAGTGCCGATCACCGACCGTCGAGAGAAAGAACTGGCTGATCTGGGCTTTGTCCCGCTGGTTCACTGCAAGGGTGCCGACTACGCGGCGTTTTTCAGCGTGCAGACGGCGCAGAAGCCGAAACTCTACGACACGGATTCAGCCAACGCCAATGCACGGCTGTCGGCGCAGCTCCCGTATCTGATGGCGGTTTCGCGGTTCGCCCATTTCTTGAAAGCGATGATGCGGGACAAAATCGGCAGCTTCATGTCGCGTGACGACGCTGAAAAATTCTTGAATCGCTGGATTTCGAAGTACGTCGTGCCGGACGATTCGGCAACTCCTCAGATGAAGGCAAGATGCCCTCTGCGCGAGGCCCGCGTGGATGTCTCCGAGGTCCCCGGCAAGCCCGGCGTATACCGTGCGGTCGCTTTTCTCCGCCCGCATTTTCAGTTGGACGAACTCACCGTATCGCTTCGGTTGGTGGCGGAACTCCCGGCGCCGGCGAAGTAAAACGGCTGATACGAAGGTGCAAGCGGCATCACTAAATAGTTAAGGAGACCAGAAATGGCAGTAAATGCTTATTTAATAGTGGACGGAATCACCGGGCCCAGCACCAGCAAGACCGGTGCGATAGATATTCTCTCTTTCAGCTGGGGCGCCAGCAACACGTCTACTTACGGCGTTGGCGCTTCGGGCAAGGAAGCTAAAGCGGGTCGAGCCGATCTTTCGAATCTGACCATCATGAAGGTCCTCGACGCCACGTCGACAACGCTTTTCAGTCATTGTGTTTCCGGCGACATTCTGAAGAAAGTTCAGATTTTATATGACAAGCCGGTGGGGGATCAGCAGGCCGATTACTTCCGTATCTTCATGGAAGATGCATTAATTACGTCGATTCAGCTTTCGGGCAGTTCGGAAAACCCGACTGAGTCGGTGAGTTTCGCTTACCAGAAAATCGAAGTCGCTTACAAGCCCGAAAAGGACGATGGCAGCTTGGATTCAGCGACGCCCAAAGGCTTCGATCTTTCCACGCTCAAATCGGATTACGCGGCTCCGGACGCGTTCTAAATTCGTTGAGAAGTTTGCGGTTTTCGCGGAGTCCCGCAGGCGGCGTCACGGCCGGTTGCGGGACTTTGGTTTGTTGAGCATCGAATTCAGGCGGATCTATGACGGCCAAACAACTGTTCGAAGCAGGAAAAGTGAAGGAAGCCGAAAAGGCGTTGAACGCCTGGCTTCGGAACAATCCCGCTGACGTGACGCAACGAACGTTCCTGTTTGAACTGCTGTGCTTCTCGGGCCAATACGATCGTGCCGAGAAACAATTGGCGATTCTGGCAAAAGGTGGGGGCCCGGCCGAGTTGGGCGCGGTGATGTACTATTCAGTGCTGCATGCGGAGCGATCGCGGAACGAACTCTTCCAAAAAGAGCTATTCCCGACGGCCCCGGCCGCTCCTTCTCCCGCGGGAACGGTTGATGGAAAGACGTTTTCCTCCATTCAAGACGCGGACTCCGCGATTGGCGCGCGTCTCGAAGTCTATGCCGCCGGCGCGTACCTATGGATTCCCTTTGAACACATCGAGTCGATCAAAATGGATGCGCCGCAGCGCCTGCGCGACACGCTTTGGGCACCCGCCCTGGTGGTTACGGGCCCGTCCTTCAAGGGAACCGAGCTCGGCGAGGTTTTGATCCCCGTGATGTATCCGTTCTCCTGGAAGCATCCGGACGAATCCATTTGGCTGGGGCACGGTACCGATTGGGCTGAAGATGACCAGGGTCATCAGTATCCGCTGGGGCAGAAGCTTTTCCGCGTCGATGACGACGAACTTCCCCTTCTTGAGGTGCGGACCATCGAGTTCGCAACGGCCCATGCCGCCGCGCAATAATATTCATTCGAGTCCTCTATGCCCTTAGCTGAGGAGTTGCTTCTTCCGATTCCCGGCGACAATCCTTCGGGAGCCGATCTTCGATATACGGCCACGTACGACAACATCCGTGAGGCCAGGCGTCAGGACGACGATCTGGATCAGGGAGCGTGGCAGCATGAGCGCAAGGTCGCCGACTACCCGCTGGTGGTGAAGCTCAGCACCCTCGCTTTGAAAGAGAAGACCAAGGATCTTCAGATTGCGGCTTGGCTCACCGAAGCGCACCTGAGGCTTAGCGGGTTCCGGGAACTGCACGAGTGCATCCGTCTGTGTGACGGATTGCTGGTTAACTTTTGGGATACTCTCTATCCGCAATTGGAAGACGGCGATGCGGAAATGCGCGCGACGCCGCTGGATTGGATCGGGGCCAAGCTGGATCAGCCGCTCCGGCACGCGCCATTAACTCGCGACGGCCACAGCTGGTATCAGTACAAAGACTCGCGAACGGTTCAGTACGAGGATCAGGCCAAAGACGCCGGCCAGAAGAAGGCGCGGGAAAAGGCCCTGGCAGAAGGCAAGCTGCCTCCCGAAATCTTCGATAAATCGTTTCAGGAAACTCCGAAGTTATTTTACGCGCAGTCGGAAAAGGAACTGGATCTCAGTCTTCAGGCGCTCGCCAAACTGGAGCAGACCTGTCAGGAGAAGTTCGCTGATTCCGCGCCTTCTCTTGGCAAGCTCAAAGGCACGCTGGGGGAAGTACGGCACACGGTTCACGCATTTCTGCAGAAGAAGCGCGAAACCGAACCCGATCCGGTGGAAGAAAAGCCGGTGGAATCCGCGCCCGAAACTCTCAACGAGGGACAGACAGAAGCCGCTGCCGAAACGGCCACCGGCACGATGGTCAATTTTTCGCTCCCGGCGTCTTCGGAATCGGCTGCAAGGCGGGAGGTAGTGGCACGAATCGCGGCTGGAGCTCACGCTCTGCGGTCACGAGAGGCTACCAACCCGGCTCCGTATCTGATCATGCGCGGCCTGCGTTGGGGCGATCTGCGGTCGGCAGCGGCCCTTTCCGATCCCACCATGCTGGAGGCGCCTCCTACCGAGGTTCGTTTGCAAGTCAAGCGACTGGCGACTCAGGAAAAGTGGAAAGAGCTTTTGGATGCCGCCGAGAGCATTATGGCTCTGCCCTGCAGCCGCGCCTGGCTGGATCTTCAACGGTTTGTGGTGGAAGCATGCGTTGCGCTCGGGTCCGATTACGATGCCATCGCCGTAGCCATCCGCTCGGAATTGCGCGCCCTGCTGCGCGACGTTCCTCACATACTCAACGCCACGCTAATGGACGATACTCCAGCCGCTAACGAGGAGACTCGAAAGTGGCTGCTCTCGCTAATGCAGGAGCCGCCCGAAAACGGAGCGGGGCACCTAGATTTAGAGAAGGTGGATGACGCGCCGAACGTGCGCTGGCAGAAGCGTTATATCGACAGCTCAACGCTTGCTAAAGAGGCTTTGCGCATGGGGCACGAGGCGAAAGCCTTCGATATCATGCTGCAGGAGATCAATCGCCAGCGGTCTGCGCGCGGTCGCTTCCAGCGCAAGCTGCAGTTCATCGAACTGTGCATGGCCGCGGGCAAAGAATCCATCGCGCAGCCCATTGTCGACGACGTGATCGCAGCGATTGACACCCACAAGCTGGAAGAATGGGAAGATCGAAGCGCCATGGCCGCCGCGCTGATCACCATCATGAAAGTCAGCAAGAAAATCCAGGGAGACGCCAAGGAAAAGCAGAAGTATTTCGAACGTATCTGCCGCCTTGACCCCGCGCAGGCATTGACGGTGTAAGGGATAAGAGTGCCAAGGAACCAAGTCGATTCCGCAGTCACGCTCTCGGTTCTCGACCGGCTCACCGATCTGGATCCGAGGTCCCCTTCCGCCGAAGCACCGCTGAGCCGGGGGGAATCCATCCGGATTTTGAAAGCCGGGTTGCGCAGGGATCTGGAATGGCTCCTCAACACTCGTCGCACCGCCGACGAGCCGGATGAGGCGATGGGCGAGCTTAGCCGCTCGGCCTATGTTTATGGGTTGCCGGATTTCAGCGCGTATAGCATTGCTTCGCCAAAGGATCAGGCCAAGCTAGTGCGCGTCCTGCAGTCCGCGATCAAAGTTTTCGAGCCGCGACTGGCGAAGGTGAGGGTGATTCCGCTCGAAGCCAACACCGTCGGCACGCGCTCCATCCATCTGCGTGTGGAAGGCCTGCTGATGATGGATCCCGCTCCCGAGCTGATTTCTTTCGATACCACGCTGCAACTCACCACTGGCGATTTTCACGTGCGAGGCGATTCCGATGCGGGATGATCTGCTGCTCTATTACGAGCGCGAGCTGACCTATCTCCGCAAGATGGGAGTGCAGTTCTCGGAGAAATATCCCAAAGTCGCCTCGCGCCTTCTGCTCGAACCGGATAAGTGCGAAGATCCGCATGTCGAGCGCATCCTGGAATCCTTCGCATTCTTAGCAGCTCGCGTTCATCTGAAGATCGACGACGATTTTCCGGAGATCAGTGAAGCGCTGCTCAGCGTCATTTACCCGCATTTTATCCGGCCCATTCCATCGATGTCGGTAGTCCAATTCCAGCTTGACACCGAGCAGGGCAAGCTCATGACCGGGCTTCCGATCGAGCGCAATTCGATGCTGTACTCTCGCCCCGTGAACGGCGTTCCCTGCAAGTTTCGCACTTGTTATGAGACGACGTTGTGGCCCGTCACCGTATCCGCGGCGGAATGGAAGACGCCCGATCGCTTGACGCCGCCGCTCTCCGGTACCAACTGCGCGGGAGCGCTTCGTCTGGAGCTTCAGTGCGCTCCCGATGTGATGTTTCCGAAGCTTCAAATGGATAGCTTGCGCTTCTATCTGAACGGCGACAGCACCGTCGTGAATACCATTTACGAACTTTTGTGCTGCAAGCTCGCCGGGATCGTGATTCGCGATCCAACCAGGAATTCGAAAGTTCGTCCCGTGACTCTGCCCGCATCGGCGATGCAGCCCGTTGGCTTCGCCGAAGACGAAGGAATGCTGCCCTATTCGCCAAAGTCCTTCATCGGGTATCGCTTATTGCAGGAATACTTCACGTTCCCGGAGAAGTTCTTTTTCATCGATCTGGCAGGTTTGGCGTCCGCGTGGGCATCCGGTTTCAAGGACCGCGCGGAGATCGTTTTTCTCATTTCCGATTTTGACAGCGATTACCCGCAGCGCCTGGAAATGGGCGTTTCCACGCGTACGTTCCTGCTGGGTTGCGCGCCCGTCGCGAACCTGTTTCCGCACACAGCGGAACCGATTCTGCTGGATCAGCGCAAATATGAGTATCCGATCGTGCCTGATGTCAGGCGGCCCAACGCGATGGAAATCTTTTCTGTGGATTCGGTTTCCAGTTTGGACCCGCAGAGCAAGGAAATCACCCAGTATGAGCCGTTTTATTCGTTTCGCCATGCCAGCCAGACTCAAAAGCAACAGACTTTCTGGCTGGCAAATCGCCGCCCGTCCACGCGTCCTCATGACGAAGGCTCGGACATGTACCTCTCAATGACGGATCTCTCGATGCGGCCGCTGCTTCCCGATAGCGACACCATCACCGTTCGCGCCACCTGCACCAATCGGGATCTGCCATCGCGCCTTCCTTTCGGCAATGAAGATGGAGATTTCGAGCTCGAAACAAATGCTTCCATCAAGCGCATCGTCGCAATGCAGAAGCCCACTGGCCCGCTCCGCCCGCCACAGGGAAAATCGGCGCACTGGCGCTTGATTTCGCAGCTTTCGCTTAACTATCTTTCCTTGGTCGAGGGAGGAAGAGACGCCCTCCAGCAGATCCTGAAGCTGTACAATTTCACCGATTCCGCATCGGCGAGAAAAATTATAGAGGGTGTCCTGAGTGTCGGCAGTGAGCGGCAGTTTGCACGTGTCGTTTCCGAACACGGCATCAGCTTTGCCAGCGGAACGCGGGTCAAATTGCATCTGGATGAGGAACAGTTCGTCGGCAACGGAGTGTATCTTTTCTCCAGCGTAATCGAGCATTTCCTCGCACTATATGCTTCACTGAATAGCTTTAGCCAGTTGGTCGTGACCACCAGACAGCGAAAGGAGGAATTGCGGACATGGCTTCCCCGGGCCGGACGGAAGATATTGATGTAATCGATCTGCCTGCGGACTCGACCGTGTCAGGCTCGCAAGAGCTCCGCGGCAAAGGTAGCTCGGTTGCCCTGATGCTCCGCGATACTCCCTGGAATTTTCAGTTTTTTCAGGCGGTGCGTCTTTTGCAGCGCTTCAGCGGCGGCCGCCAGCCCGTAGGCCGTTTCACGCGGCCCGATCTTGAGGCCGTGACTTTCGCGTCGAATCCAGCGCTGTCGTTTCCAGCCAGCCAGATTCAGTCGCTCGACTGGCCCGATGGCGGTCGAGCCCGAATGATGGTGAACTTCTTCGGGCTCAGCGGCGTCTTTGGGGTGCTTCCTCGCCCTTATAGCGAATACATCAACGAACGGCTGCGCGCCAAAGACACGGCACTGCAATATTTTTTCGATATCTTCAACCATCGCGCCCTCTCGCTCTTCTATCAGGCGTGGGAGAAATATCGCTTCCCGGTTGCATACGAACGGGATCAGGACGATCGATTCACGCGATACCTGCTCGGGCTCATCGGCTTGGGTACCGGAGGTCTGCAGAATCGGCAGGCTATCGCGGATCAGTCGCTGCTTTTTTACGCCGGACTGTTCGGCCTCCAGCCGCGTTCCGGTGCGGCACTAGAAGCCGTTCTGCGAGATTATTTTGGGGTACCCGCGGAGATTGAACACTTCGTCGGTGCCTGGTTTCGCCTCGAAACCAGCAACCAGTGCCAGGTGGGAGAGGACATGGCATACTCCGACCAGCTTGGCGCCGGAGCGGTGGTGGGTGATGAAATGTGGAATCAGCAATCGCGCGCGCGAATCGTCCTGGGTCCGCTGACCATGAACCAATATTTGGATTTTCTGCCGGATGGTTCCGCGTATCAATCGTTACGGGCGATCACCCGTTTCTTTTCGAGCAACGAGATCGAGTTCGAAGTTCAGTTAATATTGCGAAGACAGGACGTGCCAACCTTACAGCTTGGCGAAGCACCGGGCGCGGGCCCGCTGCTGGCGTGGACCACTTGGATCAACAATAAGCCGTTTCAACGGGATCCGGGTGAAACGATATTGCAGCTGAGTTAACTTGCAGTTCGGGGCCTTCAGGGGTGCCGGTCAGGAGAATCGAAATGGGCGTGAATCTTAGGTCATTAATCGGCAAGTTGAACGATTCTACACGGAATGCGGTCGAAGCGGCCGCCGGGCTTTGCCTATCGCGAACCCATTACGATGTTGAACTTGAACACTATCTGATGAAGCTGCTCGATTCCAGCGATGGCGATTTCGCGCACATTCTGAAAGTCTTCGGAATCGACAAAGCACGGCTTTCCGCCGAATTGACGCGCAGCCTGGACAAACTCAAGTCGGGGAACGCGCGCACGCCGGCGCTGAGCCCGTCTCTTTTGAAGATGATGACCGAAGCTTGGACGCTTGGGTCCATCGATTTCGGCGCAGCCAAGATTCGTTCCGGCTTCACCGTTCTTGCTCTCGCGACCAACGAAGAGCTGGCGCGGACCATGCGGGAGGT
Source organism: Bryobacterales bacterium (assembly GCA_038229055.1). GTDB lineage: Bacteria > Acidobacteriota > Terriglobia > Bryobacterales > Bryobacteraceae > JANYJA01. The sequence goes on along the minus strand of JBBROU010000001.1, from coordinate 40,334 downwards.
CAGCAAAGAGTTTCAAAAGATCAGCGCCGATTCGCTGAAGAAGGATTTCACACAGATTGTGAGCGGGTCTGCCGAAGAAGCCTTCGACGAAAGTCCGGCGGATTCAGGAGCCTCACCGGAAGCGCCGCGAACGCTGGGCGGTAAGACGCCCAACCTCGATCAATACACGGTCAACCTCACGGAGAACGCGAAGCAGGGGAAAATCGATCCCGTGCTGGCGCGCGATTTTGAGATTCGGCAGGTGATCGACATTTTGACGCGGCGTCGCCAGAACAATCCGATTCTGGTGGGTGAAGCGGGTGTGGGCAAAACCGCTGTCGTGGAAGGGTTCGCGTTGCGGGTGGCTCAGGGCGATGTTCCCGAAGTGCTCCGCAAAGTCACCGTGCGAACTCTGGATTTAGCGCTGCTGCAGGCGGGTGCCGGCGTTAAAGGCGAGTTTGAGAACCGGCTCAAAGGGTTGATTGCGGAGGTGAAATCCTCCCCCATTCCGATCATCCTTTTCATTGATGAGGCGCACACCATGATTGGCGCGGGCGGTCAGGCCGGTCAGGGTGATGCGGCGAACCTGCTGAAACCGGCGCTCGCCCGTGGCGAGTTGCGAACCATTGCCGCCACCACGTGGTCCGAATACAAAAAGTACTTCGAGAAAGATCCGGCACTGGCTCGCCGCTTCCAGGTTGTTAAGGTGGAAGAGCCGTCCGAAGAACAGTGCCGTGTGATGATGCGCGGTTTAGTCGGAACTCTCGAAAAGCATCACAATGTTCGCATTCTGGATGAGGGCCTGGCTGCCGCGGTGAAGTTTTCCCATCGCTATCTCGCCGACCGTCAGCTTCCGGATAAGGCCGTAAGCGTCCTCGACACCGCGTGCGCGCGTTTGGCCTTAGGTCAGAACGCAACGCCGCCGGCCATCGAAGATGCCGTTCGGACGCTGGATGATGTGGCCGTGCAAAAACGCGTCCTCGAGCGCGAAGCTTCGGTCGGAACGGACCACGTTGAACGTCTGGCCAAGCTCGAAGAGCTGCGCGCGACGGTGCAAGCCCGTCTTGACGCTTTGAAAGCCCGCTGGGAGAAGGAACGCGATCTGGTGACTCGCATTCGCGAACTGCGGGCCAAGATCGAAAATGCCGCGGCAGCGCCCGCTTCGGCGACCGCGGCGGCAGTCGGCAGCGTTGAGCCGATTGTGCCTACGCCGGACACACTGCGTGCGGATCTATCGGCACTGGTTGGGGAGCTTGAAGCGCTGCAGGGCGAGACTCCTCTGGTCAGCGTCACCGTCGATGCGCAAATCGTGGGCGAAGTGATCAGCGGCTGGACCGGCATCCCCGTCGGCAAGATGCTGAAGGACGAAATCGCCACCGTGCTGAAACTCGAACAGCATCTGGGTTCGCGCGTGATCGGGCAGTCGCACGCGCTCGAAGCCATCAGCCAGCGCATTCGCACTGCGCGCGCCAGCCTCGACGATCCGGACAAGCCGGTCGGCGTTTTTCTGTTGGTCGGCCCGAGCGGCGTCGGCAAAACCGAGACCGCGCTCGCTCTTTCCGATCTTCTCTATGGTGGCGAGCACAACGTCATCACCATCAACATGTCGGAGTTCCAGGAAGCGCACACGGTTTCCACCTTGAAGGGTTCGCCTCCGGGATACGTCGGCTATGGAGAAGGCGGCGTCCTGACCGAAGCCGTCCGCCGGCGGCCTTATTCCGTGGTGCTTCTCGACGAAGTCGAAAAGGCGCATCCGGATGTGCTCGAGCTTTTCTTCCAGGTTTTCGACAAGGGTCGCATGGAGGATGGCGAAGGCCGCGAGATCAATTTCCGCAATAGCATCATCATCCTTACCTCAAATGCCGGAACAGATACTTTGATGAAGCTATGCGCCGATCCGGAAACCATGCCCGGCCCTGAAGGTCTGGTCAAAGTGCTGAAGCCCGAACTCGACAAAACGTTCAAGCCCGCGTTCCTGGGACGGCTCGTCATCATTCCTTATTTTCCGATTCGCGACGAGGCGCTCAAGCGCATCATCGAGCTCAAGTTCGGGAAGATTCGCCGGCGCATCGCCGAGACTCATCGCATTCAATTGACGAATGATCAGGAACTGATTGATGAGATCGCACGGCGCTGCACGGAAGTGGAGAGCGGCGCCCGCAATGTCGATAACATTCTGACCAACACATTGCTCCCGGAAATCTCCAAGCAGATTCTGGGGCGCATTGCCGAAGGTCTTCGGCCTGAATCGATTCACATTGGTATCGGCCAGGATGGAGCCTTCACATATGGCGCGTGAGATCTGAGAAGTGCCGACGACCCAGGGCGACCGTTATATCCGCGTCAACACGTCTCTCGGCGAAGACGTGCTCCTGCTCGAAAGCTTCGAAGGGATCGAGGGCGTCTCGGTCCCTTTCCAGTTCGAGCTCGGCATGCTAAGCGAGAGCACGTCGCTCGATATGAAGGGTCTCCTTAGCCAGCCGGTGGTGGTTTCAATTCGTCTCCCGGACGATTCCGACCGCTCGATTCATGGACTGGTCAGCCGGATCGAGGAAGTCGAAAGCGGCCTCGACGGGTTTACCGCTTACCGCGCCGAAATCGTGCCCTGGATCTGGTTCCTTTCGCTGTTCCAGGACTGCCGGATCTTCCAAAACAAGTCCGCGCTCGATATCGTCAAGCAGGTCTTTGGCGATCGCGGGTTTACGGACTTCGACGACCGCACCAGCGGAACCTATGCTCCGCGCGAATACTGTGTCCAATATCGCGAGTCCGACTTGAACTTCGTCAGCCGCCTGATGGAGGACGAAGGGATCTTCTATTTTTTCGAACACACGCCCGACAAGCATACCTTGGTGCTGGCCGATCAGGCTTCCTCATTCGCGCCCTGCCCGGTGCAAAGCTCAGCCGCTTATGACACCACGGCGGGTATGTGGCAGGACGAAGACGTAGTTCTGGAGATCCGGCGCACGCAGCGGGTGCGCGTCGGCAAGGTGACGGTCAACGATTACGACTTCACGAAACCGAATAACACCATCGACGCCAATCTGGCCGATAGCTCGCGCAAGGGTGAATTCTACGAATATCCCGCCAAATACACAGCGCGCGACGAGGGCACGCAGTACGCGCGCGTCAGGCTCGAAGAGCAGGAAGTCAAACTACTTACCATCAACGGCAAGAGCAACTGCCGCGCCTTCCAGTCCGGTTATCGTTTCTCGCTGAAGGGACATTTCCGCTCGGACGCCAATCAAGACTACACCTTGCTTTCGATCCATCACAAAGCCGGCGAGAATACTTACCGGTCGGGCGAAGGCGAGAGTTTCGACTACCGCAACGTGTTTGAAGCCATGCCGCAATCGTCACCGTTCCGGCCGCCGCGCCTGGCGCGGAAGCCCGTCGTTCAGGGAACGCAAACGGCGGTGGTCGTCGGAAAATCGGGCGAGGAAATCTGGGTCGATCAGTATGGCCGCGTGAAAGTTCAGTTCTTCTGGGACCGCGCCGGGCACATGGATGAAAACAGCTCCTGCTGGGTTCGTGTTGCGCAGCTTTGGGCGGGCAAAGGCTGGGGCGCAATCTTCACGCCCCGCATCGGACAGGAGGTGATTGTCGACTTCCTGGAAGGCGACCCGGATCGGCCGATTATCACCGGGCGTGTCTACAATGCGGATCAAACCACGCCATATGCGCTGCCTGACGATCAAACCAAGTCCGCCATCAAATCGATGAGCTCGAAGGGCGGCGGCGGCTTCAATGAGATCAGGATGGAAGATAAAGCGGGGTCGGAACAGATTTTCATGTTCGGGCAGAAAGATCAGGACATCCGCATCACCAACGATCGCAAGGAAGCCATTGGACAAGACCGGCATTTGACGGTCACCCGCGACAAGATGGAGAAAATCGGACGCGACGATCACACCGGCGTGACTCGCGATCAGATTGTGAAAGTTGGGCGCGATCATCACCTGGCCGTGGGGGGGAAGCAGGCGGTGGCCATTACCGGCTCGCATTCGCTCAAAGTCACTGGGGACGTGATCGAGGAATTCAACGGCAACCACAGCAGCCAGGTGACGCAGAATCTTTATCTGAAGGGCATGCAAGTGGTGGTCGAAGCGGCGGTGGGCCTGACGCTGAAGGTCGGAGGCAACTTCATCACGATCGATCCATCCGGCGTGGCCATTTTTGGAACACTGGTGCAGATCAACAGTGCCGGCGCGGCACTGTCCGGCTCGCCCGGATCGCTGGTGTCGCCGCTTTCGCCGACGGACCCCACCGATGCCGACAAGGCTACGGCCGGGAGCGTGACGGCGGCGCCCGCCGCTTCTCCGGGTACACTGGCCGCCACGTCGGCTTCGGACGTTGCGGCCAGTTCAGCCAGTGCGGCCGCGGTTGCCGCGGCTCCCATCGTGCAATCCGCCGCGAGCGACGCGCCGACGCACGATCCGAATAGCCCGGAAAATAAGGAGAAAAAATCGTGGATCGAAATTGAGCTGGTCGGCGAAGATGGCTCGCCGATTCCCGGTGAGCCTTATAAGATCACCCTGCCTGACGGAACCACGGTGGCTGATGGCACTCTGGATGCGAAAGGCCTCGCGCGCGTGGACAACATCGATCCCGGTACGTGTAAAGTTACTTTCCCGAGGTTAGACAAAGAGGCTTGGGAGCCGAAATAATCCCCGGTATTATTCCATTCGCGACACCGGAAAACGCCGCCTTACGGCACCATCACCGTAAACTCGCCCGGCGTCACGAATTGGATCACTCCGGCCCACATGCACATCAGCATTGAGGTATTATCCAGCGTCGGCATGTTTCCCAGCAGCACGTTGGGTGCGCCCGGAACCCAAGGCGACGGAGTTGCTGGAATGCACGGCATGGGCGTCAACACGCCCAGCGCGGCTGCCGTGGCGGCGGCGACCATCGGATTGGCGATCGACATACACATCCCGAAGGGCATGATGTTCACCATCGGGATGTGGTCCATAATGTTGGCATCCGGGACCATTTGAGTCATCACCCGATTGGCGGGCAGCACCACCAGTGAACTCGGGGCCACGCCGAAACTGCATTGCATCATCGCGCCCATGCAAACCTGATTAGGCATCGTCACTCCCCTGTCAGTTCACATCGTAATCCCCGGCTTACCGCCGGTCAACCGGTGATATTTTTGCGTTGCCTCCAGGCTCTTGTTACTGTGAATGCTATGAAACGTCTCCAGCCCGTTCTGTGGTCGAAAGGCACGTTTCTGACGCCGCAGCATTTGCAGTTGCAGGACCGCTTCATCGAAAGCAGCTTGCAGTTTCGATTGGACGCTCTGCAGTTTCGTCCATGGGGCTTTCAATCTCTGCGGATTGATCGGGAAGCGCTCGCGGCCGGGGCCCTCGCGGTCACGCAGGCCAGCGGAATCTTTCCGGACGGGTTGATTTTCGATATTCCTAACTCCGACGGAGGTCCCGGTCCCAAACCGCTGGCCGCCTGCTACGAACCGGACCAGGAGGATCTCGAGGTCTATCTCGCGATTCCGCATTATCGTGAGCGCGGAATCAACGTCTCCACGCCGCAATTTCATGCCGATACTCGTTACAACGCGGAAATCGTCCCCATGCGCGACGAGAATTCGGGTCTCAACGAGAAGCCGATTCAGGTTGCCCGGAAGAACATTCGCTTTCTTGCCAAGAATGAGCTGCAAGACAGTGCCACGGCATTGCGAGTCGCGACGGTCAAACGAACACCGTCGGGAACGTTCGTGCTCGACCCCTACTTCGTTCCTCCCTTGACGGATTTCCACTGCAGCGATTACCTGGTCTCGGTGGTTCGGCGCGAAATTGAAATTCTGTCGGCGAAGAGCAGCCAGTTATCGGGGAGCCGTCGTCAAAAGAACCAAAGCCTGGCTGATTTCTCGGCTTCCGACATTGCCAGCTTCTGGCTGCTCTACGCCATCAACTCGCATTTTCCGCTGCTCAACCACTTCTTCGATGCGAAGAAAGCGCATCCCGAGCGCGTCTTCACGGCCATGTTGTCGCTGGCGGGCGCGCTCACCACGTTTTCGCCGGACATCCATCCGCGCGATCTGCCCAAGTACGACCATGACAATCTTTCGTTTTGCTTCGCGGATCTCGACGACAAGATTCGTCTCTTGCTCGAAACCGTGGTCCCGAGTAATTGTATTTCTCTGCCTCTGCGGCTCATGCAGAATTCCATCTACGGCACCGCGCTCGCCGATGATAAATACCTGAAGAACACGAGGATGTATCTTGCGGTAAATGCTGAGATGCCGCAGGCTGAGCTGATTAGCCGTACGCCCGGGCTAGTGAAGGTATGCTCGGCAAGTCACATCGAGCACCTCGTTCGTCAGGCACTTCCCGGAGTTCCATTGACCCACGTCCAAACGCCACCGAATGCCATCCCGGTGAAGATGAATTATCAATACTTCAGTCTGACGCAGGGCGGTCTTGCCTGGGAGGCGATCGGGCGAGCGCGGAACCTTGCGGCGTACGTACCGGGCGATCTGCCGAATCCGCAGTTGGAACTGGTTATCTTACTGCCTGAAAAAGGCTCATAAACTCAGTGCTTCAACGCAAAAAATAAGACCAAGGCTACGGCGAGAACGAACAGAACGGCTAATGTCACAATGAGCGCCGCGCTGGCTTTTGCCGCTTTTTTCGGGGGCGCCGCGCTTGCGGCCGGTCCCGCTGCCGGTGCGTCAGCCGCCGGCCGCGCGAACATCCGTGTATACTCACCGGGGCCTTGCCCGCTCATTGCCGGCGGCCGCGCCGGACTTTGGGGAGCTTGAAAAACATGGGTTGCGCCTTCCATTGCCGGCCGGGGCGACGGGCGAGGCGACTCCGAGGCGAATGGCTTCCCAAACATCTGTGTGAATTCACCAGCCGGTCTTTGCGCCGGTGGAGCACGTGGCGGCGGATTATCTTTCAGCCTGTCGAAATCGAATTCTCGCGCATTCGCAGCCGAAAGGGGACCTTCGAAGTGCTTTTCGAAGGCATGAGGATCTTCCCGCGGCGGAGGCATTTGCGGCACCGGCTCCGGAGGTACGGAGGGGGACATGAACATGCGCGTGAATGCGCCGGGCTCCTGAGGCGGCGGCTCCGTCGGTCGTGGCTGGGCAACAGGAGGCTTCTCAGAAGCGGCAGGCGCCTTGAATCCGCCTGTTTGCGGCTCAACGGGCCCCTGAAATAACCGGGTGAATTCGCCGCCCTCGACCGCGGCTGTCTCTTGCTCGGCTGGCGCGTTCTTGAAAAGTTGGGTGAAAGATGCCGGCTCCGAGACTGGGTGCGCCGGTTCCCGCGGCGGCGCCTGGAACATGCGAGTAAACTCGCCCGGGGAACTTTCCCGCGGTTCAGGCAAACTCGGTTGTTCGGGAATCGATTGAGCTTCAGCCGACTCAATGTCTTTGATTGAATCGGCGCGGAACATTTGGGTGAATTCGCCGGGTGTCGTTGCCGCCGCGGGAGGAGGCGCCGCAGCCGGGATTGGCATCGCTGCCGTCTCACTCAAGTTCATCGCTTGAGTTTCGAGCAGCGGATCGAAGTCGTCATCGAGCTCCGACGAGAACATTCCCGAGACCGACGAGATCGGATCCACGCGCGCAATCGGCGGTGCTGGTGCGAACTTCGGAATCTCCCACCGGCCCATTTTCGAAAAATCGGGATTGCGGGGAGCGTCCGGTTTCGCGTTGGCTGGATCTTCGAGCCAGTCGAGAAAAGGTCGATGCGGGACAAACCGTTCGGTCAAAACGTACTCGACACCAGCCTCCTGGCCTCGCTCTAGGATGGAGCTCCCGACAAGTTTGAGGCCGCGCTCGACGCGCTCCACAAAGCCGCGATTGCTTTCCATCTGTTTCGGGAGGACATGAAGCAGGATCGGGCCGCTTCTTCGCGGATCGTCCGCCAGGTAGGTGCGAATCTCGCCTTGGTCGAGCAGTTCGTTGATCCGGAGCCTGCCAAATTGTGCCATCGGGTTAGCGCAAATGAGATTATGCCGTTAATTTTATCAGCACACGTTCATGGTTTAAGCGTTGGGCCTGTTGCCCTCGCCACGAAACCTCGATAGGCTCGCCCGAATAAATGACAAATGCCAAAGAAGACGATCACGATCGCCAGCAATATTGCGCCCTGCACGAAGATTCCGGAGATATTTTTCGATACAAACTTTCTGGTAGCTCGCTGCATATGAGCCGTGCGCGGAGAGTTCGCCTCGTAGTCGATCGGAACCGTTGAGTTCTCCTTCAGCCCGGGGACAGATCCGGCGTCAATCAGATCGATTGCAACCACGGATTCAGTTCTCCCGGTAGGCACGAACTCGACTCCCACAACATCCACGGGTTGAGCCGTGTCGAGACCGCGCGAGTCGTCTTGGGCGAATAGGTGTTCGATTTCGCTTAGACTCTTTACGCGTCCGGTGGTCTGGCGTATGTCCGCTGCCGGATTCGGCGTGGGCCTCGGGAAGTCGTAGAACAATGCCACTGCGCAGCCCGCGAGGACGGCGGCACCGACAACCCAGCCGAACAGCGGTGACCTGGTCTTGCGCAAGATGAAGACAATAATGAGTAGTCCCGCGATGGCTTCCAGCGCCAAGATGACTCTACGGCAAAAAAATTGCCTGGCTGCCGTGAATGTGCGTCGATCGGCCAAGCGAACCATGGGCAGTGCATGCATTTCTCGCATTATCTTGGAGAGCGGCAAGACGGGCACGTCGGACGCAGGCAGGTAATGAAGCGAAACAGCATCGCCGACGTGAAATGCATCGTATTGTTCAGGCGTGAGGGTCGCTTGGAAAAAGCCGACGCTGTGAGAATCGGGAGGCTCATAGCGGAACGTGACTTCCGACGAGCGTTTCCAGTCGGAGTAGCGAAGCGTCACGGTTTCGCTCTTCGACGTCACTTTCCCGGGTATGGTGACTCCATGCTCGTCGAGAGCAAGGGACGAGGCGAGAAATGGCGCCGTCAGCAACGCGCTGCCGGACACCACCAGCAGGAGAATCAGGACGCGAAGCGTTTAACACCCCGGAACGTCACCCTGGGAGGATATCACTTCGGGGTATCGGTTTACCTTTGGAGCGTGCGCGGATATAAAATGAGAACTCTAATTACAACCTCCGCCGCCGGTTATGAAATCACTTTCACGAGTTGTCTGGTCGGAAGGGATGTACCTGGGTCCCCACCATTTCCAGGCGCAAAGCCGCTACTTTGAGGACTCCATTCAGTTCGCCACTTCGGCGCTTTGGTATGAATCCTACGGCCTGCTCGGCTGCGAAGTTGATGCCGAGGCTCTCCAGAACGGAACGCTCGCGCTGATTCACGCCCGCGGCATTTTCGCCGACGGCCTCGTCTTTCAAATGCCCGAATGCGACGCGCTCCCCGCGCCGCGCAACATTGACGAGTTGTTCCCGCCCACGCACGATAAGATGCTGGTGTTTCTATCGATTCCACCCATCCGGCAGAACGGTTCCAACTGTGCCCCGAACGAAACTCACGTTGGGAATGGGTTCCGGTATTCACCGGAAACGAAGGTTCTGCACGATGAAACCAACGGTCGCGATGAGAAGCCGGTAAGACTCGCCCGCAAAAATATTCAACTGACTCTGGAAATCGAAGACAACGCGGATTTGCAGAAGATGCCGATCGCGCGCGTCATGCGGTCGGGTTCCGGAAAGTTCGCTCTGGATCCGCTCTTTATCCCGCCCTCTTTACAGATCGGAGGCAGTCCCCGCTTGATGAGCCTTCTTCAGCGACTGCTCGAAATCATGGAGGAGAAGAGTTCGAACCTGTCGCTCACCTCCGCAACCGCGGGAGGGTCCACAGCCGGATACTCTACTCGCGAAATCGCCAAATTCTGGTTCCTGCATGCGGTGAATTCCGGTATCGCTCCTCTTCGCCATCTCTTCTACACAAAACGGGGCCACCCGGAAGAGTTATATCTCGAACTCGCGCGGCTTGCGGGCGCGCTGTGCACTTTTGCGCTGGACGATCATCCCCGAACCATTCCTCACTACGACCATTACCGCCCCGACGAATGTTTCGAAACGCTCGACCGGCGTATCCGCACTAATCTCGAGATGGTGATGCCGACCAACTGTCTCTCGATCCCATTGAAACTGGCGGGCGATTATCTGTTCGAGGGCCAAGTCACCGACCAGCGGTGCTTCGGAAGGAGCAGCTGGATTTTTGCGATTCGCTCTGAACTGGGCGAGTCCGATTTGATTACCCGAACGCCGCAACTCGTCAAGGTCTGCTCGCGGCAGTTCGTCGGGGAGTTGGTCAAACGCGCCCTTCCAGGTTTGCCATTGACTCACGTTTCGGTTCCCCCTTCCGCCGTTACAGCTCGCGTGGAAACGCAATATTTCACCGTAAGCAAGACCGGCCCATGCTGGTCGCATCTCGTCGAGACCAAGCAGGTGGGCGTGTACGTTCCAGGGGAGTTCCCTTCAGCCGAAATCGAGTTGTTGGTTGTGCTCGATCAGTAGATAAAAATCCTTAACTCATATGTCCGCAGCCGCTGCCGTCCAACCACGATCCGAGAATCTCGCTTTGATCTTCCAGGAAATGCTGACGGCCACAGTCCGTCTGCGCGCCAACCGCCAGGCTGTTTCGGATGCCGAATCTTTCCGGGCCAACATGCGGGAGGCCATCCGAACCGCGGACGCCGATTCGCGAAAGCGCGGCTACGCCCCCGAAGATTTCAAAGTCGCGCTGTTCGCCGTCGTAGCTTTTCTGGATGAATCCATTTTGAATTCCAGAAATCCGCTCTTCTCCGACTGGCCGCGCAAGCCTCTGCAAGAGGAGATATTCGGGGGTCATGTTGCGGGCGAGACTTTCTTTCGCAACATCGATCGGATGCTCAGCGCTCCGGAAACCGAGGTGTTGGCGGATGTTCTTGAGGTGTACCAACTCTGTCTGCTGTTGGGCTACGTCGGCCGCTACAGCGTCTCCGGCAGAGGAGAATTGAGGGCGGTTCGAGACTCAATTGCCGACAAGATCCGTCGCATCCGACCTTATTCATCCGCGCTTTCGCCGTCATGGGCGCCCGTCGCCGGCGAAACGCGGGGTTCTCAAAGGGACGTCTGGCTTCGCCGATGGATCTACGTAGCGGCAGCGTGCTTCGTGCTCCTGGTTGTTTTGTTCATCAGCTTCCGGATTTCGCTTTCCGGCGGAGCGTCCGAATTGGCCGACCTCGCGGCCCGAAGCCGATGAGCTCCCAGCCGGTGCTACCGAGAGATTTTGCATGAAGAAAATCATCATCATCACGATCATCGCTGTCGTGCTCGGCCTGATTGCGGCTTTTTTCATCGGCTATCTGGCTTCGGATAAAGGCTGGGATCGCCTGATCCTCCGCATCGGGCTGAGTCTGATTGTGATTGCCGCCGGGGCTGCATTCCTGTGGTTCAAGTCGGGCAAAGTGGCACCTGCAACTCCCGCGCCGAAGGCTCCAGCGAAGGCTTCGGATGAGCTCGAAGCGGCGCTGCGCGAGGCCGAATCCAAGCTCGCGGGCGCGCGGATTGAAGGCGGCGGCCGCTTCGACGATCTTCCGGTCATCTTCCTTGTTGGCAGCCCCGGCAGTACCAAGACCAGCAGTCTGATTAACTCCGGAATCGAGCCGGAACTTCTTTCAGGGCAGGTCTATCAGGAAGGCCACGTTTCCCCAACCCGTCTAATCAATCTTTGGCTGGGAGCGAAGTCCATTTTCGTCGAAGTGGGATCGAAACTGTTCGACGATCCATCCTCGTGGCTGCAGATCATCCGGCGAATGCAGCCGCGCAAGATCTCGTCTGTGGTGGGAAAGAAGGGCCAAGCGCCCCGTGCCGCGGTAGTTTGCTTCGATGTCGAAGCTTTCCTTCGGCCGGGCGGCAATGATGCTTCGCTGCAGGCTGCTCGCACCATGCACGCCCGCCTCTGTGAGTTGTCCCGGAGTCTCGGCATCAGCACGCCGGTGTACGTGCTATTCACCAAAGCCGACCGTCTCTCGTTCTTTCACGACTTCGTCCGAAATCTGAACAACGAAGAATCCACTCAAGTACTCGGCGTGACGCTTCCCGTTGTTTCCCACACCAAAGGCGTGTTCGGCGAAGAAGAGAGCGCACGCCTGAGTGGGGAATTCAATCGGCTGTTTTACTCGCTCAGCGATAAGCGGCCTGAATTTTTATCGCGCGAGAACGATCTTGTGAACACGCCGGGTATCTACGAGTTTCCGCGCGAGTTCCGCAAACTGCGGAGCGGTCTAGTGCCGTTCCTTGTGGAATTGTGCCGGCCCAGCCAACTCACCATCGGCCCCTATCTTCGCGGGTTCTATTTCTCCGGGGTGCGCCCGATCGTTATTCAAGAAGCCGCATACGCGCAGGCAAGCCAACCCGTCGTGCAGCCATCCGTCGATCCCGATGCCGGGGCAACGCGGATTTTCCAGCGAGGGCAGGGCGTTGCGGTTCCTCAGCCCGCGATGGTCGGCTCTTCCGCGGCGAGCCGTAGAGTTCCGCAGTGGATTTTTCTGGGCCGCTTCTTCAAAGAAGTGCTGCTGGCCGACCGCGCGGCGATGGGAGCGGGCGCCGCGAACATCAAGACAAACGCTTTGCGGAGGTGGTTGTTGGGTGCCGCCGCTGCGCTTTGCATTTTCTTATCGATCGCTTTCCTCATCTCGTGGCGAAACAATCGCAAGCTCGAATCGACCGCGATCGCCGCGGCAAACGGCATCGTGGCGAACGAAGGAACGGGATCGGCGCTGCCATCCTTGGCTGCTCTGACGCGGCTCGAGACGCTTCGCCAATCCCTTGAGACCCTCACCCGTTACGACCGCGAAGGTGCCCCGTTTAGTTTCCGCTGGGGACTGTATTCGGGCGAGCCCCTATACCCCGAGGTGCGGAAGCTTTATTTCAGCCGGTTCCAGCAGTTGTTGCTCGGACCCACGCAACAGGGCTTTGTGAGTCTCCTTAGGGGCCTTCCCCCCGCGCCGAGTCCTGCCGACGATTACGGGCGTCCTTATGACACCCTGAAGGCTTACCTGATTACCACGTCGAATCACGAAAAAAGCACGCGGCAGTTCCTCGCGCCTCTGCTCGGCCAGCGATGGGCCGAGGGAAAGAGAGTGGATAGCGAGCGCCAGCAGTTAGCCCAGAAGCAATTCGACTTCTATACCAACGAACTGAAGTTCGCGAATCCCCTCTCTTCCGAAAACGACGCGCTCGCAATCGATCGGGGCCGCAAGTACCTGGCCCGGTTCAGCGGACCCGACCGGGTCTACAACTTCATGATCTCCGAAGCCAACAAGAACAACCCCTCCGTGAACTTCAACCGCATGTTCGCAGGGTCGGCTGAGGTTGTAGTCAATAACCGCGACGTGCCCGGCGCATTCACCAAGAAGGGCTGGGGATTTATGCAAGACGCTATCAAGAACAACGACCGCTACTTCAACGGTGAACCTTGGGTGCTTGGCAATCAGGGTACCCAGAATATAGACCGATCGAATCTGGAACCGCGGTTGACTAGCCTTTACCATGCCGCGTTTGTGGCGCAGTGGCGTGAATACTTGCGCCGCTCCTCGATTGTGAAATACAAAGACGTGCGCGACGCGGCTCAGAAGCTGAGTCTTACCTCCGGAGCCCAATCTCCGTTACTCGAGATGTTCTGGCTTGCTTCCCAGAATACCGGCGTCGATGCGACTGACGTGGTGAAAGCCTTCAGGGCGCTGCACACGGTGATGCCGCCCGCCAACATAGAGCAGTATGTCGGGCAAACGAATAGCGATTATATGCACGCACTGGTCATTCTCCAGACCTCGCTCGAACAGGCCGTCGCGGTGGCGGGGCCGCCGAATGATGCAGCCGCATCCCAGACACTTGCGAACGCGAGCAGTGCTCGCACGGTCACGCGGCAAATGGCGCAGACGTTCGGAGTAGACCCAGAGGGTCACCTTGGAACTACGGTTCAGCAGTTAATGGAGGATCCCATCACCAATGTGGAGGCCGTGCTACGAGGCGTCGGACCCGCGGAATTAAACGGAAAAGGCAAAGGGTTGTGCGGGGAAATGCGAACCCTGTCGGCGAAATACCCATTCAAGGCGGGTGCGACGGCGGAAGCGACTCTGGCCGACATCGATCATATCTTTAAGCCGAAGGAGGGTGCGCTGTGGACCTTCTACGATTTCAGCTTGCAAAAGCTACTTACCAGGAAAGGCTCGCAATATGAATCGGTCCCCGGCGGTACCATCCAACTGACATCCGCATTCGTTGGTTTCTTCAACCGCGCAGCGGCTTTGTCGGATGCTCTTTATGCGGGGGGAACCGCCGAGCCCCATCTCGTCTTTGGGCTGAAGCCCATTAAAACCGAGGGTATCGACAAAATGACACTTCAGATGTACGGGCAGACTCTCACTTACGGTGGTGACGCCGCCACGGCGAAATCGTTTACGTGGCCCGCTAATCCGCAGGAAGTAAAACTCACTTCCTCCGGCGGCAACCTGCCGAATTACTCCGGGCTCTGGGCAATATCAAGATTCTTCGAAGATGCCGACAAGGCACGAACGGCTGGAACGGTTACCACTTACGATTGGGTATTCCGCGCAGGTAAGAATCAGACTCCGGTTACCACCAATAGTGGAGCTCCATTGACCGTCCGCTTTGACCTGGATATGGGTGCGAGCCCGCAAATATTCCAGAAGGGATTTCTATCTGGTCTTGGTTGCGTATCCGAGGTGGCGAAGTAAACCGTGGAACTTCCTTTCCGCATTGGAAAATACGAGCTTCAGCAGTTTCTGGGCGGCGGCATGTCCCATGTTTACCGCGCGAAAGACACGATTATCGGAAGAACCGTAGCCGTCAAGATTCTAACCCCGCAAGGAGAATCGGACCCTGAAGTGAAATCGCGTTTTCTACAGGAAGCGCGCATGGCTGGGAACATCAGTCACGAAAACGTAATCAATATCTACGACTTCGGCGAGGAAAAAGGCCGCCTGTTCCTGGTCATGGAGTTTTTGAACGGCAAGGATCTCCACAGCCTCATCGAGGAACATCGGACGGGTGACTTAGCCGCAAAGCTTGATCTTGCAATGCAATTGGCGAAGGCGCTGGAGTACGTCCACGTCAACAAGATTATCCATCGCGATCTCAAGCCCGAGAATATTCATGTTTGCCCCGATGGCCGGTTGAAATTGATGGATTTCGGCATTGCTAAGACCGAGGGCATGGCGCTCACCCGAGCCGGCTACATCCTGGGCACACCGTATTACATGGCTCCGGAACAAGTCATGGGTGGGCAAGTGAACCATCTTGTCGACATCTACGCTTTTGGAATCGTCGTATTCGAAGTCATAACCGGCGCCAAGCCGATCAATGCGGATTCAGTCCAAAGTCTTTTCTACAACATTCTAAATGAACCGATCAAGATCGATGCGATGCGCGCAGCCGGTGCTCCTGAATCCCTCTGCTCATTGATTCAGGATTGCACGGCCAAGAAACCTGAAGCTCGGCCACAAAGCTTCGGCGCGGTTCGGGCGCGTCTCGCCGCGATCACAAGGGAATTGGAAAATCATGCGCAACCAGCGAGAGCAACGGAGGGGATATCGGATCGGTTCGCGACCAAAGCGAGTACTGATGTCGATACGCACGCGAATGAACCTTTAGTCTCGGCCAACGCTTCCCGGCCAAAGTGGGTCATCCCCTCGGTCGCATTAGCGGCGGTTCTCCTGTTGGCCATTGCCGGCTACTTCGTGCTCCGCCTGAGAACGGCAAAAGTCCCCGCGGCACCGAAACTCGTGACTTTGGTTCAGGACCCAGCCGGCGATATGGTGCTTGTGCCCGGAGGGAGTTTCCTGGTCGGTAAAGACCTGAAGTCCGCCTCCCTTCCGGACTACTACGTAGATAAGACCGAAGTTACTCAAGACGCTTATGCGAGATATTGCCAGAAAACTGGCCAGAAACTACCCGACACCTTTATGGCCTCTCAACCCGGCCTCCCGATAACCGGCGTGACGATCGCTGAAGCACGCGATTTCGCGAGATGGGCGGGCAAACGTCTGCCGACGATGCAGGAATGGGAGAAAGCCGCGCGGGGCGCGGATGGCCGGGAGTTCCCCTGGGGCCGCGAAC
This sequence comes from Bryobacterales bacterium, assembly GCA_038229055.1. Classification (GTDB taxonomy): domain Bacteria; phylum Acidobacteriota; class Terriglobia; order Bryobacterales; family Bryobacteraceae; genus JANYJA01. The sequence continues at coordinate 24,275 of JBBROU010000001.1, read as the reverse complement.
CCGATACCAGTCGAGCAAATGTTGTCGATAACAGCGCTTCTGGCTTTCACGGAATCGCACCCGCCACAAGCTCGATTAGCGGAGCCAGTCCGTATGGTGCGCTGAACATGGCCGGGAACGTTTGGGAATTTGTCGATGAGTTACGAAAGCCAAGCCCGCGTGCGGTAGCTGACTACTTAGCAAAAAGTTTTCCGGTCACTCCGGATGAGCCATGGTACATCATGCGCGGTGGTTCATTTGCCCAGCACTTGGCGTCCACAGTTACCTACGAGTGGAGTTCAGTGCCCGCGCGCTTTTCTGGGCGGTCAATTGGATTTCGGTGCGTGAGAGACGCTCACTGACAAGTGACTAGTTTCTGAATGCCGGCAATATTCTTTCTCGCGAATTCCGCTTCAGCCAGAGAGGCGTTTAAGTTGATCATAGTCTTGAAATGGTCGCAAGCCGCAACCAGAGGGCCCACATTGCCAAGCTTCTGCCCTTGCTTCAAGTAGGCCAGTCCCAACGCAAAGTGCGTCAGCGCGTCTTTATTGTCATAAGACAAAGACCTCTGGCAATCGGCAATCGCCGCGTCGAATTGCGAAAGCCTCTGTTCACAATCGCAACGGCCGAAGTAAGCCCAGCTTCGCAGGTCCTTCCAGATATCCTCCTGGGAAGCCCGTGACTTCTTGCCAAGCCCGACCAAGTATCCAAGAACATAATAATTGAGCTTCCCGGCGGTCCCGCTGTCAAAGTTACTCAACTTCAAATAGGAGTCATATTGGTTTCGCGCCGGCTCCCACTTCTTGCTGAATCGAAGGCTCTCGGCCATCCAGAAATGAGCCTCCGCGTTTCTAGGCGTCAGATCGATGGCCTTCGACGCAGCCTGGCCCGCCTGCTCATAGCTCTCCTTGCGCGTAAATGCCTGCGACAGCAGATACCACGCTTCCGCGTTCTTAGGATCGCGCTGAGTCACCAGGTTCAACTGACGGACAGCTTCATCCAAATTGCCCTTGTCCAGCAGCATGCCCCCCAGAGAAGTCCGTGCTTCGAGATAATCCGGATCGATTTGAATGGCGCGGCGGAAATTCTTCTCAGCCTCGTCGCGCTCAAATAGCGCGCTCGATACGCGGCCCATGTAGAGCCACGCCTGGCTGTAATTCGGATCGATGGCGAGTGCTTCCTGCAACTCGCCCTGCGCTTTCTTATAGTTCTTTTCCTGCCCGTCCTGATAAAACTTGAGCGCCTTATCCAGGTGATCAGCGGCCGCCCGGTTCCGCCGCTTTTGCATGACAATTCGAATCGTGACCGTCTTTTCCTGGCCGGGATAGACAACCTCTTCGCGAGGGCCATCCGGCTCATATCCAATGTGGACGCCTTGCACAATGTGAGAGCCCGGCGGAAGGCCCGGCAGCGAAAGCGGAGCCGCCTTATTGACGATCCCCTTTGATTGGCCGTCTACCAGGATCTCCACGCCATCCATGTTCGACTCAAATACGAGCGTGCCGAACTTCGGCGGTGGAGGCGTTCCCGGGCGGACATTTGCAGGCACATAAGACAGCAGCATATTGGGGTCGAAGCTGGCGCGCTCAGAAGTGGGATTCTGTTTGCCGTTGGTGGCTTCACGAACATTTGTGTGGACATATTCAGCCAGCTCATCGGCGGTCACGATACCGTCGTGCGAGGTGTCGGCCGCACCCTTCAAACCTTCGATTACGTAATAAGTGAAGACACCGTGGCCTCCGCCCCAATCTTTACCTTCGAACGAGCGTTCGCGGTCGCGGCTTGCCGTTAACGAAAACAGCGACTTATCTAAATTGGAGAGACTCTGATTGATCTGCTGCACGTCGGCATCGGGTGCAATCGCACCGCTATGGCAGGAATCGGTTAAGAGAATTTTGTCTTTCGCCTGAATTGCCGACCCTATGATGGAACTCAGCCGCGACATCGGGTATCCGGTGTGAACGATGTCATCTTTGCGAAAATCATATGGCGCCAGGTAAGCGGTCCCGTTCGCCGGATCGACGAACCCGTGCCCTGCAAAGTAAATCAAGACCCGGTCGTCCTTCTTCGCCGATGCGGGGAGCCATTCTTCAAGATTCTGCTTGATATTACGAAGAGTCGCGTTAGAACCAATTAGCTTGTGGACATTTTCGGCCGGAAAATTCCCGCCTTCGGGGCTTATCAGAACCGAATAAATCGCTTCGGCGTCACGGTCCGAATAAGGTAATTGCTGCCCAGCGGACAAATTCTGGTAATTGGAAACGCCCACGACCAACGCATAGCTACGCGGTATGTGGGGTCGCGCTGGATCCTTAGCCGGAACCGCGGTGGGAGTCAGGCTCTCCAGATTCAGATCGCGTTCCTTTGAAGGCGCCGCCGATGGAGCCGCCGGCTGCTGCGCGTGCAGGGTGAAACATAGCAGAGACAATATTGCGAATCTTGGAAACATAGACTTCACTTGTGGGCTATCCGGAATTCATAAACAATCGGACCATGTAAGACTCGAGATGAAATCACCGACTTATTCTGCTGCCGCATGAACACTAAGTCGGAAGAGTCGTCGGCGCGGGGAAGTCCCTTCGGCAGCTTTTCCTGGGCCTCGATGCCCCGGGCTCCTGCTGAAGAATCGATGCACTCGCCGCGCGCGCGGAAGAGTTCGTCGTCACAGCGTGGAATCAATTCAGGCGCCTTCCGCGTCTCAACCGCCTCGGCCGCCGATGCGTAACCCGGCAGTTCCACAGGGCTCAGCATCCAATACACCACCTCGTGACCCGCCGGACCGGTAATCCGGAACTGCGACTTGGTAGCAGGCACCTGATAGCTCTTTCCGCCTTGGATTCGATTGTCGCGCCCGGTCTCCTCGCGCGGGAAGATCAGCATGTCCTTGCCCGAACTGCTGTGATTCACGACGTAAAGATAACCGTCAAAGTTGGTCTGGAATCGAAACCGGAGAAGGTCGTTTTGATTGAACACCAGCCCCGGATCCACCTGCTTCCAAACCAAGCCATCGCGTCTTTCCACGACGATTTCAATGTGATGGCTGCCCTGTGAAAGGGATGTGCTTTGCGCAACTAGTAACTGCGACGCGGCAAGAACAAAACCGACAACATTTCGGCGCATAACTATTGGTGAATCAGCGTAACATCGCTGACGACCCGCGAATCGGGACGACCCGTGGGATTAACGGCGTATACCGCATGGTCCTTGCCGTGCACGCTCGCATCGCCCTTACCTTCACCCGATTTAGCGCTCTCAGCCGCGGAAGCATCGGCCTTCTCGATCACTAGATCACGTGAATAAACTCTCCTAAGCCCATCGACGTAGTTGTCGTCCAACTGTACGTTGGCGGCCATCAAGGTTCCCGCCGGGGCTGGCCGGGCCCCCTTGTCGGAAGCCGGCTGCTTTGGCGTTTTATCCCCGAGGCTATGGATCAACGATTCCAGGTCCGCCTCCGGTTGCCTTGAGAACACGATGAACAGATTCTCCGTGCCCGTGTTGCTGTCGAAGGCGATCACGTGCTGTTCAGGAATCCGGTATTGATGCCCCCGTGTCACATGATTTCCCCCTTGCGGCGTCTCCGCCGAAGGAAACAGCATTTTCCAGGTCCCGGTGGATCCGCGGTTTATCACGTAGAGATAGCCGCTATCATTTACTTCCACATCCAACTGGATCCGGTCGCGACTGTGAAAGACGCTGTCCGGATCCACTTCCTCGTCCACACGGCCCCTGGTTTCTTTCAGCACGACATACCGTATCCCAAGCGGGACAGTCGATTCAGTCTTGACAACGGACACTACTGCAGTGCCGTCAGGCGACGTACTTTCCGAATGCGCGATTTCCGCAGTAGAGCTCAACGGATCGCGCGCGCTCGGCTGTTCGGAAGGGGCTGCGGCCGGCGCGGATTTAACGGAACTCTTGATTCTGGGACGGCGCGCGATATTCGATGCGGGTTTCGAAACCGGTTTCACTTCGGCCGTTTCCAGGAATATCTCGCGCGCGGTGAGTTCCTTGATAGCGGGCTGTGACCAAACCGGGAGAGTAGTAAGAAAAATTGCGAATGATGAATACTTAAGCAATGACACTGCGGGTCTCCTAATTTCAAACTTCTATACGAATCCTTCCATTTTACCAATAACTTACGGTCGGCGGCGATTCGGATGCGCCGGATCCTCCTGCGCCTGAGTGAAGCCGGCAGGAACCTCAAAAAGCGCGGGATCCGCGGAGGCCGACGAATAGCTGGTCACTTCCATGGTCATCTCCATCAAAGAGCCCGAGACTGAATTGGAGCCCCCATTCGGCGTGCCGGAAGCGGATTGCGAGCCCGCATCAGCCGGCGCCTCTTTCTTACGCCGCCCAAATCCGCCAAGCCCCAGCCGTCCACCGAGAGCCGAGCCCAGCGCTTCGCTCACCGAGGTGGGCGGTGCATTCGAATTGCGCGAGGACTGTGTTTGCGAAGAGGAGCTGTCGGGAATCCCTTCCATCTTTCCTCCCATCTTGATCGTCTCGTAAACGGGCATGCCATCTAACTTGGAGCCTTCCTGATAAAGCTCCGCCATGGCACGCTGCATATCCGGGCGAGTCATCAACGGGCTCTGCCCCGGCACCCAGTTCAGTTTCTTTGCCATGCGGCGCTGAAAGTCACGCACCTGGTCGTAGCCCGCCACCTTGGGAGCAATCCACATGTCCGTGGTCACATCCAGACCCCCTTTGGCCGCGGACTTCGCATCCTGGCCCAGCATGGCCATGGTCATAACCATCTCGTGGGCGTTGTTACCGTTGATGGATTTGGTTTGACCGGTGTCGTTCACTTTGATATCGAACTGCATGTCCGGCGGCGGCGGATCACCCGGTTTTTGGTGCTGCATTTTCTGCATCATCTCGTCCATGGCCTGCTTCATTTGGGCGAAGGTCACAACAGAATAGGTCTTTTGCGCGTAATTGATGTTCGTGATGGTTTCTTTGTCGATGTCGATTACGCTGGCTGAGTCGTTGGTCTTGTGAACCATGCGATTGCCTTTGATCGCTGTGGTCGATGGAATCGGATCCATCACCTTGCGGGCATCTTTTGAAAAAGCGCCAGCAAACTTCATCATCCCAACGAGGGCGCCCCCGGTGATCTTACTGGTGGATTCATAAGTGAAATCGGCGAACAAGCTGGGTGCGGCACACAGTAGAAAAATTGCAGTTACCGTTGTTTTATTTGTCGTTTTATTTATAGTCATAAGGGCTCCTTACTTACCTAAAAAACTTTCAAGTTTCTCCAGATCGCGTTCCGCCGCGTCCAGCCTTTGCTTGGCACTGGCGGAATTGCTCTGCTTGAGACTCGACTCCGCCTCGTCCATCTGATAGTTGATGCGCTGCTGCATCGCCACAACATCGGATCGAAGGCTCAACCCCTGGCGCGCTTGCTCGCGTTGTAGATTTTGAACCGACGTTGTGGCCGCCCCCATCCGGGCCGCCATCAGCATCATTCGTTCTCGCAGGTCGGCCAAAGCCGCCGCATCGGCCGGCGGTGGAGCGGGCTTCGTTTCCGGTGGCGCGGTCACGGTCGAGGTCGACTGCTGTGGCACGGGCACCGGCATCGCATGTTCGGACACTTGGGCTGAGGCGATCTTTTTCGGCTCGACGGTGCCTCCTGCTCCGCGTGCGGTGCCAACTGGCTGCACGGGGGTGGCGACACGCGCGGCGGACGCAGGCACACTGCGATCGGGCGGCGTCATCGTTGCGGATGGAATCGGGTCTTGCATCTTTCCACTCCCGGATACGGGATTGGATGCAATGTTCGCGGGCGTTGCGCTTCCCCCGGCGCTGGCGTGAAAGAACTTCGGGAGTTCCACGATCGCCCCCGCGATCACCAGTAAGGTTGCGACCGAGCCGGCCAACATGTAGGCCAGTCGATAGTTGGGCTTGGCTGCGATTCCAGTAGCTTCCTTGCTTTGTGGTTGAGAATGCGAGGCAATGCCGGTCAATGCTCGTTGAAACGCGTCCGCCGATTGAAACCGCTTTGCCGGATCTTTCGCCAGCGCCATCATAATGATGTCATTCAATTCCTGGGGCAGGGAATGATCCAGGTCGCGGGGCGGTTGCGGCATCTGCTTCAGGTGCGCTGCCATGATTTTGTATTCGCTATCTCCGCTGAACGGCCGCTGCCCCGTCGTTAGCTCATATAGCGTGATCCCGAGCGAATAGAGATCTGAACGGGCATCGAGTTCCCGTCCTTCGATCTGTTCCGGAGACATGTAGTAGACCGAACCTACCATCAGTCCGGTCTTAGTTAGTTTGCTGTCGGTCGCGAGTTTCGCGATTCCGAAATCCATCAGCTTGATGGAGCCCGCGGGCGTCAACATGATGTTACCGGGCTTTATATCGCGATGGATCACGCCCTTTGAGTGCGCATAGGAAAGCGCCGAGAGCGCCTGTGTAGTGTATTGAATTCCCTTGTCTGCCGGGATGCGAGACTTGCGCAAAATGCCGTCTAAGGTCGACCCCTCGACATATTCCATCACCATGATGAGCTGATCGTTCACCCGTTGCGCTGTGCGCAGGGCCGCAATGTTCGGATGATCCAGGCTGGCCGATATGCGGATCTCACGCAAGAAACGGTCTGCCAGTTCGGGCTCGGAGGTGAGGGCGGGAAGCAGGACCTTCATCGCCTCCACCCGGTGCGAAACGTAGTTTCGAACCTGATACACCTTTCCCATACCGCCGGCCCCGAGGACCCGAAGGATCTCGTAATCACCGAGCGTCTGGCCTATCTCGAAGTCCATTGGGCGCCGACCTTCCGATACTTACTGGTTCGTAACCGAGTCTCCGACGCTGGGCTTCATGGCGCCGCTAAACTTTCCAACCGAGGAAGTGTCGTCAACTTCCGTGATGCTGATCTCACCGACGTTATCCTCGATTCGGCGAATCACCTTGCCCGTGGCCGGATCCTTGATTTCGCGCTTGGCGCGCTTAACCGGAAGACGGTCGCCGATTTTGACGCCGGCCCGCGCTCCGATATTCAGCACGAGCGTGTCTCCCGAAACGTCTGCCACCAGCCCGGAAAAACTGGTGACGTGAGCCGGCAGCCGTGGGGCCTCCCGTTCCAGCCGGGCGGCCACGTCGCCGACTGCTTTGTTCACCGCCTCACCCAGAATCGTGTCGCCGAAATTCTTGCTGGACATGTCGAATCCGCCGCCGCCCCCGCCGCCAGAGCTTCCACCGGCCGCGCCGAGCAATGTCCCTGACCGGTCCGATTCGCCCTTGCCGGAAGCCACGGCCAGAATCTCACCCGTATCGGTGTTCACCAAGCGGGCGCTAATGCCGACCACGGCTTTGGCTTTTCGCTGGCCCACGCCTCCGAGTCCGTAGCGTCCCGCCAGGCCTCCCAAGGCGGAGCCGCCGATTGTCGTGCTCTTGTCATCCCGGCCAAATTGCGTGATGCTTCCGATGACGATGGCGTCAACGCCCAGAAGCCGCCCCACCTTGGCGGCCGAGTTCGGGTCGGCGCGGTCGCTATTGGAAAGATTCTGCTCGGCCATGATCTTGTCGATGGCCTTGCGCTCAATGATGGAGTATTGACCGCCGGTGACTAATCTATCCACCAACAGATCGGCGATGCCTTTGCCGACATCCTGGCGCGTGCCGAAAATCGCCGAGATGTCGCTCTGCACGGTGGCGTAATCGAAATTGAGAATCGCAAGTCGTTTCTTCGGCCCCTGTGTCTGGGCCAACGCGGAGAAATTGAAGAGAATAAGAATGCAGACAAGAATCCGATTCATGAGCTTCCTCTGAGGTAGTGACGTTGCCGCCCAATTTGTTTCGGACGCTTCCGACGATTGCCGTCATTATATAGCGACTCGTATGTCATTGCTTAAGCTGGAGGCGTAAACGTGCGCCGGGTTGAACCATCAGAGCGCGTTCTCTTCTGACCGGTCCGATATCGGCACTTATGGAATGAAGCCCTGGAAGAAGAGCGAATTCCGCCGGCGCGGATGCGGTAGTCAATGTTCCATCTATCTTTAAGACAGAGCCAGGGGGTGCCTCGATAATGACCGAGCCTCGCACTGCGCTCATCGGCACGGCGAGTTCGTTCGGCATTCTGGCTTGCACGCTAATCTTCCGCTCTTCTTCCTTATACCCGGTCAGAGCGAGGCGAACCGTATATGAGCCCGCGTCGGTCCGAATATCACAAGGGGTCTGGCAAAGGGGGTCGGGGCGATCGTCTAACGCGACACGAGCGCCGGCCGGTTCCGTCGTCACCCTGAGAACGCGCGCCAGTTTTGCGCTTTTCGCGAGCTCCGCGGTTTCGACAATAAGCGCGGGATTCGCCGTCGCCGCCGATGCGCGCTGGTGCGCTGACTGTACGTCTCTCCAGGCATTCTCAAATGTGGTTGCAGGTTCAGTCAGGGCGGGCAGCGCCACTACACCTTCGGGGGCGTCGGCCGCGAGCGAAGACAGCATCACCACAGGTTCCGGATCCCTCTGCAGCATCGGCAGAGGCCGCGCCAGCAACTCCATTTCGGCTTTGTCTATTGGCGGAATGAGGGCGGAGATGCGAACGGGTTCCGCTGGGCCGGGTCGCGAAAGAACTCGGCGCTATCGGCGCTGCTGTTCTTGGCGGCCGGCTCAAGTGGTTCGAGGTGCTTGAGCATCGCCGCCGCAGAGTCCGCCAATTTCGTGTCACCGCTGTCTTTCAACCTCGCGAGAATTGCGGCGGCGCGAGCGGTGTCGTCCTGCAAGAGTCGTTCGGAAGCCGCATCGAGGCCGTTTTGGGCACGCGCGGGGATGGTGCTCCACGCTGCTTCAAACAGCTCCGCAGCCTTGTCATTTTCGCCGCCATCAGCGGCTGCCTCCGCCGCCGCGCGGGCCGCTGCGAATCGCATCTCCCGATCGGCCGCCGCGAGCGCAGACCGCAAAGATGCTTTCACCGCGGGATCGGTTGCATTCGCGGACGCGATCTCAAGATATTTCGTGGCCGCTTCGTAACCCCGCCCGTTGCCGCCGCTCAACCCAGCCAGAAGAGCAGGCGATTCCCACCGCTTGGAATCGATCCGCCCCACTTCGGTGAGCGCGGCCATGGCCTCCGACTCAGGCAAGCTCGGCAACTTCGCGAGCAACGGTAACAAGGCTTCGTCGTACTGCCGGCGCCGTTTGCCTTCGGAAGTTTTCTCCAGTCGGCTGATAAGTTGCAGTCGCTCGATAGCCGGTTTCGCCAGCGCGCCTAAGGCCTGCGAGTCCAAACTCGCGGCTTCCTGGAAGGCGGCAATCGCATCGTCCCAGCGCTCGCCGATGGCCGCCACTACGGCCATATCGAAGGCTGCTGCGTAGTAGGTAGAGTCGAGGGCGAGCGCTTCACCGAAACCGCGGACGGCGGCTCGCACGTCGCGTTTCGTCTGAAGATCCAGCAGCGTGACCTGGAAACGATGGCGCGCGGCATCGCGAGGCGACGCGTACGGAGACGTAAGGTCCAGAGGCGCTAAAGGCAACGTGTTAATGTCGATCGGAACCGGTACGGAACTGTCGACCTGTGCAACGGCTAACGTGGAAAAAATCGTAAAAGCAAGAATGAGTCGCATCGTGGTTCTCCTCGAAGTTTCTACTTGGCGGATGCGCAAACGCTGGTCAACCTTGCGAGTTCAGCGTTGATTAGGGCAGTTTCGGTTTCCGCCCGTTTGTGCATCTCATCGTTGTCGGCGGGCTTTTCGGAAGGTTTCACATCCGGTGTTTCGGTTGGGCTGAGACCTAGCACCGAATCGAGTTGCCGGTTGACCGCCTCCGCAGCCGCCGCTGCAGCAGATGTGCTGGAGGGACGCTCCCGCGGCTTAGGAACGCTCCCGTAATTCTCAAGCCGCCCTTTCAAGCCGGCGATGTGGGCGGCGATTTGCGGTGCGCATCCGCCGGTCTGAACCCGCGTCAAATTGCCGTCCCGAAGGGCGTTCAGATCCTCGGTGGAATCTTTCATGTTGTGCAACACGTCCGGATTGAGCTGGTTCGATGAATGGGTTCCGACCGATGGAGCCGGTCGCGGCGGCGTGGTGCTCTGGGTGCGCTGCGGACTGGTCTGCGCAAATGCGCTACCCGTCAGAAACGAAAGCGCGATGATGAGTCTGGTGAACTGCATTAGCGCCTGCCCCCCTTGGCTGTTTCCGCGATGAATTCAATCTGCCTGGACCGGCCGTCGAGCGAATGATCGTCATCGCACTCCGCTTCCACGAGCCTGTCCTGCTTGTCGTACTTGTACTTAATGTGTGAGGTCTTGCCGCTATAGTTAATGGTTTCGCTCATCAACTTATCGCCGGCGTACTGCAGGGTCCGCGTATATACGGTTCCTCCGCCTTTCTCAGCATGAGCGGCCAACTGCATGAGCCGCCGCCCTTCCCACGTAAAGTCGAGGCGGGGTGCCGCTGGATAATCCAGCTCCCAAGCGTGCTGTACACGTCCCTGTTCGTCGTAATCCAATTCGAACAAGTGAATGGCATCCCAAACAAACGGATGAAAGAAGCTATTACCCGAGAAGGCTACGGCGACACGCTTCCCAATCGCGGCGAATGCCAGCTCGGTATCGAGGCGAGGACTATTCCACAAGGTGAGATAACCACTCGTCGATCCGCCCTGCGGGTCGGCGTGTATGGCTGCGGTTGTCAACGGTCCGGCCGGGTGAAACATGCTTTCGAGCGTCGGGTTGATGCCGCCGCCCGCGCCAAGAGAGCGCGACGTCGCTAGCGCGCGCATAGCGCCTGCCCCGCCGACTCCGCCGAACCCTGCTACACCACCGAAGCCCTTTCCGATGGCTCCGGCACCCCGAAGCCCGGACATCATCCCGCCCATTCCGCCACCCAGTCCACTGGCGAGCCCGCCGATCGCACCAATTCCGCCGAACCCGCCGATTCCCGGAATCGAGATCGGAATCTTGCGGCTCCTGGTGATCACGTTGTCGCGGCTTACCTTCAGAACCTGTGGCGTGTCGTCGTAATAGTTGAAGTAGAAATCATTCGTTTCGCGATCCGCGGTTCGCCAGTTAACAGTTGAGCCGATGCCTTGACTCGCGGCGGCCCCGGCAACGGCCAGCTTCAGAATGTTGCTGCCGGTCTTCTTGTCCTCGTACTTGGTGTGAACCGATTTCAACTGTTCGCCCGACCATTCGTAGAACACGTTGAGGTGATTTGAGCCTTTCACGTGGGCCACCCTGGGCTGGAACGCGAGACTGACCGGATCGTAAAAGGCTCCCGAAGCGAGCGGGGCTCCTGAGAACCAGCTCAACTGTCCGGACCATGTGATCTGTACTTTCGGCTGTACGCGATTGATTCGCCGCAGCAGGCGCATGGCGGCCATGCGCTGTTCACGCTTGCCGTCGCTCGAATCGGTGATGTCGAGGAAGCGCCGGAGAAGCGCAGCAGAGTTATCGCAGTGCCGCAGAACGCAGGCGTTCATTCCCGTCTGAAACAAGAACTCCGGATCTTCATTGTCGAGCTTTAGACCATTAGCCGCAGTCTCGAGCGCGGTGGCGAAGCGCTGATCCGTTGAGAGACCTGCGAGCGTCGCGCGAGATTCCTTACGCGCGTTATCGATTTTATATTGAACACCGGCGCGCAATTTCTCTTCTTCGTCGAAGTCCTGGGTGGTTACGGCAAGCCCGGCATAAAGATCGAGCAAAGCCAGCGCGCGTCCCAAGTCTCCGCGCAGTGCGGCCACTTTGGCTTCAAAAAATTTGATCTTCGGATCATCCTTATCCACCGCCTCGGCTTCCTTCAGAGCTTTTTCAGCTTCCAGAAGCTTGCTGTCGCCGGCATATTGATCGACCATCAGCAAGCGCCGCTGCAATTGGACCTGTTTGGGCGAGCGCGGGTCGATGCCGCGACGAGCTTCCGCAAACTGTTGTGAAGACAATCGGGCGACTTCCAGCCTGACCTGTTCGAGAGCATTGGCGGCTTCCGCGGAGTGCGGATCGCGCCACTGGGCCATGCGAAGATGCCGGATCGCGGCGGCGAAGTCAGACGACGCCCCCGCGTTTTGAGCCGCCTCCACATGCGATGCCGCGCTTAGCTTCATGTGGGTTAAGCGTGCGGCCGAAAGGTCGGTGAACGACTTATCAAAAGGTTCGAACTCGCGATACGCGAGCAGGAAGGCGTCCGATTGCTTCCCCGCATCCAGGGCTCGAAGAATGGCGAGCCTTCGATCAAGTGTCTTGCGCGCATCCCGAATCTGTTTCCGAAGCCCGGCTTGCCTCGAGTCGTTGGCGAAAGTTGATTCCGAAGCTCCGGCCAGTGCGATGCCTTGGTCCAGAGTGTCAACGGCCGCGTCCCCATTCATCCATGTGTCGATCCGTTCGGCCATGCCGGCACGCAGATACTCGCGGATGCGCTCAGCGGGGGCGCCTGAAGGAAAGGTTTTGATCGCGGCCGGAATCAACTCGACGCTATCGCGGAAAGCTTGAGCATCTTCGACGCCGGGCGCATTCTGCAGCTTCACATCCGTGACGAACGCCGCCATCGCCGATGCTGCTTCCTGGCTCGTGAGGATGGCGTAAACGTCCCGCGTGACTAGCGCCGCGGGCGCCTTATCTTTTTTATCGCGCTTCAGCGCCAGCGTCGATTGGTTCCACAGGCTCGCAACCGATTCCGAAGTCTTCGATTTCAGTCCGTCGGGCACAAGAACTTCCCATCCCTGTGAGCTATCCTGCATTGCGAGAAATCGTCCGTCCGGCGCGCGACGGACCACCGCGAAGGAATCGAAAGCAGTCTTCTGCAAATGCCCGATCGACTTGGAATCCCACGTATCCGAAGTTCCGGTTGCGGCGCTTGCGGTGCGGATCTTATCTTTACCGTTGACCGATACGGACTCGCCTTGTTGCAGGGCCCAAGATCCGTTGCTCGAGTGCGTGATTACTACGACTTCCTGGGCGTGCAAGGCCGAAGTAAGGCACACGGCCAAGCCGCCGGAAAGCAACCATAAATTTTTGGAACGATTCATTTTCGATAACTCCGTGAGATGCTTCTACTGTTTGACTACCCGGAAATCCCAGGCTAGAAATCCGGCCATTCCGGGCTGGGCCGCCGGAGTAGCCGCCGAAGGGCCGGTTGCAGTCTTCCCGCGGCGAAGCATTCCGAAAGGGGAGGCGGAAGCTTCGGACTTCGGCTGCGCCGAGCTGTGACCACCAAATGCCCCCAACAACCCGGATCGCTGGGCCGGCGTATTCGAAGTCGCGAAAATTGGGGTGGGCCGGAGCGCTACGTTTTGCGTATAGGGGCCTTTTTCAGCAGCAGTACGAAACACCAGCGCAAACTCACCGGCTTGCAGAGGTTCCTTCGGAGTCAGCTTGAATACGTTGCCAGGTAGGCGCTCGACGTCCGCGTCGACCCGCCTCTGGTCGACTTTGCTTTCTTCACGCGCAACTGTTGGTTTCAGATCGAAACGACCCGTCTTGTTCTCTTTCAGCAGAACCTGGCGGGACGCGATGACGCGTGCCTTGTCGCGATCGCGCGGCTCCAGCCGAATCAGCACGGGCTGCACACGGGAGATGTCGAAGTCCGCGCTCGGCAGGTAATTCTTCATTGGAATCAGAAACTCGGCATTCCCTTCCCTCAAGGTCACGTCGGCGGTGGTTCCAGCGAGCGTGTCGTATTCGAATCCTCTGGTGTCCGTGCCGTGACCAACCAGCACGCCGCGGCCGAGATTGACGCCTTTACGCAAAACGTCATTCATGTACGGGTTCCACATTCGCATCTGCGGTGCGAGCGCCATCGTGATCAGGGTCAGGCCGACGTCGCTGAGTAGCAGATTGGCCACGGCCTCCCTCGCGTTTGCGGCGGGACTCTTGACGAAGAGAACCTTCTGCTGACGGTCGATCAGGCGCATCTCGGAGGAAGCCTGACGAACTATCGCAAATTCCACGTTGGATGGATCCTGCGGGGAAGCGGGAATGTTGCCGGGCGCGCCTGGCACAAGGGTTCGTTCCTGGGCCTGCAACGCGACGACAACGGTTAATGCCAGAAGAGAGCGGAAGTGAGAAAAGCTTAGAAGTTTCATTTGGACCTCAGTAGAGTTGTAGTGAGCTCGGAAGGGGCTCTGTAGGGTTACCGAGAAATAGCAGGAAAACAGCTCACAATTCGAAATATTTCTTGTCCGAGCCCGCGCGCGAGTCTGTCGGCCCCAAAAAAGTTTGGAGGCGGCTATGACAATAGCCGCCTCCAACCTGCCCGATTTGTTGTGATGAGGAAAGCTCTATTGATAGCTCACCGGCTTCGAGGTTGAAGATGAACCGGTGATTACGCCTAAGTCCAATCCGGGCGCCGTGAAAGTTGTATACGGAGTCGTCTCGCCCACACTCAAGCGGCTCATGGGAGCAGCCGATCCCGGGATGTTATTCGCAGTGGGCGGAAGACTAAGCAGTACGACCGCGGGGATGGTAAATCTGCCGTCCGAAGCGCGGGCCTGGCAATGAAATACAGCCCCAATCGCGTCGGTGCCGGCAACCGTAAAACTACTGCCGTCAATACTCACGTTCGTGGTTGAATCTCCTCCGGACCAGGTGATAAGCTGTCCCGCCGGGCGGTTGATAGTGTCGACGCTGTCCGCGTTAGTCCACGTGAGAGCGGGTGGCAAGTTGAGGCGGGTCGAAAAAGCGCCAACCTCTTTCCCTCCCGCGCCGGCAACATTGTACTGCCCTGGGTCGAGATAGTTGCCCGGCGTACCGTCTCCGAGGATCGCACTGTAGAAACCGGGGTCGGCAGCCGCTATGGGCGTAAGGGCGCGATTCCCGGATGGCCCAGCGATCGTTAGGCTCGCGCCCGCGTCCAGCGCCGCAATCTTAGCTCCAACGCCGGTGGGGGTGGTGGCGCTCATAGTCGCGCTGTTGAACGTACTCACCACGCAGGCTCCAAACGATACCGTATTGAACAGCGCCGGGCTATAGCCTGTTCCCGCGGGTATGCTGACTTTTTCAAACACCGCAAAGCCGCTGTCCGTGGTCGTCGTTTTTGCGGGCGCTCCCGGAAGGCCTGGAGTCGTCATTGTGGTTCTGCCGAGCGAGATCATCGCGAATGAGGCATCGGCTTTCCCGGCCAGCGGCGTGAAAGTGGCATCTGAGAGCCCGGTCTCCGGCGCTGAACACGTTCTACTGGTTTGGGCCACTGCGATGGTCGTGAAGTTACTGACGAAGTTTCCTATCTTGACGGCGACTGGCACCGCGCATCCCTGTATGGCGGGAGGAACCACAAAGACAATCTGGTCCAAGCCTGCACAGCAACCCGATCTGCCCCGATAGGTGACAGTTGCCGATGAGCTTCCGACAAATACCTCAATCGGCACGCTCGACTGGTCGCCCGGCAGCGGGCCTGCGTTCTCCACACCTGCCACCGGGCCAAGCCCCGTTCCCCAGACCACTAACGTCTCCCCGGGATTTGCCGCGTTCTTCGCGCCCACCAAACTGTTGTCGGCGAACGTCACAATCCCGGGACCAGTTCCCGAACTATTAAGGGAAAATGAGCCAAAGTTACTTTTCACCACTTGCACCGGCTCGGTCGCACTCGCCTCTCCGTTGAAACTCACGGAGACAGTTCCCGTGCCAACGGGCATTGACGAAGGCATAACGGCGTTTATCTGTGTTTTCCCGGAATACAAGATAATCGCATTCGAGGTAGTCCCATCCACCGTCACGTTCACCGATACTTTGCCTCCAGGGGTCAGCGTCGGCAACGGAAACGAAAATCCGAACTCCGCCGGGTCGGGCCCAAGGTTATTGCCAAAGATAGTGAAGATCGATCCTTGAGCGATTCCCGAATTGGGTAGCCCGGGAATCGCAAATGTTGCCGCGTTCACGACACCGCCTCTAGATATGGTCACCTGCGCAAATGCCGAGGCCGTCAGCAAGAATGCCAAGCCAAAACTTCGAATTCCTAACGTTTTCATAATGCTCTCCAAATGGGTAACCGGAATTCCGCTTCAAAGTGGCTCACGGCCCTGTGACACCCTTCACGTCGTTGACTTTCCGCTCACGGCTTCCTAACATAAGTTCGATTGGGCGGGCCATCCGGCTGCCGGCCAGTCGGTGCCTCCAACCTGTATGACAGTGCCCCGCGAAGCTCCGGTCAGTGAGCTACTCATCCGCTTGAGGCAAGGCGATTCGGATGCCCTCTCGGTTCTGGTGCCACTCGTCTATAGTGAGCTTCGGCGAATTGCGCGAGCTTATCTGCAGCGCCAACCGCCCGGCCACACACTCCAGAGCGGCGGCCTGGTGAACGAGCTCTACCTCAAGCTGATCGATATTGAAATGGACTGGCAGAACCGCGCACATTTTTTCGGTGTCGCGGCAAAAGTCATGCGCGGCATTTTGGTCGATCATGCGCGCGGCCGACACGCCGGTAAGCGAGGCGGTGGCGCAATCCGGGTATCGCTCAATGAAAACCTCGTGAAACAGGAAGAGCGGGATGTCGATTTGATAGTTCTTGACGATTGCTTGAAGAAGCTTGCCCTGCTCGATCCACGGCAGGCCGAGATCGTTGAGCTTCGATTCTTTGGAGGCCTCTCAATCGAAGAAACAGCGGAAGCGATCGGCGTTTCACCGGCCACCGTGAAACGAGAGTGGGCCATGGCGCGCACGTGGATCTTTCGGCACATGCATGAAGGCTCCGGATGACTCCCGAGCGGTGGCAGGAAATCAAGGAGATTGTTTTTGCCGCTTGGGATGTTGAACCGGAAGACCGCAATTCCTATTTGAGTGCGGCTTGCGCCGATCGGCCCGGGCTCAGGCTGCAGGTTGAGTCGTTCATCGCATCCCATCAGCGCCTCGGGAGTTTCATCGAATCCAGTCCGATTTTGCCTCCCATTCACTTGGCGAGCGATGTGACAGCGGTTCTCGATGGGCAGCGCGTTGGGCGCTACCTCGTCATTGAGGAGCTTGGGCGCGGGGCCATGGGCATCGTTTACAAGGCGGAAGATACCGTTCTGTCTCGCAAAGTGGCATTGAAGTTCATGACGCCCCATGGGCTGACGGCAGCTCGTGCGCCGGAGAGATTTCAGCAGGAAGCACGTGCCGCAGCCACTCTGAACCACCCGAATATTTGCACCATCTTTGAAGTGGGCGAGGACCACGGGCAGCACTTCATAGCCATGGAACTGGTCAACGGTAAAGTCCTGAACGCATGCATTCCCGAAGATGGATTTCCGGTTTCCACGGCGCTCCGCTACGCGATCGAGATCTCGAGCGCGCTGGCCCACGCCCACGGCCATGGCGTCGTTCACCGCGACATCAAACCGTCCAACCTCATGCTTACAGGCGAAGATCGCGTGAAGATGCTCGACTTCGGCCTGGCCAAACACGAAAGAGGAATCGGCCAAGACGAGGGAGCTTCGCTGACGCAGAATGGCACACTCCTGGGCACATTCCAATACATGGCTCCCGAAGCTCTGCGCGGCGAAAAAATCGATGCGCGCGGCGATATCTGGTCATTCGGCGTTCTACTCTTTGAGCTTCTGACCGGACGAACCCCTTGGGACGCAAAATCCGGTTTTGCGCTTAGCGCGGCCATTCTCACCGAGCCGCTCCCGCCCTGCCCAGCCAATGTGCCTGCATCTTTGCGAGCGGTCATCGATCGCTGCCTTCGAAAAGATCCTAAACAAAGGTTCGCCGACGGTGGCGAGCTTGAGCAGGCTCTGCGCGCCGCCGAGGTCGCGGTCGACCGGCGATGGGGGTTGCCGCGCGTAGCGTCCGGTGCGCGACTCGCTCTGCTGCTTGGCGTCGCCCTTGCGGTCGGGATCGCTATACCGGGCATTCGAACCTACGGCCGCTGGCGTTACGGATCGAGTCTGCCTGCCAACCGAACCCTTGCCGTGCTGCCGTTCGAGAATCGAATCGGCGGCGATGACGGCCGGGCTCTCAGCGAAGGATTGCAGGATTCGCTCAGCGCAACATTGAGCGAGATTGAGCGTTTTCACGGGTCGTTGCGCGTGATTCCCGCCAACGAGGTACGCAGCGCCGGTGTGAGCACCTATGCCGCGGCGAAACAGGCTTTCAATGTAAATCTAGTGCTCAGCGGAAGCGTGGTACGGGAGGGCGGCGACATTCATATCACCACCGAACTGGCCAACGCGGCCGATGGGGCCAGACTCGGATCAAAAACTCTGAGCATCAGCAAAACCGATCCCATTCCGCTGCACCAGGCGGTTGCGAAACAGGCGGCGGATCTCCTGGCTCTGAGTTTAGGACCCGAGGACAATGTGGTTCTCGCAGCCGGCGGTACGCGGCTCGAAGGGGCTTATGAAAAATACCTGCAGGGCCGCGGCTACCTCGATTATTACGACCGCGGAAATAATCTTGACGGTGCTATCGACCGTTTCCGGGGAGCGATCTCCGACGATCGCGAATACGCGCTCGGCTATGCCGGTTTGTCGGAAGCTTACTGGCGGAAGTACGAGCTCAACCGGGATACTTCGATGCTCGAAAGGGCCGAAGAAGCCGGTCAACGCGCCATCGAGATCGACCCGAAAATCGCGCTCGCCCACGCGAGCCTCGGCCAGATCTACTCATCGACCGGCCAATACGATGCCGCTTTACGCGAATTCCGTGCCGCATTAGAAATCAATCGCGTATGTGTCGCGGCCTTGCGTGGAATGGCGGATGTATTCGCGCAAACCGGGAAACTCGCCAAAGCGGAACAGACTTTCCAGGAGGCCACGAAACTGCGTCCCGGCGATTGGGTTACCCTGACACTGCTCGGCAGATTTTATTCCTTCCACGGCAGGTACAAGGAGGCTGTGAAGGTTTTCGCGCAGATCGCCAAGCTGGTCCCGGCCAGTCCCGTCGCGATGGCGAATCTCGGCGCTGCATACGCCGCCGTGAACCAGATGACCGAAGCGGAACAAAGCTATAAAACGTCAATCGCAATCGAAGCTACCGCCCGCGGTTACGTCGGCCTTGCGGACATCTGCTTCGCGCAGGGGCGCCGCGCCGAGGCGGCGTTGCTATATCAGAAGGCGCTGGATTTGATGGGCACCAGTATTTCCTACACAACGTTGGGTAAGCTGGCTCAGACCTTCCGGTGGACGCCCGGTCAGGCTGCGCGCGCTCCGGACTTATACCGGCAGGCTGCCGATGTCGCAAGCAAAGCTGTCGCAACGAATCCTCACGACGCTTTCGCGCTGAGCTGGCGAGCGATGTTCCGCATTCAAACCGGAGAAACCGCACAGGCATTTCAAGATGCGCGCCTGGCGATGAGGATTGCCCCAGACAATGTCCGAGTACTGGTCAACAGCGGAATCGTTTTCGAATCGGGCGGTGATCATAAGAAAGCCTTGGACGCAATCCGCAGCGCCTTAGAAAGAGGGTACCCAACCGAATCGCTGAAAGCAGAGCCGGATCTCACCAGCTTGCAGAATAATCCCGCATTTCAGAGAATGATCGCTTCACCTGAAAACTCGCGAGAAACACCCTAGGAGCCACATGTCGACAGAAGATCCAACCACTACCAAGAATCCTCCCACCTTTCATCCGCCTTCTCCGGACCCGATACCAAATCCGAATGTCGATTTAGCACTTATGCGCATTCGCGATTTGCGTGACCAGATGGCGCTGATGACTGAAACGCTCAACAACCTGGAGCAAACCATCGGCAATATTGTCACGAACGGGTAATGGCCGATTAACGCGATTCCAGGTGAGCCAGCGGATCGTCGAAGTCGAATCCAAACAGCCTTGGATTCTCGCCAATCACCGCCGCGGAGACAATGTAGAAAACATAGTCGTAAGTTTCTTTAGGAACCCGGCTGCCATAGACGGAAAGTAATCGCCAGAAATTTCTTTCCCGCGGATTCGCGGGCATGCTCCGAACCAGCGGCAGCACCCGCCCCTCGCCCCAGTTGTAGCAAGCCATCACCAGAAATCCGGAAGCCTGCGCATCCGTCGTATAGAGGTCCTTCAGGTAACTTGCGGCCGCCTTGGTGGCCCGATCGTAATGATGACGATCGTCTGCCGGGTCGGGACGCCTGAGGTCGACCAACGGTCCGATCTTCAGGCCATATTTTTCCGCCGTCTCCGGAATGAACTGCCACATTCCTTTGGCGATGCCTTTTCGGGTAAGCGGACCGCTGATAAAGGGGTCGAAATCACTCTCCTGAAGGGCCAGGTAGAAAAATTGGGGCGGCAGATCCTGCGCGAGCAATTCCTGCGCAATTTTGAACGTATAACCGTTCTCTCTGGCGGTTCGAACCGCTCGGGCTAACCGGCCCGAGGACTGCCACTTCTTTATGTAGTTATTGATCTCGGTGACGAAATCGGGAGGCATCGCCAGTTCGCACTCGCCGAAGATGCGCGCGACCCGCAGAATCAGGCGCTGCTGCTCGGTCAGCTTCGGGTCATAAACGCGGAGCGTCGTCAGGAAGCGGTCGTAGTTCTTTTCCATTTCCTTGCGGCGGTTCTGGAACTTGCGGATCTCTTCACGGCCCTGCCCGTTGTTGGAGTCGAGCACCACCTTCTCGACGCCGGCAATGTCCAGATCCAGCGATTTCATGGAATAGAAAAGATCTTCGGCGAGAGCCTTTTGTTTACTTACCTGACGGTGTAGATAAAGCGTATACCCGCCTGCGGCGAGAAGCGCAACCAACAGGCTGGCCACAACCCATCCGTATTTCCAGCGTTCCTTTTTCTGCACCTGCTGAAAGGCCCGGCGGACCATGATTGTGTGTTCGCCAAGAGAATCCCCGGCTGCCGGTTTCCCGAAGTAACGGTCAACGTAGCGCGCCATCATCGTCTCGCTGCCGATCGGAGACGCCGGACTTTTCTGGGGAGATTCTTCGACCTCGAGACTTACGAACGGACCGTAGATCCCCAACCTCATGGTCACAGTCCCGCTTACCAGAGCACTTTCTACCCGTTCGCCGTCTATGAAAATCCCGTTAGCACTCTGGAGATCCCGAACTCGCCATTGATCGTTTTCAAAAGTGACGGCGGCATGTACTCGGCTGACATGCTCGTCCTTGATACACACTTCGCACTCATCCACCCGGCCGATTCGGAAATTGGATTTGAAGCGGAGAGACTGCTTTTCACCCGGGTCCGAGCCGATGCGAACACAAAGCGTCGGGGTGGAGTTCGCTTCAGTAGCCGGCGGCGTATTCGTCACAACACCTCAATAGATACCAAACTTGAATCCCAGAAATTGTATCGGGGGAAACGCGGCGAAGGAAAAAGGGTTGACTCCGATAAGTTGTTGTGGCATGGTAGGGCTTAACTTCAGCCAAGACTCCGAAGGAGGTTTCTGCCTGTGAACCGTATAGTCGGATTTACTGTCATTGGGTTTTCATTTGTTTTATCGGCCGCTACACCCTATGTGGGGATTGCATTCTCCAACGGCGGTTTGCGTCTCAATGGCGCAAATGCAGCCGGAAACGCGACACTCTTTTCGGGAGCGATCGTCGAAACTTCCTCGACGGGTTCGCAAGTCCGGCTGCAAGACGGCTCGATCTTATTCCTTGCGCCTCAGACTCGCGGGCAGGTTTTCGCAAACCGCACGTTGATTGAGCGGGGCTCCGCGCGATTGGACACTTCACGGGCCTACCAATTGGAAGCGTTGTCGCTTCGAGTCTCCGCAGGTCCGCGGCATACGTCGGGAACGGTGTCAGTGCACGGGTCTACGGTCGATGTCTCAGCTCGTGAAGGAAGCATGCTGGTGTCGAACGCGAGAGGCGTGTTGGTAGCCAGCGTGATGCAGAGCCAGGGTCGTAGTTTTACAGCCGCCGATGCCACTCAGGGTTCGACCGTCAGTGGTCTTCTGACGAAGACTTCAGGCGCGTATCGTTTAACCGACGAGATTTCCAATGCCAATGTTGAACTGCGGGGTGCCGATCTCGCGTCAAGCGTGGGTCAGCGAGTTCGCGTCTCCGGCGCATCGTTAGCGGGCGCGCGCACTTCGGCGGGAATTTCGGAAGTTATCCAGGTCGCCAGCCTTAGCCCCTTGGCGGCCCAAGCGGCTCAAAACGCGATCGGTACAGCCCTGAACATTATTGTGGTCGAGGGCGAAGGCGCCATCAATAACGTTCGGGAACGAGTTGCCCGCGAAGCGATTGTTCGCGTAGAGGACGAAAACCACCGGCCGGTTAGCGGCGCGTCGGTATCTTTCCTTCTGCCGGATTCAGGGCCGTCGGGAACATTTGCCGATGGCAGCCGGCTTTTCAGCGCGTTCACAGATCAGCAGGGCCAAGCTGTGGTTCGGTTTCAACCAAACGACCAGACCGGGCCTTTCCGAATCAAGGTGGATGCGTCTTCGCAGGGTCGCTCCAACACAGCTTATATCGGCGAAACCAACTCGCTTACCGGGGCGGCTGCCGTCGCCGCCGGGAGCATCATGGGCCTTAGCAAAGGTGCTGCCGTGATCGGTGGGATCGTAATCGCCGGGGGCGCCATCGCGACCGCGGCGGTACTCATCGAGAACGGCGCGAGCACTCCCTCTCAGGCGATCAGCCCCGGCCGGTAGGGTAACTCTACTGCGCGATGTCGACGCCCATGCTTCGGGCCGTGCCTTTGACGGAACGAATCGCGGCTTCGACATCGAAGCAGTTTAGATCGGGCATTTTGATCTTAGCGATCTCAGCGACCTGGGCTTCGGTGATCTTACCGACCTTGATTTTGTGCGGCTCGGCGGAACCTTTGGCGATGGCGACAGCGCGCTTGATCAGTATCGGAACCGGCGGCGTCTTGGTGATGAACGTGAACGTGCGATCGGAGAAGATCGTGATCACGACCGGGATGATCAGCCCTTCCTGATCCTTGCCCGAGGTCTTGGCGTTGAACGCCTTGCAGAAATCCATGATGTTCACGCCCTGAGGACCGAGGGCGGTGCCGACCGGCGGCGCGGGCGTTGCCTTGCCGGCGGGGATCTGCAGTTTTACACTTCCAGTAACTTTCTTTGCCATACTTAGACTCTTTCCAAAAACCTTTCTAAGACTTTTCTACCTGCAGGAAATCGAGTTCCACAGGCGTCGCGCGGCCGAAGATGGTGACCAGCACACGCAGCGTGTTGCGGTCCGGATTGACTTCGTCGACCTTGCCGGAAAAATTGGTGAACGGGCCATCCACAATGCGGACCATCTCGTTCTTTTCGAAATTCATCTTCGGGCGCGGCGCGGACGGCGCGGACTCCCGATAGAGAATCTTGTTCACTTCATCGGCGCTCAGAGGAACCGGGGAGGTGCCGCCGCCAACGAATCCGGTGACGCGAGGCGTGGCCTTCACCGCGTGCCATAGCTCGTCGTTCATCTCCATCTCGACGAGCACGTAGCCGGGGTAAACCAGGCGCTTGCTGGTGACCTTCTTGCCGTTTCGCAGCTCGACCACATCTTCAGTCGGGATCAGGATCTGGCCGATTTTATCGGCAAACCCGAAAGCCTCACCGCGGCTAATCAACGATTCTTTGACCTTGTTCTCGAACCCCGAGTAGGTATGGACGATGAACCACTTCTTCAGGTTCTCTTCGACGATGGGAGCAACGGGGTCTTCTTCAACCGGCTCTTCAGCGGCGGCAGCGGCTTGTTCTTCGGGCTCGGGTTCCGGATCGCCCGCGTCCATTGCTTCTTCAGCGGCCTCGGAGATTTGGTCAGGGGTGGTAGGGTCGCCCTGCGCGAGGTCTTCGGTTTCAGGGTTCAACTCGGGATCGGGGGACATTGCGAGGCTCACTTCACCTTCGATAGAGAGGAATATATTTTCGTGACCGTATGATCGATGGTGAAATCGACGACGCCGAAGTAAGCCGCGAACGCGAACACGGTGAAAATGACGATCACCGTGGTGGATTCTACCTGCTTGCGCGTGGGCCACGTCACGCGCTTCATCTCCACCTTAAGGTCGTCGATGTACGTGCGCGTTTTTTCGGGCCAGCTCTTGATTGCTTCTAATTCGCCTGCCATAGATTTTCTTTGAGTGAACTTGGCAGGGGCGGAGGGATTCGAACCCCCACTCGCGGTTTTGGAGACCGCTGGTCTGCCGTTAAACCTACGCCCCTACGCTTGTGACAACACCAGTTTACTTGATTTCCTTGTGCGGCTGGTGCTTGCGGCAGGAAGGGCAGAATTTTTTGAACTCCAGGCGCTCGGTCGTCGTTTTCTTATTCTTGGTGCGCGAATAGTTGCGGTTTTTGCACTCACCGCATTGGAACGTGATGATCTCTCTCATGTTTAAACTCCCTTAATCCAAAATCTCGGTCACGGTGCCGGCGCCCACGGTGCGTCCGCCTTCGCGAATCGCAAACCGCAGCCCCTTATCCATAGCCACTGGCGTAATCAGCTCCACCACCAGCCCCACATTGTCGCCCGGCATCACCATCTCG